>DATBME010000066.1:0-11880 GCA_036555005.1 Candidatus Limnocylindria bacterium | reverse complement strand
CATCGCGCACAACACCATCGCCAACGCGCACCGCAGCCGGGCGCGCAAGCGGACCGAGCGGCTGCCGGATGACTTCGAGCGACCGGCTCCGGACGCCGATCCGGCGGGCCAGGTGGCGCTCGCCGACGAGCTGCGCGAGATCCGGCGGGTGGTCGCCCAGATGCCCGACGACCGGCGCCAGGTGATCCTGCTGCGCTTCGTCGACGACCTGACGACCAACGAGATCGCCGAGGTCCTGGACCGATCACCCGGCGCGGTCCGCGTGCTGCTCCATCGCTCGCTGCGCGAGCTGGCGGCACGGCTGAGTGCCCGCGGTTGACGCTCGGGTGACCCTGTACAACTCGCTGCCGGGCACGCGTCCAGACCACCACTTGGCCGACGACGAGCTCGAGTTCTTCGATCTGGATCCGAGCGGACTCGTGACATTCATCCGCAACGGGCGGTTCGGCGCCGATGACGAGCTGGCGGCGCGCTTTCAGGGCATTCGACGGGCAGCTTGGGGGTGCCAGAGCTACCTTCAATTCGCTGACAGGTTGCCCCGCCGGAGATGGCGCTCCAACCCCGTCGTCCAGAGTGAGACTGAGGAGATCGTGATTGATCTCGATCACCGCGGAAATCCGATCGGCGCCGAGTTCACCACGGTGACCTGCAATTCCGGACCGCAGCGGAAGCGATCCAGGGGTAGCCGCTTTCACTTCCGAAGGCGAAAGGGGTAACAGTCCGCCGCTGGCGGTGTTGGCTAGGATGAGGGGCCCTTCCCCGCCAACCGTTGACCCATCCCTGTCCACGGAGCAGCCATTCGTGACACCCCGCAGCCAGGCGGAACGCCTGGAGCACGCCGTCGAGCGGCTGATGGCCGGCGATCGGCCGGTCGCCGATCGCGCCACGGCTCCACTGCTGGAGGCCGCCGCGCTCGTGCGCGCCGCCCTGCCGCCCATCCCCGGCGGCGACGCCCTGGACGCCCGACTGCTGGCGCAGATCACCCAGCGCCGGCGGGTCGATGCGGCGGTCGACGCGCTGGAGGCGTTCGCGCGGCGGGAGCTGCGCCATCCGGGCCGGCTGATCGCGGCTGGCGCGGTCTCATCCGCCGCCGTGGGCGTGACGGTGACGGCCGTGGCGGTCTGGCGGTCGCGACGTCACGGCGCCCTGAGCCTGCGAGCCGGGCACCGGTAGGGCGACCGATGCGCATCAAGTTCCCGCTCCGCCGCCGTGACGCCCCGGCCGATGCCTGGACCAAGTGCCCGAGCTGCGAGTCGCAGATCTTCAACCGCCAGCTCGAGCGCAACCTGCGCGTCTGCCCCACCTGCGGGCACCACTTCCGGATGGGCATCGGCGAGCGGATCGACCTGCTGCTCGATGAGCGCTCGTTCGTGGAGCGCGATGCGGGCCTCGCCTCCGGCGACCCGTTGGGCTTCCAGGACCAGAAGCCCTACCCCGCCCGCCTGGAGGCGGCCGGGATCAAGACCGGCCTGCGCGAGGCGGCCGTGTGGGGGACCGGGCGCATCGATGGGCACCCGGTCGCCATCGGCCTGTTCGACTTCCGCTTCATGGGCGGCAGCATGGGCAGCGTCGTCGGCGAGAAGGTCGCCCGCTGCTTCGAAGCCGCGCTGACCGAGCGAATCCCGGCGATCGTCATCTCCGCCTCGGGCGGGGCCCGCATGCAGGAGGGGACCCTGTCCCTGCTGCAGCTGGCCAAGACCACGGCGCCGCTGGCCAGGATGGACACCGCCGGCATCCCGTTCATCAGCGTGCTGACCGATCCGACCACTGGCGGCGTGCTGGCCAGCTTCGCCAGCCTGGGCGACGTGATCATCGCCGAGCCGCGGGCACTGATCGGCTTTGCCGGCGCGCGGGTCGCCAGCGGGACCGTCGGCGAGGAGCTGCCGCAGGGGTTCCAGAGCGCCGAGTTCCTGATGGACCACGGCTTCGTGGACCTGGTGGTCCCGCGCTCCGAGCTGCGCGCCACGCTGGCCCGGCTGGTGCGCGTGTTGCCGCCGGCCCCCGCCGCCGAGGCCTGGGCGCAGGGCGAGCAGCGCGGCTGGGGCCCGATCGGCATGCTCTCCGGCCTTGCCGAGCGGGTGGGCGGCGCGGTGAGCGAGACGATCGGGATCGACGTGGAGCCGCAGCCGGGCGACGACACCAACGGCAGCGGCCCCCAGCAGCCAGCCACCCGGCGAGAGGCCGAGGAGCGGCAGCCATGACCGACATGCCGCCGCCGGCGCTGGAGCCGATCGCCGTCGCCGAGCCCGATGAGGCGGCGATCGACGCCGCCTGGCGGAGCGTGCAGCTGGCGCGTCACCCCCAGCGGCCGCGGACCCTGGACCTGGTGAGCCGCATCTTCGACGGCTTCGTGGAGCTCCACGGCGATCGGTCCTTCCGCGACGATCCGGCGCTGGTGGGCGGCCCGGCGCTGCTCGAGGGACGGCCGGTGATGGTGCTGGGGCACCAGAAGGGAACCGATACCGACTCGAACATCCAGCGCAATTTCGGGTCCCCCCACCCCGAGGGATTCCGCAAGGCCCAGCGGCTCATGCGCCTGGCCGAGAAGCTGGGGATGCCGCTGATCACCTTCCTGGATACGGCCGGCGCCTTCCCGGGCCCGGCCGCCGAGGAGCGAGGCCAGGCCGAGGCGATCGCCACCAGCATCAAGCTGATGACCGGCCTGCAGGTGCCGATCGTGGTGGTGGTGCTCGGCGAGGGCGGCTCCGGCGGGGCGCTGGCGATCGGGGTCGGCGACGCGGTGCTGGCGCTGGAGAACGCCGTCTACTCCGTCATCTCGCCCGAGGGGTGTGCCTCCATCCTGTGGCGCGACCCGGAGAAGGCCCCGGTCGCCGCCGCGGCCATGCGCATGACCGCCGCCGACCAGCTGGAGCTGGGGGTGGTCGACGCCATCATCGACGAGCCGAAGGATGGCGCCCAGGCCGATCCCGGCGCGACCGCCCGCGCCGTCAAGGCCGCCATCATCGGCCACCTGCAGCGCGTCAGCCGGGTCGAGCCGGAGGCCCTGCTCACGAGCCGGTATGCTCGCCTGCGATCCATCGGCCTGGTCCTGGAGGCGGAGGGCGAGGCCGCTGCGTTGCTGGAGCCGGTCACCCTGCGCGGGCGCATCGGGCGCCTGCTGCGGATCCCCGGCGTGCGCACGCCGCGCTGGAGCGAGATCTGGCCGAGTGGCGCCGACGATGGTACGAACGAGGGCGAGAATTGACCGATCACGACGCCGAGCTGGAGCAGATCGCCCGGGCGGCCAATGAGCTGGTGCCGGAGCTGACAGAGCGACTCCGGCGCAGCGGGCTTGGCGAGCTGGAGGTGCGCTCCGGCTCCCTGCGAGTGCGGGTGGCGGCCAGCCCCGATGCCAGTCGCCCAGCGCCCGGCGGCCCGCGGGTCGTCGCCAGCACCAGCGGGAGCTCCAGCCAGGCGAGCTCCGGGCCGGAGGCAGCCGGCGCGCCTCCGACCGCCGGCAAGGCAACGCACGGCGTCACCTCCCCCGCGGTCGGCTTCTTTGCCTATGCCGACGGCCTGGGCCCGGGGCTGGCCGTCGACAAGGGTGACGATCTGGGCCACGTGGAGATGCTGGGCGTGCGCCACGACGTGCGGGCGCCGCGCAGCGGCACGGTGCGCAACCTGGTGACCGAGGCCGGCGAGCCGGTCGAGTACGGACAGCTGCTGATCGAGCTGGAGCCGGTGGAGTGAGCCTGGCGCTCCTCTTCTCGCCGCAGGGGTCACAGACCTTGGGCATGGGCCACGACCTGGCCGAGGCCTGGCCGGAGGCGGCCACCGTCTTCAGCCAGGCGGACGAGGCGCTCGGCTGGCAGGTGAGCGAGGTCGCCTGGCTGGGTCCCGAGGAGCGCCTGAACCAGACGCAGCACACGCAGCCCGCCCTGGTCGCGACGTCGCTCGCCTGCCTGGCCGCGCTGCGCGCGGCGGCGGCCCGCGCCGGCCTGGCGATCGAGCCGGCGTTCCTGGCCGGGCACTCCGTGGGCGAGTACGCCGCGCTGGTGGCCGCCGGCACGTTGGCGGCGCCAGACGCCCTTCGCCTGGTCGCCCGACGCGGCGAGCTGATGGCCGCCGCGACGGTGGATGGCGGCATGGCGGCGGTGATCGGCCTGGACCGGGAAGCGGTTGCCAACGCCATCGCGGCCGTGGCCAGCCCCGCCGACCTGGTGGTGGCCAATGACAACGCCCCGGGCCAGGTGGTCATCTCCGGCACACGGGCTGCCCTGCTGGATGCCGAAGAGGCGCTGAAGACCGCCGGCGCGCGCCGCCTGATCGGGCTGCCGGTATCGGGGCCGTTCCACTCCCCGTGGATGGCGGAGATGAGCGACGCCCTGGGAACCGCCTTCGAGGAGGTGGCCTGGTCCGACGCCGCGCCACCGGTGGTCAGCAACGTCACCGCGGAGCCGGTGACCGATGCCAGTCACATCCGCAACCTGCTGGCGGAGCAGGTGCGCTCGCCGGTGGAGTGGGTCGCCTGCGTGCGCCGCATGACCGACGACGGGGTCGACACCTTCATCGAGTGCGGACCGGGCAGCGCGCTGACCGGCATGGTGAAACGCATCGCGCCAGGGGCGCGCACGCTCAACGTGAGCGACGTGGCGACCCTGGACAACACCGTGGGGGCGCTCGCCGCCGTGCCGGCCGAGGCATCGGCCTAGATGTTCGGCAAGATCCTGATCGCTAACCGCGGCGAGATCGCGGTGCGCATCCTGCGCGCCTGCCGCGACCTGGGCATCCCCGCCGTGGTGGCCTACAGCGAGGCCGACCACGACACGCTGGCGGTGCGCATGGCCGACGAGGCGATCTGCATCGGCCCGTCGGAGGCGCGCAAGAGCTACCTGAACCAGCCGGCGGTGGTGTCGGCGGCGGTGATCACCGGCTGCGACGCCATCCATCCGGGCTACGGCTTCCTGTCGGAGGACGCCGGGTTCGCCGAGGTCTGCGCGGCGCACGACCTGGCCTTCATCGGTCCGCGCGCGGAGGTGCTCGAGCGCTTCAGCAGCAAGTACGCGGTGCGCCGCATGCTGGCCGCCAATGGCCTGCCCACCGTGCCCGGCAGCCGAGGCATCATCACCGACCTGCGTGACGCCATGGACCAGGCGCAGGAGGCGGGCTACCCGGTCCTGCTGAAGCCATCGGCCGGCGGTGGCGGCCGCGGCATGCGCCTGATCCGCTCGCCGCGCGAGATGGAGACCTCCCTTCCGCTGGCCCGATCCGAGGCGCAGGCCGCCTTCGGCGACGACAGCATCTACTTCGAGAAGTGGATCGAGGAGTCGCGCCACGTGGAGGTGCAGGTGCTGGTCGACCAGCACGGCAACGGCGTCCACCTGGGGGAGCGGGACTGCAGCATCCAGCGCCGCCACCAGAAGATCATCGAGGAGGCGCCGTCGCCGGCGATGGGCGATGCCGGGCGCGAGCGGCTGCGCGACCTGGCCATCCGGGCGGTGGTGGCGGCCGGCTACGAGAGCGCCGGCACGCTGGAGTTCCTGCTCGACAGGGACGGCAACTTCTACTTCATCGAGATCAACTGCCGGATCCAGGTCGAGCACCCGGTGACCGAGATGCTCTCCGGGCTGGACCTCATCGCGGAGCAGATCCGCCTGGCCGCCGGTGAGCGCCTGTCCGTCAGCCAGGAGCAGGTGCGGCTCGACGGACATGCCATCGAGTTCCGCGTCAACGCGGAGGATCCGAGCGACAACTTCTCACCGCAGACCGGCGTGGTCGACGAGCTGCTGCTGCCTGGCGGGCCGGGCGTGCGGGTGGACACCCACCTCTACCCAGGCTACGAGGTGCCGCCCTTCTACGACTCGCTGCTGGCCAAGCTAGTGGTGTGGGGCGACACGCGGCCGATCGCGCTGGCGCGGGCGCGCCGGGCGCTGGCCGAGTTCAAGGTTGGTGGACTGGCGACCAACCTGCCCTTCCATCGTGGGATGATCGACAACGCCGCCTTCCTGGAGGCGGAGATCAGCACCAACCTGCTGGATCGGGTTGGGCCGGCGGCCTTCGTGGCCGGCGGCGCGTAGCCTCGTGGAGCCACTGCCCGAACCGATGACGATCGAGAACCCGACCGAGCCCGGCGTGGGGGCCGCGCCGTTCAGCGCGCCGCTGGAGGCGGCCGACATCATGCGGATCCTGCCGCACCGCTACCCGTTCCTGCTGGTCGACCGGGTGGTCGAGCTGGAGCCGGGCAAGCGGGCGGTCGGGATCAAGAACGTCACCGCCAACGAGCCGCAGTTCACCGGGCACTTCCCCGGCCGGCCGATCATGCCGGGCGTGCTGATGGTGGAGGCACTGGCGCAGACCTGCGGGGTCGCGGTGCTGACCCTGGACGAGTACCGCGGCAAGATCGGTCTCTTCGCCGGGATCGATGACGTTCGCTTCAGGCGGCTGGTGCAGCCCGGCGACACGCTGCGCATGGAGGTCACCGTCGAGAAGCTGCGCGGCATGTTCGGCCGCGCGCGGGCGGTGGCCAGCGTCGACGGCGAGGTGGCGGTGGAGGGGACGCTGTCGATCATCATCCCGCGCGACCAGTCCCTCGCCGGAGGCCTGACCGATGGGTGAGGACGGCAGGCGGATGCGCGAGGAACGCCGCGTGGTGGTCACCGGCATGGGCGCCGTGACGCCGCTGGGCAATGACGTCGGCGCGTTCTGGGAGGGCCTGATGGCCGGGCGCAGCGGCATCGGTCGCATCACGTCTTTCGATCCCAGCCGGGTGGACAGCAAGGTGGCCGGCGAGGTCCGCGACTTCCAGGCCGACGAGGTGATGCCCAGGAAGGAGGTCCGCCGCAACGACCGCTACGTGCACTTCGCCTGGGCGGCGGCCGCCGAGGGGATGCGCGACGCCGGGCTGGACAACCCGATCACCGACGAGGCGCTGGCCGAGCGCACGGGCGTGATCGTGGGGTCGGGGATCGGCGGCATCAACACCATGATCCGCGACGTGATCGAGGCCCACGACCTGGGCATCGAGCGCATCGGCCCGTTCCTGGTGACCGCCCTGATCCCGGACATGGGGGCGGGCTACATCGCCATCTACGCCAATGCTCGCGGCCCGAACTACGCCACGGTCAGCGCCTGCAGCAGCAGCAACCACGCCATCGGCGACGCGCTGAACATCATTCGCCGCGGCGAGGCGGACGTCATGATCGCCGGCGGCGCGGAGGCGGGCATCGGCGAGATCCCGGTGGCCGCCTTCGCCGCCATGCGCGCGCTGTCGACCAAGCGGAACGACGACCCCGAGAAGGCCTCCCGACCGTTCGACGCCGATCGGGACGGCTTCGTGATGGCCGATGGTGCCGGCGTGCTGGTGCTGGAGGCGCTCGATCATGCCCGGGCGCGCGGCGCGCGCATCCACGCCGAGCTGGTCGGCTACGCCGCCACCGACGACGCGTCGCACATCACCCTGCCCGCCCCCGGCGGACGCGGGGCGGTGGGCAGCATGACGCAGGCGATCGCCGACGCCGGGCTGACCATCGACGACATCGACTACATCAATGCCCACGGCACCAGCACCGGGCCGAATGACAAGTCCGAGACGGCCGCCATCAAGACCGTCTTCGGCGAGCGGGCGTACGCCATCCCGGTCAGCAGCACCAAGAGCATGACCGGCCACCTGCTGGGCGCGGGCGGCGGTGTGGAGGCGATCGCCTGCATCCGGGCCATCGGCGAGGGCTGCATCCCGCCGACCATCAATTACGAGTTCCCCGATCCGGAGTGCGACCTGGACTATGTGCCGAACCAGGCGCGTCGCGCCGACGTGCGGGTCGCGATGAGCAACTCGTTCGGCTTCGGCGGCCACAACGCCACGCTCCTCTTCCAACGGTACGAGCCGGATGCGCCGGTATGAGCGACGGGCGCGCCGGCGACCCGGTCCTGGCCGCCGTCGACCTGCTGACGCCGGTCTTCGAGGCCAGCGGGCTGGACGAGCTCGAGGTCGAGTCCGGCGAGCTGGTGGTTCGCCTGGCCAGGCCGATGGCGCCAGCCGGCGCCGTAGCCTCCGCCGCGCCGGCTCAACCGCCAACGGCTCCGGCCGCGGAACAGCCGGCCAGCCCGTGGGGCGAGCCGGTGCCGGGCATGCGCTTCGTCGTGGCCCCGCTGACCGGCGTCTGGTACGCGGCTCCGTCGCCGGGTGCGCGGGCCTACGTTCAGGTGGAGGACGAGATCGGGGTCGGCTCGGTGATCGGTCTGATCGAGGCCATGAAGCTCTTCAACGAGATCAAGTCGGACGTGGGTGGCCGCGTGACGCGCACGCTGGTCGAGAGCGGGACGCTGGTGAAGCGCCAGCAGCCGCTGATCGAGGTCGACCCGCGCGGATGAATCGGCTCTACAGGAGGATGGCATGACGGCGAATGCGGTCATCACCGGCTGGGGGATGTATGCGCCGTCGCGCGTCATGACCAATGACGAGCTGGCGACGATGGTGGACACCTCGGACGAGTGGATCCTGACCCGCACCGGCATCCGCGAGCGCCGCATCGCCGCCGACGACGAGACGACCACCACCCTGTCGGTCAACGCCTCCCGCGACGCCCTGGCCGTCGCCGGCGTGGACGCCTCCGAGGTCGACCTGGTTATCGTTGGCACCTGCTCGCCCGACTACCCGCTGCCGGCGACGGCCGTGCTGGTGGCCACCGAGCTGGGCGCGACGCGCGCCGCCGGCTTCGACCTGCAGGCCGCCTGCTCCGGCTTTCTGTTTGCCCTGGCCGCCGGCGACAGCTTCATTCGCAGCGGCATGTACCGCCAGGTGTTGGTGATCGGGGTGGAGGTGCTGAGCCGCTTCCTGGACTGGTCGGACCGGACCACCTGCGTCCTGTTCGGCGACGGCGCCGGCGCCGTGCTCCTCTCTGCCTCCGACCAGCCGGGCGGACTGCTGGGCTCGGAGCTCTTCAGCGACGGCACCGGCTGCGAGGGGATCATCGTGCCCGCCGGCGGCAGCGTGCGGCCGGCGTCGGCCCAGACGGTCGCCGATCGCCAGCACACGATCCACATGCTGGGCAGCGAGGTCTACAAGTACGCCACCCGACAGATGGGCGACTCGGCCGTAGCCGCCCTGCGCAATGCGGGCCTGTCGGTCGACGACGTGGACCAGTTCGTCTTTCACCAGGCCAACCTGCGGATCATCAAGAGCGTCGAGAAGCAGCTGAACATCCCGGAGGAGAAGGTCTTCGTCAACATCGAGAAGTACGGCAATACCTCCGCCGCCTCGGTGCCGATGGCCCTGGCCGAGGCGGTGGCCGCCGGCCGCATCCAGCCCGGCGATCGGGTCCTGATGGTGGCCTTCGGCGCCGGCTACACCGCGGGGGCCGCCGTGGTCGAGTGGACGGCCGATCCGGCACGTGCTTTCCTCGCGCCGGGTGAGCAGACCCGTATGGGGCGGCCGATGGCGACCGCGGCACCCGAGCTGGCCGCCGCGCGCTGATGTTCGACCTGACCGGCAAGGTCGCCCTGGTCACCGGCGGCAGTCGCGGGCTGGGGCGCGCCATCGCCCTGGCCTTCGCCGCCCAGGGCGCGGACGTGGCCGTCAACTACCGCGGCGACCAGACCGCCGCCGATGAGACGGTGGCCGGCGTCCGCGGGGCGGGGCGCAAGGCGGAGGCAATCCAGGGCGACACCTCCGCCGGCCGCGAGTCGTGCGAGGAGATCGTCAAGGCCGCCATCGACGCGTTCGGCACGCTCGACATCCTGGTCAACAACGCCGGCATCACCCGGGACAACCTGCTGATGCGCATGGACGAGGAGGAGTGGAACGCCGTGCTGGCCACCAACCTGGCCGGCCCGTTCTGGATGACCCGGGCAGTGGCCCGCCCGATGATGAAGGCGCGCACCGGGCGGATCATCAACATGTCGTCCGCCGCCGGCCGGATGGGCAACCCGGGCCAGGCCAACTACGCCGCCGCCAAGGCCGGGCTCATCGGCCTCACCAAGACGACCGCTCGCGAGCTGGCCAGCCGCGGGATCACCTGCAATGCCATCGCGCCGGGCCTGATCGAGACCGACCTGACCGCCGACCTGCCACCGGCTGCCACCGAGGCGCTGACCTCGCTGACGCCGCTGGGCTACGTCGGCAGCGTGGACGACGTGGCCGCCGCGGCTGTGTACTTCGCCTCCGACGAGGCCCGCTACGTCACCGGCCAGGTGCTGGGCGTGGACGGCGGCATCGTGATGGGCAGCTGATCCGCACCATCCTGGCTCGCTCGCCGGTCGAGCGACCGGATCGGCACACTGATTGCTGCCAGAATGCCGTCACAGCATCCGACGGCCACCCATCGCGAGAGGAGATTCCATGCTCACCCTGCGCTCCCTGCTGCGCCCGGCGCGCCAGGTGCACGCCCACTGCGACATCCCCTGCGGCATCTACGACCCCGAGCAGGCCCGCATCGAGGCGGAGTCCTGCCTGCGCATCATCGAAAAGCACGACGCCAGCGATGACAAGCTGTTCCGGGCCCGCTGCATCCACGTCAAGGAGGAGCGCGCCGAGCTGGTCAAGAACCACCTGGATGTCCTCTGGCACGACTACTTCAAGCCGGAGCACCTGGAGAAGCATCCGGGGATCCACGAAACCTTCTGGAAGGCGACCAAGCAGGCCTCGAAGGTCAAGCAATCGATGGACGCTGCCGCGGCGAAGGAGCTGCTGCTCATGATCGATTCCATCGACGAGATGTGGAAGGCGACCGGCGGGCCGGAGAAGACGCGCGTCAGCGGCCGCCCTAGCTGATCAGATCCGTCCAGGACCGATGCCTGCGGAGAGGGGTCCTCGGCAGGCCCTCGTCCTGGTGCTGGGGACGCTGGCCGCCATCGGCGCGGCGGCGGTGGCGGGCAGCCGATGGGTGGACGTAGTCGAGGTCCGCGGTCGCTCGATGGCGCCGGGCCTGCGCCCCGGCGATCGCCTGCTGGTCGAGGCCCTGAGCTTCCGGCGCCGCGCCCCGCGCACCGGGGAGATCGTGCTGGCCGCCGACCCGCGGCAGCCGTCGCGCGAGCTGGTGAAGCGGGTCGGCCTGGTCGACCCATCGTCGGGCAGCGCCGAGCTGGTCGGCGACGCGCCGGAGGCGAGCACCGACTCGCGCACCTTCGGCCCCGTCGCGCTGGCTGACATCCGCTGGCGCGCGGCGACCCGGGTCTGGCCGCCCGGCCGCATCGGTACGCTCCGATAGGCTGCCATCGGTCGCCGGAATGCTGGTCGGTCGCCGGAGTTCGGCCGGCTATGCGGTGAGAGACTGATACGACCAGCGAAGGCTCTCCCAGGTCGGCTCCTGCGCGAGCTATGCGTCCACAGACTGAGATGAGGCAGGAACGAGCCTCCGGAAGCGCTCCATGGTCCAATCAGTCTCTGGCCGCATACTCCGCGGCCGGATGCCACCTCTAGGCCGCGAAGGCCGCGATCGCCTCGACGCAGGCCTCGTCGTCGGCCGGCAGCATCTGCACCCCGGGACCGGCCTCGGCGGCGACCAGCCACTCGGCGCCGGCATGCGGCCGCACCGCCACACGCGCGCCGGGCACCCGATCCCGGAGGAAGCCGACCACCGGCCCCAGGCCGGCGTCGCCGTACTCCTCGCGCACCGCGCCGGTGTCGATCACCACGACGTCCGGGGCACGCAGGATCACGGCCTGGTGCAGGCGCGCGGCGTCGTTGTAGAAGAACGCCAGCGACTGGAGCAGGCGCGTCTCGATGGCAGCCGCCAGCTCTCGGTCACGCGTGAGGCAGTAGACCAGCATCAGCGGCTCCGTGGGGCGTCGGAAGGGCGCCCGCAAGGGTAGCAGTACAATCACCCGCCCATGGTCACCACCAAGCCAGCACGCCGCGACTCGGCACGGGACCTGTCCGCGCCCCGTCACCAGGCGCTGGGCAGCCTGCTGGGCCGGGTCTGGGCCGTCGACCAGGTCGGCCTC
>DATBME010000006.1:0-9476 GCA_036555005.1 Candidatus Limnocylindria bacterium | reverse complement strand
AGCCAACGGAGTCTTCGCTCGGAATCCAGGTCGCGGCCGCGCGCCGCTCGCCCAGCTCGATCTCGAGCTTCATCCCGATCGGGTTGGTCGTGCCGCAGGCGAAGCAATGGTGATCAGCGAACGCATAGCGCCGGTCCGCCGTTTCGAGGGTCACCAAACCTCCCCGTTCCCGTCGTCGTCCCAGTCGTCGTAGGCGTCGCGGCCTCCGCGGAGGCAGTGGTCCGCGATCGCCAGCGCGTAGGCGTGGGCACCGGCATACCCGTCACGGAGGAAGTTCACGGCCTCGCGCCGGTCGCCGATTCCGTTCGCCTCGAGAAGCGAGCACCAGTCCTCGAGGGCCCGGCCGGTCTTGGCCTCGACCTGGCGAATGTCGGCGGAGTGTCGGGATGGCATCGGCGTCCCCTAGATATCGAGGTTCCGGACCTTGCGGGCCTCGCCGCGGATGAAGTCCCGCCGCGGCTCGACCCGCTCGCCCATGAGCGTGCTGAAGATCTCGTCCGCCTCGGCGGCATCCCCGACCGAGACCTGGAGCAGCGTCCGCGTCTCGGGGTTCATGGTCGTCTCCCAGAGCTGGTCGGCATTCATCTCGCCCAGGCCCTTGAAGCGCTGCACGCTGATGTTCTTGGTGCGCCCCTCGCGCGACAGCTCCTTGACGGCCTGGTCGCGCTCCTTCTCGTCACTGGCGTAGCGCGTGACCTTGCCGGTGCTGATGCGGTAGAGCGGCGGCTGGCAGATGTACAGGTAGCCGCTCTCGATGACCTCGGGCATGTGCCGGTAGAAGTAGGTGAGCAGCAGCGTGGTGATGTGCGCGCCATCGACGTCGGCATCGGAGAGCAGGCAGATGCGGTGGTAGCGGAGCTTGGTGATGTCGAACTGGTCGCCGATGCCCGCGCCCAGGGCGATGATCAGCGGTCGGATCTTCTCGCTGGACAGCACGCGGTCCAGGCGCGCCTTCTCGACGTTGAGCATCTTCCCGAACATGGGCAGCACGGCCTGGAAGCGCCGGTCGCGACCCTGCTTGGCAGAGCCACCGGCCGAGTCGCCCTCCACGATGTACAGCTCGCTCCGGGCCGGGTCGCGCTCCTGGCAGTCGGCCAGCTTGCCGGGCAGGGCCATCCCATCCAGGGCGCCCTTGCGGATGACCAGGTCACGGGCCTTCCGTGCCGCTTCGCGGGCCCGCGCGGCGGTGATGCTCTTCTCGATGATCCGGCGGCCGTCGGCAGGGTTCTCCTCGAGGTGCTGCATGATCCCTTCGCCCACCACGCGCTGGACGATGCCCTTCACGTCGGCGTTGCCGAGCTTGGCCTTGGTCTGCCCCTCGAACTGCGGATCGGTCAGCTTGACGCTGATGACCGCCGTCAGGCCCTCACGCACGTCGTCGCCGGTCAGGTTTGGGTCCTTCTCCGACAGGGTCGACGACTTGCGGGCCCAGTCGTTGAGGGAGCCGGTCAGCGCCGCCCGGAAACCGGCCACGTGCGTGCCGCCGTCGATGGTGTGGATGTTGTTGGCGAACGGCAACACGGTCTCGGCGAAGCCTTCGTTGTACTGGAGCGCCACCTCCACGCTGGTGCCATCGACCACGCGCTCGACGTGGATCGGCCTGGGGTGGAGGACCTCGCGGCGCCGGTTCAGGTGGCGCACGAAGCTGGTGACGCCACCCTCGAAGTAGAAGTTCTTCTCACGGTCGACGCGCTCGTCGCGCAGCCGGATCCAGACCCCCTTGTTCAGGTAGGCGCTCTCGCGCAGCCTGGTGGCGATGGTGTCCCAGCTGAAGTCGAGCGTGTCGAAGATGGCCGGATCGGGCAGGAAGACGGTTCGCGTCCCATGGCGCCGATCCCACGCAGGGTCCAGGCCCTTGTTGGCCTCGGCCTGGCCGCCGCTCAGGCGAACGCGGCCGGTGGGGGTGCCGCCGTTGCGGTACTCCTGCATGTAGCGCTTCTTCTCGCGCAGCACCTCGACCCGCATGCTGCTCGACAGGGCATTGACCACGCTCACGCCGACGCCGTGCAGGCCGCCGGAGACCTTGTAGCCGCCACCGCCGAACTTGCCGCCGGCGTGCAGCACGGTGTGCACCACCTCCAGCGCGTCCTTGCCGCTGGCGTGCTTGCCGACCGGGATGCCTCGGCCGTCATCGACGACCTCCGCGCTGCCGTCCGCGTGGATCGTGACGTCGATGCGGGTGGCGACGTTCGCCATCGCCTCGTCGATGCTGTTGTCTACGACCTCAAAGATCAGCTGGTGCAGGCCACGCTCATCCGTGGAGCCGATGTACATGCCGGGCCGCTTGCGGACGGCGGTCAGGCCCTCGAGCACCTGGATGTTGGCGGCGGTGTAGTCGGTCGGGGCCTTGGTGCGGCGCGTGCGGCCGGCGGGCTGGACCGTCATCGGGCTTCCTCCGCGGCGGCGGGGCTGGCGGCGTCGGTGCCGGCAATGTTGGTGCTGGCGTCGTCGGTGCTGGCATCGTCGGCGGCCACCGGGATGGCGGTCGGGCCGGCGCCGGTCGCGGCCACGCCGCGCGTGATGATCGCGTAGATGCGGTCCAGCTCCTCGTCGCTGTAGAAGTCGATCACCACGCGGCCACCCTTGCGCGTGCGGACGATGCCGACCTTGGTGGCCAGCACGCCGCGCAGCTGCGCCTCGAGGTCGGCCAGGTCCTCGCTCAGCGCGCGCGGCCGGCGAACGGTGCCGTTCTCGCGCTTGCGCCGCACCAGCTCTTCTGTCTGCCGCACGGACAGGTGCCGTTCGAGCACGACCTGCAGCACCGCCCGCTGCAGCTCCGGGATGGTCAGCGCCGCCAGCGCGCGCCCGTGGCCCTCGCTGATCCGACCGTCAACGATCGCGGCCCGGGTCTCCGCCGCCAGGTCGAGCAGGCGAAGCGAGTTGCTTATGGCGACCCGGCTCTTGCCAACCCGGCGAGCAACCGCTTCATGGGTCATGCCGAACTCGTCGAGCAGCTCGCGGTAGGCCGATGCCTCCTCGATCGGGTTCAGGTCGGCGCGCTGCACGTTCTCGACCAGCGCCAGCTCGAGCTGTTCGGTCGAGGTCGAGTCCCGCACCACAGCCGGGATCTCGGTCAAGCCGGCCATCAGCGCCGCTCGCAGGCGGCGCTCGCCCGCAACCAGCTCGTAATCGCCGTTCGCCGTGCCGCGCACCACGATCGGCTGGATCACGCCGTGCTCGGCGATCGAGGTGGCGAGCTCGGCCAGCCCCTCCTCGTCGAACGCCGCCCGCGGCTGGTGTGGATTGCGGCCGATGCGTTCGATGGGAATCTGGCTGCTCGCCTGCTCGGTGGCGCGCGGGATGAGGGCATCCAGGCCGCGGCCAAGGCCGAAGGACCTAGCCACGGGCGCCGACCTCCACCGCCAGCTCACCGTAGGCCGCGGCCCCGCGCGAGGTGGGGTCGTACAGCGCGATCGGGAGCCCGTGGCTGGGCGCCTCTGACAGGCGGACGGCGCGTGGCACGACCGTGTCGTAGACGGCGCCGTTCATGTGGCGGCGCACCTCGGCCGCCACCTGGGCGGACAGGCGGGTGCGGCCGTCGTACATGGTCAGCAGCACGCCCTCGACCTCCAGGCGTGGGTTCAGGCTCTCGCGGACGAGGCGAATGGTGTTCACGAGCTGGCTGAGGCCCTCAAGGGCGTAGTACTCCGTCTGGATGGGGATCAGCACGCCGTCGGCGGCCGTGAGCGCGTTCACGGTCAGCAAGCCGAGCGATGGCGGGCAGTCGATGAGAATGCGTTCGTACGTTCCTTTCAGTTCCCCCAGGCTGGCCGACAGCCGCCGTTCGCGAGCGGGCACGCCCACCAGCTCCACCTCGGCGCCGGACAGGGCCGGGGCCGATGGCAGCAGGTCCAGACCATCGATCGCCGTTCCGACGATCAGCTCGTCGATGGGCCTTCGGTCGATCAGGGCGTCGTAGACCGAATCCTCGAGCGAGCGTCGATCGATTCCGAGGCCGCTCGTCGCATTGCCCTGCGGGTCGAGATCGATGACGAGCGTCGCTGTTCCGGAGAGGGCCAGGTAGGCCGCCAGGTTGACTACGGTCGTCGTCTTGCCGACGCCGCCCTTCTGGTTTGTGCAGGCGGTGACTCTGACCACGAGCGCTCCGCAGCGAGTTCAAATCGGCAAGTCAATTTTACCAGTTTGGAGCGTTACGAGCGGCTTATCGACGCCTTACCACATGCCGGTCGCAGACCGATGTTTCACGTGAAAACAGGGTCGCTCGGAGCGGGGTCGGCCTCCCCGCTCGGCTGGCTATACTCGCTGGGGGCCTGTGTTCTCGCGGGACGCGCCGAGGCGGTCGAAGGCGGCGCGAGTGGCTGGGCGAAGGGGGATTTGAGATCGGTTATACGAGCGTCCTCCTGGCGGTGGCGGTGGGAATCGTCCACGCGGGCCTCTCGCCGGAGATCGAGATCGCGGGCGTGCGCCCAAACCTGATGCTGGTCGCCGTGGTGCTGGTGACCGCACTGGCCGGCTTCGGCCCCGGCGTGGTCTGGGCGTTCGCCGGGGGCCTGACCGCCAACCTGCTGACGCACGAGCCCCTGGGCGCCGTGCCGCTGAGCCTGCTGCTGGTCAGCGCGATGGTCGCCGGTGGCGATCGGCTCTTCGGGCGGTTGGTCTGGGTCTATCCGATCGTGGCGGCGTTCGCGGGCAGCATCCTGGCCGACCTGGTGATCGTTGGCGTCTTTCGTTTGATGGCCGATGGTCCGACGCTGGGCCTGCCGATCGACCTCATCCTGCCCGCCGCCGTTCTCAATGCCGCCCTTGCCGGCGTGCTGCTGTACCCGTCGCGCATGCTGGCGCGGCGCCTGGTTCTCGACGAGAAGCCGGCCTGGTGACGACCGATGGCTGACCTCAACGAGGGCCGCCACGACACCCCGCGCTCGCCCGCCCGCTTCATCGCGTTCGGCGTGGCGGCGGCCGTGCTGTTCACCACGCTTGGCGGGCGCCTGTTCCAGCTGCAGGTGGTCAACGGCGACCAGTACGCGGCGGAGGCGGAGGCCATGCGCACCGTGGAGGTCGCGCTGCGCTCGCCACGCGGCCTCGTCTTCGACCGCCAGGGACGGCCGGTTGTGGTCAATGTGCCGTCGTGGACGGTCAAGATTCGGCCAGCCGACCTTCCGGCCGAAGAGACGACCCAGGTCCTGCGCCGGGTGGCGGAGCTGGCTGAAGTCGATTGGCGGGCGCTTCGTGCCCGGTTGCGCGCGTTCCAGGGCTCGCCGTTTGAGCTCGTGCCGATCGAGCGCGGCATCAGCCGGCAGGCCGCCCTGCTGATCGGGGAGGAGGCCGAGCGGCTGCCGGGGGTGGTGGTCGAGGTGGAGCCGGTGCGCCAATACCTCGACGAGCTCGGGCGGGTCGACGGGCGTCTGCTCTCGCACGTGCTGGGTTACGTGGGCCCGATCAACCTGCAGGAGTTCACGGACCTCGGGACCGATGGCTACCTGCGCGACGACCTGATCGGCCGGGCCGGGATCGAGGCGACCTTCGAGCGCGAGCTGCGTGGCACCTACGGGACCGAGCTGAAGGAGCGGGACGCTCGGGGACGGCCGCTGAAGACGATTCGCACGGTGCAGGAGGCGAAGCCCGGCAGGAACTTGATGCTGACCGTCGATGCCCGGATGCAGCGAATCGCCACTCAATCACTGCAGTGGGGCATGCGGGCGGTCGGCCTGCAGCAGGGCGTCACGATCGTCATGAACCCGCAGACCGGCGAGATCCTGGCGATGGTGTCGCTGCCGGCCTACGACAACAACAAGTTCGCCACCGGCATCAGCGTCGACGATTACGCCGTCTACCTCAACGATCCTGCCAAGCCGCTGCGCAACCACGGAATTGCCGACATCTATCCGCCGGGATCCACCTTCAAGCTGGTCACCGGCCTGGCCGCGCTCGAGGAGGGCGTGACCACCGCCGGGCGGCCGTGGCCGACGTATGGCTGCTACCAGATCCCGGACGCGCCACGCGGGCAGTGCCTGTTCGACTGGAATCGGGCCGGCTTCGGCCCGCTGAACATGACCCAGGCCTACGCCGTAAGCTCCGACACGTTCTTCTACCAGATGGCCGTGGCGCTGGGCGTGGATCGGCTCGGCCAGTGGGCCAACCACCTGGGCTTCGGCGAGACATCGGGCATCCGGTTGCCGGGCGAGGCGGCCGGCATCGTGGCCAGCCGCGAGTGGGCACGCGCCCAGGGGCGGGAGGACGTCTTCACCGGCGAGCTGGCGCAGGCCGGCATCGGGCAGAACGTCGTGGCCGTCACACCGCTCCAATTGCTGAACGCGTACGCGGCGCTGGCCAACGGCGGGCGCCTGATGGAGCCGATGATCGTGCGCGGCGAGACCGACGACTCAGGCAGGCTGACGAAGGCCTACCGGCCGCGCCTCATCCGGCGCATCGACGCCAGCCAGACCAACCTGCAGACGATGCGCATCGGCGCCCGCGAGGTGATCACCACCGGGCATGCCTACAACATCCGCGACCTGCGGCTGCCTGGCGCCCTGAGCGGGAAGACCGGCACGGCCGAGTTCGGCGAGCGGCGGCGCGGCGTGCTCCCGTTCCACTCCTGGTTCGTGGCGTACCTGCCGTCGCAGGCCGGCGCAACCGACGCCGATCTGGCCGTCGTCACCTTCTCCTATTCGGCGGTCGTGCCGGGGAACGTGTCGCTGGAGGTGGTGAAGTACTTCCTGCAGGAGTGGTACGGACTGGAGCGGGATCTGCGCCTCGACCCGCGGGACTTCTCGCTGGTGGCGGCCAACTGATGGGCGCCGTCGCCGCCACCTCAACACTTGTTGACAACGTCAGGGGCCGCCGCTGGCGTGCGTTCGACCTGCAGCTGTTCCTGTACGTGGTGCTGTTGATCGGCTTCGGGGTGGTGATGGGCTACTCCGCCGGGTTCGCGGAGGCGGGGGCCGGTGGCGGGCTCTCGCAATCGGTCAAGACGCTGATCTGGACCAGCATCGGGCTGATCATCTTCTTCGTCGCTGCCAGCGTCGACTACCACTGGCTGCAGACCCTGACGGTGCCGATCTACGCGACCGTGCTCGCGCTGCTGACGCTGACGATGCTGATCGGCACCAGCCTGTTCGGTGCGCAGATGTCGATCACGATGGCCGGGCTGGACTTCCAGTTCAGCGAGGTCAGCAAGGTGCTGATGGTCGTGGTGCTGGCGAGCTTCCTGGCCAGCCGGCGCGAGAGGATCGGCAAGCTGTCGACGCTGGTCGGGGCAGGGCTGCTGATGGCGATCCCGACCTTCCTGGTCTTCAAGCAGCCGGACCTGGGGACGGCGCTGGTGTTCGTGGCGATCCTGGTCGGCATGCTGTTCATGAGCGGGGCCAGCATCGGCTGGATGGCGCTGCTCGCCGGCGCGACGGTGGCGGCCGCTCCCCTGGCCGTGCAGTCCCTGCAGGACTACCAGCGGGCCCGGCTCTTCTGCTTCCTGGATCCGTACGCCGACCCGCAGGGTGCCTGCTACCAGCTGGTGCAGGCGCTGAATGCGGTCGGATCCGGCGGACTCTTCGGCCAGGGGCTGACGGCCGGGCGGCAGAACCAGCTGGGCTTCCTGCCTGTCCAGTCGACCGACTTCATCTTCACCGTGGTGGCCGAGGAGCTGGGCTTTGCCGGCAGCATCGTGCTGCTGGTCATCTTCGGGCTGTTGATCTGGCGGATCCTGGCCATCGGCTGGGGCGCGCGCGACATGCTGGGCATGATGGTGGCCATGGGCCTGGCCAGCATGCTGCTCTTCCAGATCATGGTGAACGTCGGGATGGTGATCGGGATCATGCCGGTCACTGGCATCCCGCTGCCGTTCGTGACCTACGGCGGCTCGTCCATGATCTCGCTGCTGTTCGCCATGGGCATCCTGCAATCGGTGCGCATGCACGCCCGTAAACCGACGTTCTAGACGGGCCTGCCAGGCTCGCGCGTCAGTCCGCGGCGGGCTCCGTGGATGCCGCCTCGCCGGGGGATTCCGCGAGGGACTCCATCTCGAGCGGCTGCGCGGCGACGGCCGGGGCGACCGCGCCGAAGGCCGCATCGGGCCCGTCACCCTGCAGACGCCGGAAGGTGTACCGGTACAGGTCGCGACCGATGGCGACGACCGGCGCGGCCAGGATGGCCCCGCCGATGCCGAACAGGGCGCCGCCGACCACCAGCGACATGATGATCACCGCCGGGTGCAGGTCGACCGCGTCACCCATCACCTTGGGAACCAGCAGGTGGTTCTCCAGCTGCTGGATGCCGGTGTACAGGATCACCGCGGCCAAAGCGGCCGCCGGACTGATCGAAAGGCCGATGAGCACCGCCGGGATGGCGGCGATCACCGGACCGATGATCGGGAACCACTCCAGCACGCCGGCGATCAGCGCCAGCACGAGGGTGAAGGAGCCGAACTCGCTGAAGCCGATGAAGGTCAGGATGGTGAGGCCGATGGCGGTGGCCACGAAGATGACCGCGCCCAGGATCAGCTGTCCGCGGACCCAACGTCCGCCGACACCGGCCAGGATGGCGAGGACGTGGCCGGCGTCGGGTCGCCAGCTCTCGGGGAGCGCCCGGTCGAGTGCGCCGGGCAGGCGCTCGCGGTCCTTCAGCACGTAGAACAGCCAGACCGGGATGACGACCAAGCCGACCAGGAAGCCGGCCGCGCGCAGGAGGGCGGTGACGGCGGGTCCCAGGATCTCGCGGAGCACGTCGCCGAGGGCCGACTGCGCATTGCGGATCGACTCCTCGAGCGCCTCGCGTAGCTCGGGCGGCAGCGGCAGCGACGCGTACCAGTCGAGCAGTGCGTCCTGCCAGTCGCTGAGCGCATCGCTCAGCTCCGGCATGTGGCTGATCAGGTCGCGCGCCTGGGCGGCGATGGGCGGGACGGCGAAGGCAATGATGCCGGCCACGATGCCGACCGTGGCAGCGTAGGCCAGCAGCACGCCGCCCCAGCGCGGCACGCCCCGGCGCTGCAGGAACGTCACCAGCGGGTCGAGGATGAAGGCCAGCGCCACGCCGATGATGAAGGCCGCCAGCGCCCCCTTCACCGACCACAGCATCCAGGCCAGCAGGAGGCCGACCAGGAAGACGAAGATCCCGAGCCGATGTCGCCTCAGGGTGCCGAGCAGGTCCGCCATTCGATTCACGGTACCATCCGTTTCGAGATGGCCGGTTCCGCCAACGACCAGCCGCGGCAGCGCTGGCAGATCCTCTTCGCTCGCCACGAGCCCGCCCTGCGCATGCGCCAGGCGGAGCTGCTGAGCGAGTTCGAGCGCACCTTCCGCGAGGCTGGGTTGCCGCTGTCGGAGAGCAACGCGGCCCGCCCTCGCCCGCGACTGAAGTTCGCGGCCAACCTGCCGGTGGGCCTCGAGCTGCGGGGCGAGGTGCTGGAGGTCTACTTCGACGAGCTGGTGACCATCGGCCGCATCCAGACCGCCGCCGAGCTGCTGCCTGAGGGGGTAGAGATCGTGGACGCGCGCGAGGTGTGGCACGGCTTCCCATCA
>DATBME010000100.1:0-2536 GCA_036555005.1 Candidatus Limnocylindria bacterium | reverse complement strand
CCGCCTCCGTGACCCCGGGGAGCTCGAAGCTGAAGCGAGCGCCGCCCTCGGGCTGGTTCTCTGCCCAGATCCGTCCGCCGTGGGCCTCGACTAGGCCGCGCGCCACCGCCAGGCCCAGGCCGCTGCCGCCGCGCTGGGCGCTGGCGCCGCGGAAGAACGGCTCGAACAGCCGCGGCAGGGCGTCGCGTGCCACGCCGGGGCCCTGGTCGCTGACAGCCACGCGCAGCGAGCCGTCGTCGACTGCCGCGCTGACCCGGATCTCCGACTCGGGCGGCGAATAGCTGGCGGCGTTCTCGATCAGGTTCGACAGCACCTGGTCGACCTCCGAGTAGTCCAGGTGCACCGGCGGCAGCTCGTCGGGCAGGTCCAGGGTCAGGGCATGCGGCGCGACCAGCGGCCTGAGCCGTGCGGCGACCTCGTTGATGAGGGCCGTCGGCTCGTACCAGCCGCGATCCGGCTGCAGGGTGCCGCTCTCCAGCCGCGACAGGTCCAGCAGGTTGCCGACGATCCGGTCGAGCCGATGCGCCTCCTGCTCGATCACCTCGGCGAAGCCACGTCGCGCCTCGTCATCCCACTCGACGTCGCGCTGCCGCAGGCTGCCGGCCGAGGCCAGGATCGAGGCCAGCGGCGTGCGCAGGTCGTGGCTCACCGCGTCGAGCAGCGCCGACTTCACCAGGTCCGAGCGGCGCAGCACCTCCGCCTCGTTGGCCTCGTCGCGCAGCCGCGCGCGGTCGACGGCCGCCCACAGCTGCGCCGATACCGCCTCCAGCAGGCGCACATCGGCCGGACCGAACCGGGCGTCGCGGCCGGCGGCCAGGATCACCTCGCCGGTCTCGCCGTGCGGCGCCCGAACGGGCACGCGCAGCAGCCGCAGCGCAGCCGCCGGTGCGCCCGGCTGGACCGGACGGCCGGCGTGTGGCTGCACCACCCGCACCCATCGGCCCCCGCTCGGGCTGAGCACGTCCGACCCGCTGCCGGCCATGGCCGCGGTCAGCGCCTCGAGGTCGGTGCCGGCGCCGGCCGAGGCACTGGCCAGCAGCCTGCCGTCCTCGCCGTTGACCACGATCCGCACGGCCAGCACCCCCAGCTGTCCGCGCAGGCGTTCCGCCACGCGCCCCAGGGAAGGGTCGAGGTTGGGCTCGGTCATCAGCTGCGCCACCTCGGACAGCAGCCGCGCTTCGCGGGCGTTCGCCTCCGCCTCCGCGGCGCGTTGCTCCTGGCCGGCGGCCACCTGTCCGGTGACGACCGCGGTGAGCAGCAGCAGGACCAGCGTCACCCACTCCTCCGGGTTGGCCACGGTCAATGAGAAGCGGGGCTCGACCACGAAGAAGTTGGTCGCCAGGAAGGCGGCGAACGCCGCCATCACCGCCGGGCCGCGACCGAGCGCCACGGCGCCCAGCAGCACCACGATCAGGTACAGCATCGAGGCGTTGGCCAGGTGGAACCGGCCGAGCGCGACGATCAGCGCCGTCACGATCGCCACGCCCAGCAGGGCGAGGCCGTAGCGTGCCGCCGGGGGGAGCCGTCGAGCCGCCTCCATGCGGCTGATCGTAGACCGCATGCCTGCGGCGGGAGCAGACATGAACGAGCGCCCGGCCTGGTCGGCCGAGCGCCCTATCGTGAGGAGGAAGGAGCCTAGGCGGCCTGGACGCGCACGGCGCGCTCGCCCTTGGGCCCGGTCTCCGTATCGAAGGTCACCTGCTCACCCCCGACCAGGCGGTCGAAGTCAACTGAGCTGGTCAGCCCGTCGCGATGGAAGAAGTACTCCTTGCCATCCTCGCCGACGATGAAGCCGAAGCCGCGCTCGGAGATCACGCGCTTCACGGTGCCGCTGGTCATGGTCACTCCCATGTCTCTTCTCGAAGCTGACGGTCGACGCGCGGCCGACTCGAGAAGGAAGCGACCGGACGGAGACTCCGGACGATCCGGAGACGTACAGCATAGCCCTCCCCGCGACGGGGTGCCGGCGGCCGGTCAGCCTCCTCTCCCCCCGGCCGATGCTCGCTGGTCGGGCATCACCCGCACCACGCGGTTCGCCGGCGCGGCATCGGCATAGATCTGCCGCTTCAGCGAGCGGAATGAGTTCAGGAGGATGAGCGGATCCACGCGGAGGCCGCCGGCCAGGTACTCCCGGGTCCACTCGCGCCGCAGGGCGTCGTCCTCGAAGACGAACCGGACGCGGCGCGGGTCGGATCGGTTCACCTCCAGCAGCTCGAGCCCGAGGCACTGCAGGGTGGCGGCCAGATGAAGGTCGTTCGTTTCGTAACGGGCGATCATGAATGCCTGCCTGTCGTTGTGATGTTGCTCCTGCTCCATGGACCGATGAGGGAGGAGCCAGGGCCGTCGCGTCGGCGCAACGGCCCTGGCATGCGCCGCCGGGCTCAGTGCTCGGTGATCGTCACGGCGTCGTAGAAGTACGAGCCGGTGGTGGGGTCGCCCGGCGTGGCCACGATGCCGTTGACCCAGGGCTTGACCAGCGTGAAGCGACCGCCCCAGCTGATGAAGATGACCGGTGCGTCCTCGACCAGCATCTCCT
>DATBME010000023.1:0-4206 GCA_036555005.1 Candidatus Limnocylindria bacterium | reverse complement strand
TGGGCCGATGCTATAGTCGGCCGGCCACGCCCCGCCCGTTGAGGACTCGCTGCCGATGGAGCCGACGGGAGGCCGACTCCCGGAGATGGACGTCCACCTCGAGCGCCAGATGCGCTCGCAGGAGCGGCAGCTGGCGGTGGTGCGCGCCACGATCGCCGGCGCTGCCCTGGTGGCCATCGTCCTCTTCCGGGACAGGCTCGCGTCGTTCGAGGGCCTCGTCGGGCTGGCGATCTTCGTCCTGGTCTACACCGGCGGCATCCTGCTGCTGGTCAATCGGTTCCCGGCGCGCGAGATCGGGATCGTGGCGACGGCGCTCGACATGGTGGTCGTCACGGTGGCGATCTACATCGAGCCGCAGGCGCTGGACGCCTACCTGTTCTACCTGCCGGTCATGCTGGGCGTGGCGCTGCGCTACGGGCTGGCGGCGTCGATCTGGGCCTCGGTGGTGATGGCCTTCATGTACGCCTCGGTGGTCTTCCTGGCCACCTCCGAGGGCGACGCGGCGCGCGAGCTGCTGCCGATCCGGATCGGCTACCTCATCGGGCTGGGTGCGGCGGCAGGCCTCTTCGCCCGCGTGGCCATCGACCGCGCCACCGAGAACGCCGAGCTCCAGCAGCGCCTGGCCGAGGAGGAGCGCGAGTCGCTGCGCCGCCGCGAGGCGGAGCTGCTGAGCCAGCTGGCTCGCGAGTTCGGCACCTCGCTCGAGCGCAACGAGACGACCTCGGCGATCGTGCGCGCGGCGGCGCCGCTCCTCGGCGACGTCACCTGGCTGCTGCTGGCCGAGCGGAATGACCCGGCCGATCCGGGCTCGCTGCGGCTGGTGCTGGCGGAGGTCGGCGGCGCCGGCGAGGAGCCGGTCGAACGGATGCGTGCGCACCTGGCCGATCGCCGCCTGCGCATCGGCGAGGGCGTGGCGGGTGCGGCCGCCGGCACGGCGACGTCGATGCGCGCCCAGGCGCCGCTCACCGCAGAGGCGGGCGACCCCGATGGCGTGACCGCGCTGGGCCTGACCTCGCTGCTGGCCGCGCCGATCGTGTGGCGCGGCACGCTGCGCGGCGTCCTGGCCTCCGGCAGCATCACCGGGCCGCCGCTGGGCGACGGAGAGCTGCGCCTGGCAACGGCGCTCGCCGAGCGGGCGGCACCGGCGCTGGACAACGCCTCGCTGTGGGCAGACCTGCAGGAGCAGGTCCGGCGGGAGCGGCAGGCGCAGCGGATCAAGGACGACTTCCTCTCGATCGTCAGCCACGAGCTGCGCACGCCGCTGACCAGCATCCAGGGCTATGCCCAGCTGCTCGAGGCGAGGATCCGCGACTCGGCGAGCGAGAAGGAGCTGTCCCAGATGCGCATCATCCGCTCGCAGGTGACGCGCATGCGCCGCCTCGTCGACGACCTGCTCGACGTCAGCCGCATCGACCGGCGCGGCGGCGTCAGCGTCGAGCCCGAGCCGATGGACATGGCCGAGGAGATCCGCGAGGCCGTGGCCCGGACCAGCCGCGAGTACCCGAACCGCGTCATCACGGTCGAGGCGCCCGAGGCCATCCAGATCGTCGCCGACCGGGACCGCATCGGGCAGGTGCTGACCAACCTGCTGGACAACGCCATCAAGTACTCGCCCGATGGCGGCGAGGTCACGGTTCGTGCCCAGGCGACCCGGGGCTCGGTCGAGGTGGCGGTGCTCGACCAGGGCGTGGGGATCAGCCCGGACCAGGCGCAGGCTGTCTTCGAGCGTTTCGTCCAGGTCGACGAGGAGCGCGGCCGCCGCTTCGGGGGCCTGGGGCTGGGGCTCTACATCACCCATGCCATCATCCAGACCCACGGCGGGGAGATCCGGGCCGAGCCGAACACCGAAGCCGGCCGCGGCTCGATCTTCCGGTTCACGCTGCCCACCACGGCCCGCGTCCCCGAGGCGTTCCGCATCACGGACGCCCCGCCGCCCTTCGTCACCCGGCGCGGCTAGACTCGGGCGCATGCCCGCCGTGCGCCCATTCCGCGGCATCGCCTATGCCCCGGAGCGCTTCGCCCAGCCGGTCATCGCCGATCGCATCCGCCTGACCGATGAGCCGGACGGGGTGCCGGCAGGCCGCTGGGTAATGGACCTGACCGACCTGGCCTGCCCGCCGTACGACGTGATCGACCCCGATCACCAGGCGGAGCTGCTGGCGCGGCACGAGCGCAACGCCGTCCGGCTCGAGCTGCCGCCCGACGGGAACCCGCACGCGGCGGCAGCGGCGACGCTGGAGGCCTGGCTGGGGGACGGAACGCTGGCGCGCCGGCCGGAGGCATCGGTCTATTACTACGCGCACGCCTCCACCGCCATGCCCGATGACCCGACCGTCCAGGGCGTGCTGGCGCGCGTCCTCCTGGAGCCGTACGGGGCGGAGGTGCGGCGTCACGAGCACACCATGCCCGGCCCCAAGGCCGATCGACTGGCACTCCTGCGCGCCACCGGTACCCAGTTCTCACCGATCCTGGCCGTCTACTTCGATCGCACCGAGCGCTACCGCCACGTCATGAGCCGGGCCTGGAGCACCGAGTGGCGGGCGCGTGACGTCGATGGCCTGCTGCACACCGTGGCCGAGGTCGAGCCCGATGATCGGCTGCTCAGCTTCCTCTCGCGTCAGAGGCTCTACATCGCCGATGGCCACCATCGGTACGAGACCGCGCTGGCCCACCAGGCCGAGGTGCGGGACGACCCGGCGCTGGCGGCTCAGCCGCCGGGGGCGCTGGCGGCCGACTGGATCATGGCCGTCCTGGTCAACGCCGAGTTGGAGGAGGTCGACATCCGGCCCACCCATCGGCTCGTGCGCGATGGCAGCGCGGATGCGCTGGAAGCCTTTGTCGCCGAGCCCGGCCCGGTCTTTCGGGTGGAGCCGATGGCGGCCAATGAGCTCGCCGACGGGCTGGAAGCGCGGCGCGATGCGGACGCGCCGACCTTCGGGCTGGTGCTGCGCGGCGGTCGGGGGTACCTGATCGCCGCCGACCCGGATCTGGCGGCGGAACGGATGCGGCGTGAACGAGCCAGCACGGCGGTACGTGGCCTGGACCTGGCACTCCTGCACGCCGCGCTGCTGGACGACCGGCTCGGGATCGATGCCCGCGCCGTCGCGGCGGGGGATCGGCTCGCCTACACTAGGAGCGAGGCTGAGGCTCGGCAGGCGGTCGATGCAGGCGATGCGCAGGCTGCCATCCTGGTCCGTCCCACCCGGCTCGAACAGCTCGCGGCGGTCGCCATGGCGGGCGACCTGATGCCGCAGAAATCGACGTACTTCTACCCGAAGCTGCTGACCGGCATGGTCTTCAACCCAGTGGAGGACTGAACGCCCCGTGGTGCAGGCGATCAAGCGCGACGAGGTCTACATCGAGCCGGAAGGCATCTACGTCGAAACCCAGCAGCCGGAGCGGCGCAGCCGCAAGCCGCCGCTGCTACTGGTGCACGGCGCGCTGACCGGGTCGTGGCTGTGGTCGAGCTTCGGCGCCTTCTTCGCCGAGCGCGGCTGGGAGGCGCACGCCCTGAACTTCCGGGGCCATTACACCTCGGACGTCGCGGACCTGGGCTCGCTGTCGATGCGCGACTACGCCGACGACATCGGAGTGGCCGTCCGCCAGCTGGGCCGGCCGCCGGTGGTCATCGGCTGGGGCATCGGCGCCCTGGCCGCCATGCTCTACGCCGAGCAGCACGAGGTGCTGGGGCTGATCCTGCTGGCGCCGTCGCCGCCGGCCGGCGCCCTGCCGCGGCAGCCCAGCGACCACGAGCTGAAGGACGTGCCGCCGGTCTACGACGCGCGCTGGTGGGGCTGGATCACCGACTGGGACAAGCTCCACGAGGTGATGCCGGATATGAGCGACGACGCGCTGGAGAAGATGCAGGAGATGCTCGACGGGGCGCGCGAGTCGGGCAGCGCGCGGCGCGAGCGGATGCGCGGCGTGGCGGTCGACACCGCCCGGATCGAGGTGCCGTCGCTGGTCATCGCTGCCGGCCGGGACGACGTCATCCATCCCACCGAGGCGCGGCGCACCGCCGACCTGCTGGGCGCCGCCTACGAGTACTTCCCGTCGGCGTCGCACTTCGGCCTGGTGATGGGGGAGGAGACGTGGCCGCAGGTGGCGGGCTCGGTGCTTGGCTGGCTGGAGGAGCGCCGGCACGCCATGACGGCGCAGCTGGCCGCCGTGGGAGCCGCTCGATAGGTCCCCTGCAGGGGGTTGACA
>DATBME010000143.1:0-42867 GCA_036555005.1 Candidatus Limnocylindria bacterium | reverse complement strand
TGATGAGACGCCGCCGAGGCGGAGTGGTCCGCACCATGGCGCGCACGGCCGTGGTCGCCGGCACGGCATCGGCCGTGGCCGGTGGGGTGCACCACCGCCAGGAGCAGCGATGGGCCAACCAGGAGGCCGAGCAGCAGGCCGCCGCCCAGCAGGAAGCCGATGCAGCCGCATATCAGCAGCAGCAGATGGCCGCCGCGCAGGCCCAGCAGGCCGCCGCGGCAACGGCGTCGGCCGCGGCCCCGCCCGGGACGCCCGACCTGACCGCGCAGCTCATGCAGCTCGGCCAACTGAAGGCGCAGGGGGTCCTGTCGGAGGAGGAGTTCGAGGCCGCCAAGGCCAAGCTCCTGGCCTGACGCTCGGCGTGGGGCGGAGCCGGCGGCCAGCGCTGCCTCGCGCCAGCTGACGCGCTAGAGCGTGGACGCCGCCGACCTCGCCCGCGCCATGGGTGCAATAGCGCCTGCTCACGGCTGCGGTGGCATCGAATCCCTCCGTGCGCGCTCGAGCTCCGCAAGCAGCGCGCGAGCACGTTGCATGCCTCGCTCCAGCGACAGCACCAGGTGCGGGTCCGTCGCCAGCACGTTCTCGGGCCCGATCTGCTCCAGCAGGCCGGTCCGCTCGAGGATGGTGCGCGAGTGCTCGCGGACGCCGAGGAGCACGAGCCCGCTGCCGTGGGACGCGAGTCGAGCCTGGTAGGTCGAGAGCGCCTTGAGCATGGTGCTGGAGTAGTCCTGCAGGTCCCCGACGTCGAGCACCAGGACGCCCGGAGCAGCCGGAGATGGCGCCGGCAGCTGCGCCACGACCGAAGGGACCTCCGCGAAGAAGTTCGGGCCCGTGTATCGCAGGAGCAAGGGGTCGCCAGCCTGCAGCGCCGCGGGAATGTCGTCGGTCACCGACCACCCGGCTGCGTCGGGCTCGACGCGTTGCAGATCCGCGTGCGAGGCGCTGGCGACCACGAACGCCGCCAGCGACAGGAAGGCCCCGGTGAGGATGGCCCATTGCAGCGGGATCGCGAGAGTCAGCACCAGGGTCACGCCGAAGAAGAGCATGGGCCTCGCCCCCGTCCTGACGGCCAGGCGAGCGTCCGGCAGCCGGCCGAGGACGAGCTCCACGCCGATGACGAAGAGCAGGCCACCGATGACCGCCTCGGGGATCTGCCCGACGACCGCACCGAAGGCTACGACCAGCACGACCACCGTAGCGGCCGCGACGTATCCGGCCACGCGACTCGTGGCGCCGCCGTCGGCGCTCACCGCCGTCCGCGACAGGGAGCCGCCTGAGGGTGCCGCCTGGAAGAACGCCCCGGCGACGTTGCCCAGCCCCTGGCCCAGGAAGTCGCGCGAAGCGCCTCCGCTCGAGCCGTCGGGATTGGGAAAGGCCGGCCGGATGCCGGCTCCCTGCGCCAGCGCGACGACGGCGACCGAGAGCGAGCCGAGGAACAGGGTCGGGATCATCGACGGGTCGGGCAGGCTCGTGAGGGCAGGGATCGGCAACGCGTCCAGGCCGGTGGGGATCGCCGCCTCATCGTGAATCAGGGTGGTGTCGACTCCAAGGGCCCAGACCACCACGGTGCCGATGAAGACGACGAGCACGAGCGCGTAGCGCTCGAGCGGCGGAATCGCCTTAAGGGCGAAGGCCAAGGCGATGGTGCCGATGCCGACCGCAGTCGTGGTGAGATCCCAGCTGCCAGGGTGCGTGACGATGTCGAACGCCTTGACGACCTTGTTCGAGACCTCCGGGTCGTAGCCGAAGATGTCGTCCGCCTTGCCGACCATGATCAGGATGGCGACCCCGGTCACGAACCCCGTCATGACCGCGTTGGAGACGAAGTCGACCACCTTGCCGAGCTTCAGGACGCCAAGGGCGGCCATCATCAGCCCGGCCAGCAGGGACATGGTGACGACCGCCTGCGGGAGCTGGTCCGCGGCATAGCCCGCGCCATCCAGGATGCCGCCCATGGTCAGGGCGATGGCCGACGTGAGGGTGCTCATCATCAGCACGGTCCCCGTCGTCGCAGCCGCCACCGCCACCGGGACCATGCCGGCATAGATGCCCAGCATCGGGCTCACGCCGGCCAGGGATGCGTAGCCGATCCCCTCGGGCACGCTGTAGAGCCCGGCGACGAAGCCCCCGACCAGGTTGCCGATGCCGCGACCTCGCTTGCGGGCGCTACCTGATGCGGCCGTCATCCAATCCGCCGAGCGTCTATCGGCCCGGTCGTCGTCGGTGACAGCGGTCTTCGGCTACTCGAGATAGTCCTTCAGCTTGCGGCTGCGGCTCGGATGACGCAGCTTGCGCAGCGCCTTGGCCTCGATCTGCCGGATGCGTTCGCGGGTCACGTTGAAGTCGCGGCCAACCTCCTCCAGCGTCCGGCTGCGGCCGTCCTCGAGGCCGAAGCGCAGCTGCAGCACCCGGCGCTCGCGCGGCGTGAGGGAGTCGAGCACCCCCTCCACCTGCTCCTTCAGCAGCTGGTGACTGGCGGCGTCCGCCGGGGCCACGCTGGCGAGGTCCGGGATGAAGTCCCCGAGGTGCGAGTCCTCCTCCTCGCCGATCGGCGTCTCCAGGCTCACCGGCTCCTGGCTGACCTTCATGATCTCGCGGACCTTCTCGGGTGAGACGGTCTGCGGACCGATCGCCTCGCGCTCGTCGACCTCGACATCGGTCGGCTCCCGCTGGAGCTTGTCGCGCAGCTCGCGCACGATCTCGTCCCGGCTCATCCGTCGCGCGATCTCCTCCACCGTCGGCTCGCGACCGAGCTCCTGGAGCAACGTGCGACTGACCCGGATCAGGCGGTTGATGGTCTCCACCATGTGGACCGGGATGCGGATCGTGCGCGCCTGGTCGGCGATGGCCCGCGTGATCGCCTGCCGGATCCACCAGGTGGCGTAGGTGCTGAACTTGAAGCCCTTCTCGTAGTCGAACTTCTCGACCGCCCGGATGAGACCGATGTTCCCCTCCTGGATCAGGTCCAGGAAGCTCATGCCACGGCCGATGTACTTCTTGGCGATGCTGACCACCAGGCGCAGGTTGGCTTCCGTCAGCCGCTTGCGCGCGTCGACGCTCTGCTCGACCAACCGTCCTGAGCGCTTCTCGAGCGGGACCTCCAGCGGGATGGCCGGGTCGTAGCCCATGTCGCGCATATAGGCGGCGTCGTTGCCGTCCTCGATGTAGGCGCGGGCGATGGCCTGCGTCGTCTCGCGCGCCCAGCGCTCGAGCTCCTGCAGCTCGGAGGCGCCGACGTGATCGAGGGGCTTGAACCGATACGAGTGCCCGAACAGCACTGTCTGCTTCAGCGACTCGGTGGGGTCGGTGGCGAACAGCTTGATCAGCGACTCGGCGTGCATGATCCGCTCGCGAGCCTCGTCGTTCAGGTCCGGCGCCCGGCGCGCCTTGGTCAGCTTCACGGCGGGCGGTTCGATCTGGCGCCGCTTGCGCTTGGTCCACCAGTCCACGGCGTCGACCGTCACGTGCGGCGCGTCCTTGGGCAGGTCGAAGGCGCGCATCGCCGCCATGCTCCGGGCCTTCGGCTCGGAGTTGGTGCTGACCCACGTGTAGAGGTCGACCATGGCCCGCGCCGGATCCTCGACCGCCTTCTCACCCAGCTCGATCGCCTTGGCCAGCACGACCTCTTCCTCGGCGGTCAGCAGGGCGACCTTGCCGATCTCCTTGAGGTACATGCGGACCGGGTCATCAATGCCGATGAGGTCGGCGGCCAGCGCCTCGAGATCCTCTTCGGCCTCCTTCTTCGGCTCGCCGGCGGCGGTGGCGACCTCCTCGTCGGGCTCGGCGATCAGGGTCGGCTGGTTTTCGGCGTCCAGCACCTCGACGCCCGCCTCCTCGGCGGCGGCGAAGAGCTCCTCGATCTGTGCGAGGTGCGTCTCCGGCTGCGGGACCACCTCCAGGATCTGGTCCTGGGTGATGAAGCCCTCGCTGCGGCCCTTCTCGAGCAGGCTCTCGATCGCCGCGTTCTCGGTCGAGGTTCGCTCATCGGCGGCGGCCGCCGCGGCCCGAGCCCGCTTTGGCTTGGCCGATGCCTTGGCCGGCGCGGACTTGGCAGGCGCAGACTTGGCCGCAGCGGCCCTCGTGGGCGCCGCCGACCTGGTGGCGGCCGCCTTCCCGTTCGTGGCGGAGCGCTTGGCGGCGGCCGAGGCCCTCGCCGTCGTCTTGGCGACCATTTCCTTGGCCGCAGTCGCCTTGGTCGGCGGTGTCTTGGCCGCAGGTGCCTTGGCCGGTGGTGCCTTGGTCGGCGGTGTCTTGGCCGGTGGTGCCTTGGCCGGTGGTGCCTTGGCCGGTGGTGCCTTGACAGCGGAGGGCTTCGGCTTCGCGGCCGCCTTCGGGGCAGCCGGCTTGGCAGCGGCCTTGGCAGCCGGTGCCTTCGCCTTGGGACGTGTCGCTGCGGCCTCTCGATCCTTGATGGTTGTCGCCACGCTCAGCTCCTCCTGCTCACGGCCAGGTCAGCCGGTTCTCGCATCGCCTTGGTCACCTCGGCCTTCTCGCGGCCGAGCTGGATGATCTGTCGCTCAATGGTTGACAGGCGTTCTCGATCGCCGTCGCGCTGGGCCTCTTCCAGCAGCAGGCGGCCATCACGAAGGTCCTCCTCGAGACGCGCCTCGCGCAGGCGCAGCAGCGTCACACGCAGCACGCCGCGAGCCTCTTCCAGGTCCAACGCGCCGTCATTCCCGCGCGCCACACGGGCCAGGAGATCGCGGGCCAGGTCGGCGGTCGCGGGGTCCAGGCCTGCCAGGAAGCGTTCCAGGTCCGCTGCGCCGGGGGTACCCTCGATGCTCGCCACGCGCTCCTGCCAGGCGTGGACCAGGGCCATGGCCGTGGCATCACGGAACGGCAGCGCGCCGTTGGCGGACGCCTCGCTGGCCAGCGCCGGGTAGCGCAGCAGCAGGCCCAGCGCCTCCATCTCGAGCGCGGAGGGACCGTTCTCGACGCCAGCCGTTGAATCGCCTGGCCCGGTGGGCAGGCTGCGTTGCACGCTTCGTCGAACCGGCTCGCGCTGCAGCGCTTCGGCCAGCACGCCTGGCTCGACGTTGACCCGTTGGGCGAGCTGCTGGACGTAGAAGTTGCGCTCCAGCGGGTCGGGAATGGCCTTGATGATGGCCAGCACGCGCCCGGTGAATGCACGTTTGCCGGCCACGCTGCCCATGTCGGCCTCGCTGGCCAGCCGGTCGATGGCGAAGCCCACGACCTCCTTGGCATCCGCCACCGCCTCCCGCCAGGCATCCGGGTTGCCGCGGATCAGCTCGTCCGGATCCTTGCCGCCGGGGAGGCGGATGATTCGCACCTTGCTGACGCTGTGATCCGCGCCGAGCTGGGCCAGCAGCCCTTCACGCGCCGCCGAGTCACCGGCCAGGTCAACGTCGTAGCCCAGCGCGATCGCCTCGCCGTACTTGAGCGCCAGGTCGATCTGGCCGCGAGTCAGCGCCGTGCCCAGGCTGGCGACGACGTTCTCGAAGCCCGCCTGGTGAGCAGCCATCACATCGGTATACCCCTCCACGATGACCGTCACCTTCTCGCGCCGGATGGCGGCCTTGGCCAGGTCGATGGCGAAGAGGGTGTGGCTCTTGTCGAAGAGCGGCCCCGCCGGCGAGTTGAGGTACTTCGGGCCGTCCTGGCCGGGCAGAATCCGCCCACCCAGGCCGACGGGATGGCCGGATGCATCGCGAATCGGGATGATCACGCGCCCACGGAACCGATCGATCACGCCCCCACGGTTGGACGGGCTGGCCAGGCCGGCACCGATCAGCTCCTCGCTGCTGAAGCCACGCGACGCCAGGCGCCCGGTCAACGCCTCCCACGTGTTCGGCGCATAGCCGATCGTGAACCGATCCAGCGTCAGCTCGGTCAGTCCGCGCTCATCAAGGTAGGCCCGCGCACGCTCCCCCTGCCGGGTCTGGATCAGCACCTCGCGATACCAGGCGATGGCTGCCTCCAGCGCCTCCCGCAGACGGCGCTTGCGACGATCCTCGCGCGCCGTGCGCTCAGAGAGCTCGACACCGGCGCGTTCAGCCAGCGCGGACAGCGCCTCGCGGAAGTCCAGGCCGTCGCGCTTCATCAGGAAGGTGAAGAGATCACCACCCTCGCCGCACCCGAAGCAGTGCCACGTCTCGCGATCGGGGCTGACGATGAACGACGGCGTCTTCTCGGCGTGGAACGGGCACAGGCCCTTGAACACGGAGCCAGCCCGCTTCAGGGCGACCGTCTCGCCCACGAAGTCAACGACCGGAATCTTCGATTTGATTTCGGCAGTGATGCCGGAGGAAGATGAGCTCATGCGAACGCGCAGGCCGAAGTCGGCCAAAATCTGTCAAGTGGTTTGTCAATAGCCGCAGGCTAATTCTACCTCATTGTCAAGTTTCGAGCCCCTCATCCGCGCAGAGGATTGGCAGGCCGCTTGCTGCGCACGATCGCTTACACTGAGGACCACGGCAGCCGACCATGCCTGACCCGGAGGAGACCCCCACGACTGGCTCAGAGTTGCCCGTCGAGGCCAAGGACGCTGACGAACTGGGCGCCGCATTTTGGGAGACCCATGCGGCACGCCTGCACGGCTTTGCGCTGCTCCTAACGATCGGAGATCGTGCCCGCGCGGCGGCGGCGACCGTCGCTGCCATGAACGCTGGCGCCGGACGCGCAGCCAAGCTGCGGCATCCGGAACGAGCGGCTGGCTGGCTGCGGCAGGAGGTCATCACCGAGCTGCGTCGATCCTGGCCCTCGCCACGCCTGACGCCGGCGGAGCGGCGAGAAGCGCTGCGTCCGATGCGGGTCTCCGAACCGCTGGTCGCAGCGCTCGAGAGCATGACCGTTGAGCGCCGCGCGGCTCTGGTGGCGGGCGTCATCGAGGGGCTGGACCTGCCGGATGTGGCAACCATCCTGGACACGGATCTGGTGCGCGCCGGTCGCGCTGTCGAGGCGGCGCGACGCGAGTACCTGGCCTCCGCCGCTCGCGTTGCCGCGCCGGCCCAGGGAGCGTCACCGGGCCGGCTGGCGCAGCACATCAATGAGGTCACGACCCGGACGATCGGCTCCGTGCCGGCGGAGAACAGCGCATGAGACGCAGGCGGCGAAGGTCGGGCGACCGGCCGCACCACCGTTTCACCGACTGGCTGGCGTCGGGGGCGTCCGGTGAGCCGCCCCGAGACCTGGCCGTGCACGCGGCGAGCTGCCCGGAATGCCAATCTCGCATCGCGGCCATGGATGCGCTCGCCATGGTCGACCTCGGTCTCGCTGGCCTCCCCGAGGAGCAATCCAAGGCATCGGGCGTCGCCTGGCCCTATCTGGCGCGCCGGGGTGCCATGTCAGCCTCCGGCCTGGCAGCGGTGATCGCCGTGGCCTTCATCGGCTGGCGTTTCTTCCTTGCCCCGGAGGTAGGGGTGGGCATCGACTCATCACCGACGCAAGTGATTCTGGGCGGCGCCAGCAGCCTGCAGCCATCCGCGACTCCTGGCGCAGATGGGTCCCTCGTGCCCGGAAGCACCCCCGGCGCAACCCCGCCCGACACACCCGGCGCAACCATCCCCCCATTCGGTCCGACGCCACCGCTCGGCCCGCCCGCTCCGGGCCAACCGCCCTTCGTGCCCGGCTCACCCACCAGCGGGCCGCTACCGACGTTCGGACCCGGCGTGACACCGGCACCAACGACTGGTCCTGGGCCGTCGCAGCCACCTCCAACGCAGCCTCCGACGCCTCCGCCGACCCAGCCTCCGCCGACCCAGCCACCCACGCCGCCGCCCACACCGCAACCCACGCCGCCGCCTACGCCACGGCCCACGCCGCCGCCAACGCCACCGCCCACGCCACAGCCGACGCCGCCGCCAACGCCGGAACCGACGGCGGGTGGTCCACTCGCGGAGTGCATGGACGGAGTGGACAACGACGGCGACCTGCTGGTTGACCTCGCCGACTTCGAGTGCCTGTTCCCCACGGACCTAAGCGAGAGCTTCCCGTAAAGGCGGCCCGTCTTGGCCGTTGGCTACTTGTCGCGGATCTCTGCCTCACTGACCGCGGCCTGCGCGGCGGCCAGTCGCGCAACCGGCACCCGGAAGGGTGAGCAGGAGACGTAGTCCAGGCCGACCTCGTGGCAGAAGGCGATGCTGGCCGGATCGCCGCCGTGCTCTCCGCAGATGCCGACCTTGAGGCCCGGTCGCGCGGCTCGCCCGAACTCGGTGGCCAGTCGCACGAGCTGGCCCACGCCGTCGCGGTCCAGCACCTGGAACGGGTTCTCCGGCAAGATCTTGCGGTCGACGTACTGCAGGAGGAACTTGCCCTCCGCATCGTCGCGGCTGAAGCCGTATGTCATCTGGGTCAGGTCGTTGGTGCCGAAGCTGAAGAACTGCGCATGCTCGGCGATCTCACCGGCGGTCAAGGCGCCGCGCGGCACCTCGATCATGGTCCCGAACTTGTAGTCGACCTGCTGGCCGCTGGAGCGCACGATCTCCTGCACTTCGGCCTCCAGCACGCGGCGCGTCTCGGCCAGCTCGTTGGCGTGGCCGACCAGCGGGATCATGATCTCGGGCAGCGGCGTCTTGCCCTCGCCCGCCACGCGCGCCGCCCCGGCCAGGATGGCGCGCGTCTGCATGCGCACGATGTCCGGGATCAGGAGTCCCAGGCGGCAGCCGCGCATGCCGAGCATCGGGTTGACCTCGCGCATCGCCTCCACCGCCGCCAGCAGCTCCTCCGCTTCGGCGAGCTCCGCCTCCATCGGGGCCTGGTCCGGCGCAACCCCTGTGCTGGTTGCCTTGCCCTGGCGGCTGATCAGCTTCATCGCGCGCGCCGCGTCCTTCTTGCCGAAGACCTTGGCCAGGCCCTTCTCCAGGGCCGGGCCGGAGCCATCGGCCACGGCATCGGTCGGGGTCGGCGGCATGGCGCCCAGCAGGGTTCGCAGCCGGGTCACCTGCGCGAGCAGCTCGTCGTGCGCCGGCAGGAACTCGTGCAGCGGCGGGTCGATCAGGCGGATCACGACCGGCAGGCCGTCCATCGCCCGGAACAGGCCGGCGAAGTCATCGGTCTGCAGGCCTTCGAGCTCCGCCAGGGCCGAGTCGAACACCTGGATCGCCTCGCGGTCGTCGGATGAGAGCTTCTCCCCGGCATCGCGCCGGTGCTTGGCCTCGGTCGCCCGGGTGGCGTTGAGGATCATGCGCTGCACGGTCGGCAGCCGCTCCTCCTCGAAGAACATGTGCTCGGTCCGGCACAGGCCGATGCCCTGCGCCCCATAGGCCCGGGCACGCTCGGCATCGCGCGGATAGTCCGCGTTGGCCCAGACCTGCAGGCGTCGGATCTCATCGGCCCAGGACAGCAGCGTGGCGAGGTCATGCTCGTCCTCGAAGCGGGCCTCGATGGTGGGCAGCTCGCCGGCGAAGATCTCGCCGGTGGTGCCGTCGATCGAGATCATGTCGCCCTCTCGGACGGTGACATTGCCGGCTCGCATCTCGCGCTTGGCATAGTCGATCCGCAGCGACTCGGCACCCGCCACGCAGGGCAGGCCCATCGAGCGGGCGACCACCGCCGCGTGGCTGGTGGCGCCGCCGCGGGCGGTCAGCACGCCGCGCGCGGCCAGCATGCCGTGGACGTCATCGGGGCTGGTCTCGACCCGCACCAGGATCACCGCGTCGCCGGCCGCCTTGGCTTCCACTGCGCGGTCCGGATCCAGGATCGCCTTGCCGGTGGCGGCACCGGGTGACGCGTTCAGGCCCTTGGCCAGGAATCGGTCCCCCGCCGCGGCCTTGGCCTCCTCGTCGAAGCGCGGCAGCAGGAGCTGCACGATCTGGTTCGGGTCGACCCGCTGCACCGCCTCCTGGTGCGAGAGGATCCCCTCGTTGGCCATGTCGACCGCGATCTTCACCGCGGCCGGCGCCGTCCGCTTGGCCGAGCGGGTCTGCAGCATGAAGAGCTTGCCGCGCTCGATGGTGAACTCCAGGTCCTGGACGTCGCGATACTGGTTCTCCAGCCGCTCCGCGATGCCCTCGAACTCGGCATACACCTCCGGCAGCTCGTCGCGCATCTGGCTGATCTTGGCCGGCGTGCGTACGCCGGCGACCACGTCCTCGCCCTGGGCGTTGGTCAGGTACTCGCCGAAGATGGCCTTCTCGCCGGTGTTCGGGTCGCGGGTGAAGGCCACGCCGGTGCCCGAGTCGGCGCCCATGTTGCCGAACACCATGGTCACGACATTCACCGCCGTGCCCAGGTCGTGCGGGATCTTGTTGAACTCGCGGTAGTCGTGGGCGCGCTTGCCGAACCAGGAATCGAACACGGCCCGGATGGCCAGCTCCAGCTGGCGATAGGGGTCGGTCGGGAACGGCTGGCCGGTCCGCTCGCGGACGATCTCCCGATACCGATCCGCAATGCCCTTCAGGTCGTCCGCGGTGAGCTCGGTGTCGAGCGAGGCGCCGCGCTCGTGCTTGAGCGCCTCGAACGGCTCGTCGAACTCGGTGGCCGTGATGTCGAGCACGATCCGGCCGAACATGGCCACGAACCGACGCCACGCGTCGTAGCCGAAGCGCTCGTTGCCGGTCAGCTCGATCAGGCCCTGGACGGTGTGCTCGTTGAGGCCCAGGTTCAGGACCGTGTCCATCATGCCCGGCATGCTGAAGGCCGCCCCGGAGCGCACGCTGACCAGCAGCGGGTTCTGCGGGTCGCCGAAGCCCTTGCCGGTCTCGCGTTCCAGCGCCGCCATGTGTGCCAGCACGTCGTCCCAGAGGCCCGCCGGCAGCTCCTTGCCGGCCGCGTAGTACGCGTTGCAGGCCTCGGTGGTAATGGTGAAGCCGGGCGGCACCGGCAGGCCGGCGTTCGTCATCTCCGCCAGCCCCGCGCCCTTGCCTCCCAGGAGGGCGCGCATCTGGGCATTGCCCTCGGCGAAGGTGTAGATCAGCTTGCCCGGCGTGCCGGTGGCAGCGGCCTTCGGAGTTCGCTTGCGGCTGGTGGTGGCCATGAATCGACGGCCCTCTGAATCGGGTGTGGGGAGGCTGATTGTACGGCCTACCAGACGTCGCCCGGCCGCCAGTCGACGGCGATCGCCCGCTCGAGGTCCAGGGGCGCGGGCGTGGATGGCGTGGCGCGCACCATGATCCCGTCGTCCTCCCCGGCAGTGCGTTCCCGCCGTCCATCAGGGTGGCGGATCCAGGTCGGTCCGCGCCAGCGGACCCAGCCGAGCCGACCGTAGAAGGCGTGCCTGCCGGTGGACAGCGCGCCGATCTGGTACGCCTCGTCCAGGAGCCCGTCGATCTCGGTCATGACCAGCGTGCCCAGCCCGCTGCCCTGGCGCTCGGGCAGTACCGCCACCGCTTCCACGTAGCCCGCCTGCAGCGTGTCCTCGGCCACGTACAAGGCCCGGTCGACGATGGCCGCGTGGGCGAGCAGTGCCCCGGTTTCATCCTCCGCCATGACGTGAAGGCCCGGGCCGATGGACTCCCACACCCCATCCCACGGCTCGTCGAAGGCGGCGCGGCAGAGGTCGGTCAGCGCCCGCCAGTCGTCCGGCGACAGCTCGGCCGACCGCGCCAGCCGGAGGGCGGTCACCGCCGTGGGTGCAGCCGCCGGCGCCCCGGCTCGCGATAGCGAACCTCCAGCAGCGCCCACAGGTCGTCAAGCGCGACCCGGTAGTCCCCGCCGACCCGCCGTGCGCGCAACCGGCCGCTGCGGATCAGGCGACGCACGTGCTCCGGGTGGAAGCCGAGCACGGTCGCCACCTGGCGGGTGGGCAGCTCCAGGCCGGCCAGCTCGACCATGGCGTCGTCCGGCAGGCCGGCGAGGGCCACCGCCATGGCCTTGGTGCGATCGGCGGTGATGGCCACCGCCTCAGGCTCGGGACGGCGCATGGCGGCCCGCATCGCGGCCGCCAGGTGGTCGCGCAGCAGGCCGGCGGTGGTCGGTGCGCTTCCGCCCGGGGCCTGGCGGCGACCGGTCATGCCAGGTGCAGCCAGCCACGCCGCAGGGCGGCGGCAAACAGCGGCGGGATGCCGGCCAAGAGGCGGCCGCCGAAGCCCGCGCGCACCCTGTACAGGGCACGCGCCTTGGCCGTGACGCGATCACGGTCGTGACCCTGCGTCCGGGCCGCCAGGTCCGCCAGGGCGGCGAAGGCCGCCGTGTCCTGGCCGAGCAGCCAGCGGGCGTCGGCCTGCGCCTCCGCCGGCCGCGGGTCGCCGGGCAGCAGCCGCTCCGCAGTGGCGGCGGCGCTCAGCGCGCCCGCCCCGTCCCCCAGCCGGGCGAGGGTGGTGGCCAGCGCCAGCTGTGCCTCGGCGTCGGACGGGTCCAGGCGCACCGCCGCCCGTGCGGCCTCGGCGGCGCGGCCCGCCTGGGCCGCGTCCAGGCGCTCCCCCGCCTCGGCCAGCAGCCAGTCGCGCTGGCGCGGGTCGTTGCGCGCCAGGCGGCCGTACTCCACCGCCGCCTCCCGGTGCGCGCCGCGCGCCGCCAGCACCTGGGCCAGCAGCTCGCGGTAGCGGATCTCGTCCGGGTCCAGCCGCACCGCGTCCTCGGCGTGCCGCTCCGCCTCGTCGAGGCGGCCGAGCGCCAGCAGGGCGCGAGCGCGCAGCTCGTGAGCGGCATCGTCGCCGGGTCGCTCGGCCAGCAGGCCGTCGGTCAGGCGCAGCACCTCGGCGTGGTTCCCGCGATCCAGCGCCTCCTGCACCGAAGCCACCGACGTCCCGGGCCCTGTCACGCGCCGGCCTCGATGGTTTCCTCACCGTAGCGGCTGGTCATGGCGTGGGTGATCCGCCAGGCGCCGTCGGCCTCGCGACGGCAGACCAGCACCAGGCGCCCGGGCACGCGCTCCACGTCGCCGCTGCCGCGCACCTCGCGGCGCTCCACGAAACGGCCCAGCAGGAATGCCCGATCGCCGAGCACCTCGACGACCTGGTAGCTGGGCTGCCAGGAGACGGTGTGGAAGGTGCCCACGAAGTCGACGAACGCCTGGCGAATCGCCTCGCGGCCAACGATGTCCTCCATCTCCGGCCACTGCAGGCGCGCATCGGCCGCGAACAGCTCGGCCACACCGTCGGCGTCATCGGCGGCAAAGGCCGCGTCGTAGGCGGCCAGCAGCGTCGCCAGCCCCGCATCGGCGACGTCAGCCGTCGTCTCGCTGGTCATCAGCCGAGGCCGTGGCGCGCGGCACGCCCTCCCAGCCGGCGGCGCCGGCCAGCAGGGCGGCCAGGCGATCGGGGATGGCGTCCAGCGCCACCCGCTCCTGGGTCATCGAGTCGCGCTCGCGGATGGTGGCGGCACCGTCCTCCAGGCTGTCGACGTCGACCGTCACGCAGAACGGCGTGCCGATCTCGTCCTGGCGGCGGTAGAGCTTGCCGATCGAGGCGGTGTCGTCGTACATCGCCGGCAGCCGCGCCTTCAGGTCGGCGGTCAGCGCCCGGGCGCGCTCGACCAGCTCCGGGCGATTGCGCAGCAGCGGCAGCACCGCGACCTTCACCGGCGCCAGGGCGGGGCGCAGGCGCAGCACCACCCGTTTCTCCTTCTCGAGCTGCTCCTCCTCGTAGCCATCCAGCAGGACGGTCAGCACCGCGCGGTCCACGCCCATGGCCGGCTCGATGACGTACGGGGTGACGTGCTCGCCACTCGCCTCGTCGAAGACCGCCAGCGTCTTGCCGGCGCCGGCCGCGTGCGCGCGCAGGTCGTAGTCGAACCGGTCGGCGATGCCCTCCAGCTCGGACCAGCCCATCGGGAAGGCGTACTCCACGTCGGTTGTCTGCCGGGAGTAGTGCGAGAGCTCGTCCTGATCGTGCGGGCGCAGGCGCAGGCGCTCGGCCGCGATGCCCATCACATCGGTCCACCAGCGCAGGCGCTCCTCCACCCAGTAGGCGAACCAGCGCTCCTCTTCCGACGGATGGATGAAGAACTCCATCTCCATCTGCTCGAACTCGCGATCGCGGAAGATGAAGTTGCCCGGCGTGATCTCGTTGCGGAAGCTCTTGCCGATCTGGGCGATGCCGAACGGCAGCTTGCGACGGGTGGTAGTGGCCACGTTGTCGAAGTTGACGAAGATGCCCTGCGCCGTCTCCGGCCGCAGGTAGGCGATGCTGGCGCTCTCCTCGACCGGCCCCACGTGCGTCTTGAACATAAGGTTGAACTGGCGCGCGTCGGTGAGCGTGCCGCGCTGGCCGCAGTTGGGGCAGGCGATCTCCGACGGCGCGCCCTTCAGGTCGTCGGCGCGGAAGCGGAGCTTGCAGTTGCGGCAGTCGACCATGGGATCGCTGAAGCCGCTGACGTGGCCGGACACCTCCCACACCCGCGGGTTCATGACGATCGCCGCGTCGAGCCCCACCATGTCGTCGCGCAGCTGGACCATGGAGCGCCACCAGGCGGCCTTGACGTTGTTCTTGAGCTCCACGCCCAGCGGCCCGTAGTCCCAGAAGCCGCCCATGCCGCCGTAGATCTCGCTGGACGGGAACACGAAGCCGCGCCGCTTGGCGAGCGAGACGATGACGTCCATGTTCGGGGCAGGCACGGTTGGCAGATCGCTCCGGAGTGCAGCAGATGTTGACGAGCCGATGGGCTGGCGTCCGAGTCTAGCCTAGCCGCCTCCCGAATCGGTCACCCGATGACGGTGGCGTGCGCCTCGGGAGCAGCGGCGGAGCCCGCCTCGCGCGTGGCGACCTCCTCCAGGAAGTCCCGACTGCGCAGCTCGCGCTCCAGCACGGCCGACACGGTGGCATGCTGCAGGCGCTCCACCTCGCGCTGCACGGTCGTGCCCAGCTGGAGGCGCAGCACGTCGGGCAGGGGCGAGCGCTGGAGGTGGCGCATCACCTTCAGCGCATCGGCGCCGATCGGTCGCGCACCCAGCGCCACGGCCAGGCATTCGGGACCCAGGATGCCGCCCGCCACCGGCGCATAGCCGTTGCCCTCCGGCCCGATCTCGGCACCGCACTCCAGGCAGCGGCCCAGCTCCGGGCGGAAGCCCATGGCGTCCAGCAGGTGCAGCTCGAACCAGCGCGCGATCACCTCGCGCGAGACCTCGGACGGCGCCGCGTCCAGCGCGGCCAGGCCCTGCGCCAGCAGCAGGAAGGCCTCGTGCGAGTCGGCCGATCCCTCGCAGAAGCGGTCGGCCAGCTCGACCAGGTACCAGGCCGCTGCCGTGGAATGCAGGTCGTTGCGCAGGCCCAGGTGCGGGTCCTCCAGCGCGACCTGGGTCACCACGTCGAAGGTGCGGCCCAGGGCGAGCACCAGGTGGACGTCGCTGAACGGCTCCAGGCCGCCGCCGAGGCGCGATCGCGGACGCCGAATGCCCTTGGCGATGACCCGCAGCTTGCCGAGCCGCGGGGTGAGCAGGGTGAGCACGCGGTCCGCCTCGCCCAGGTCCATGCTGCGCAGGACGATGGCCTCGGTCTTGTACAGGCGCGCGCGGCTCACGGCTCGACGTGGCTCGGGTAGGCTTCGGGGGTGGAGGAGACGAGCACCGACATCAGGACCGAGTTTACCGACCTCCTGACCCAGATCGAGGACGAGATGCGGGCCGTCCTGGCGGGTCACGAGGGTCCGGCCGGTCAGCTGTACGAGATGCTCGCCTACCACCTGGGCCTCGACCAGCCGGACGGGCCGCGCGGCAAGCGGATGCGGCCGCTGCTGGGCCTGCTCGTCTATCGCGCCCTGACCGGCGACCATGCCGCCGCGCTGCCCGGCGCCGCCGCGGTCGAACTGGGCCACAACTTCAGCCTGGTGCACGACGACATCGAGGACGCCGATGCGGAGCGGCGGCATCGGCCCACCCTGTGGGCGATCTGGGGGGTGCCGCTGGCCATCAATGCCGGCGACGCGCTGTTCGCCCTCTCCCGCCTGGCACTGTACCGTGCCCTGGACGCCGGGACCGTCAGCGACCGGCGCATGCTGGAGCTGATGCGGGTCTACGACGAGACCTGCCTGGCGCTGTGCGAGGGCCAGTTCCTGGACATCAGCTTCGAGCGCCGCACCGACGTGACCGTCCACGAGTACATGGAGATGATCGGCCGCAAGACGGCGGCCCTGCTGGCCGCCTCGCTGCAGGCCGGCGCCATCCTGGCCGACGGCACGCCCGAGACGGCGGGGGCGTTCCGCAGCTTCGGCTACCACATCGGGCTGGCCTTCCAGATGGCCGATGACGTGAAGGGCAGCTTCTGGACCTCGGCCGAGTCCGGCAAGCCGGAGGCCGGCGACATCCGCAAACGCAAGAAGACGCTGCCGCTGGTCTGGGCGCTGCAGCACGCGCCGGAGCCGGATGCTTCGCGCCTGCGGGAGATCTACGGCGCCGAAGCGACTGGACCGATGCCGCAGCCGGAGGTCGACGAGGTGCTCGCCATCCTGGAGCGGAGCGGCGCGCACGCCGAGGCCCTGGAGCAGGCGCGCCGCTACCGTGACGAGGCGCTGGCCGACCTGGACGGGCTGCCGATCGCGCCGGAGCGTCAGGCGGAGCTGCGCGTCCTGCTGGAGTCGGTGATCGCCACCTAGCCCGCGGCGGGCTCCGCTCCGTTCTCGGACTCCTCGGCCGGCTTCGGCCGCGAGGCGATCACCTTGGCCACGCGGCGTGGCTCGGCCGCGTCGACGGTGAGCGTCACGTCCCGGAACCTGACCGTCGCGCCCGGCAGCGGGATGCGGCCGACGCGGTGCACGATGAAGCCGCCGACCGTGTCGTAGGCCTCCTCGTCCTCCTCCTCGTCATCGGGCAGGCCGAACAGGTCGCGCAGGTCGTCCATGCTGACCCGCCCATCCAGGCGGAAGCTGAGCTCGCCGTCGTTGCTGAGCGGCTCGATCAGCGACTCCTCGCGGTCGTACTCGTCCTGGATCTCGCCCACGATCTCCTCGACCACATCCTCGAGCGTGATCAGGCCGGCCGTGCCGCCGTACTCGTCGACCACGATGGCCATGTGGCGCTTGGTGACCTGCATCTCGTGCAGGAGCTCGTCGACCGCCTTGGTCTCGGGCACGTAGACCGGGGGGCGGACCAGCTTGCGCAGGTCGATCTCCTTGAGGCGGCTGCCGTCGGCGCTGAGGTACGGCAGCAGGTCCTTGGCGTAGAGGATGCCGATGATGTTGTCCAGGTTCTCCTGGTAGACCGGCAGCCGCGAGTGGCCGGCCCGCACGAGCACGTCCAGCACCTCGTCGATCGGGTCGTTCACGTCCACCGCCCGGATGCCGATGCGGGGCACCATGACTTCGTGGACCTCGGTCTCGGCCAGCTCGATGACGCCGTGGATCATCTCCTTCTCGTCGTGCTCGATGCCGCCCTGCTCGCTGCCGGTCTCGACCAGCATCTTCAGCTCCTCGGTCGACAGGTAGCCGGGATGCGGCCGGTCCCGGCCGCCCAGCAGCCGGACCAGGACGTTGGAGGTGCTGGCCACCAGCCACACGACGGGACGCAGCAGGGCGTCGAGCCAGCCGATGGGGCGCGCCACGATCAGCGCGAAGCGCTCGGCGAAGGTCAGCGCCAGCGTCTTGGGCACCAGCTCGCCGATGATGATCGAGGCCAGGGCGATGAGCAGGGTGACCAGCACGAAGCTGATCCCCTCTGCCGCGTTCCTCACCACCGGCAGCGGGATCAGGCGGACCAGCCCGGCCAGTGCCCCCGACAGCGAGATCGCGCCCACCGCCGAGGCCAGAAAGCCCAGGAACGTGATGGCGATCTGGATCGTCGCCAGGAAGCGGCTCGGATCGCTGGTCAGCCGCTCCGCGACCTGCGCCGACCGATTGCCCTCGCTCACCAGCTGGTGCAGCCGATGGCGCTTGGCCGTGATGAGGGCGATCTCCGACGCGGCGAAGAACCCGCCGATCAGGATCAGGGCGGCAACCAGGGCAAGGTCCAGGACCCAGTTCTCGGTCATCCGCCGGATCGCCTTTCAACCCGGCCGGAGCAGGTACTGCAGCCGTCAGGCATCGGTGGGGTTCGCCTCGCCTCCCTCGTGCGGGTTCCGCTCGGCCGCCAGCGCGCCACGCGCGCGTCGGAGCTCGATCGAGCGCGCGGGCATGCCGATCACCGTCATACCGGCCGGCACGTCGCGCGTCACCACCGCGCCGGCGCCGGTGCGCGCATCGGGACCGATGGTGACCGGAGCGCGCAGCAGGGTGTCGACGCCGATGAACGCACGGTCGCCGATGACGGTGCGGTGCTTGCGCTCCCCGTCGTAGTTGGCGGTGATGGCTCCGGCCCCGATGTTGACCTCCTCCCCGACCTCGGTATCGCCCAGGTAGCTGAAGTGATGCTGCTTGGTGCCCGCTCCAAGGATGCTGTTCTTGAGCTCCGCGTGATCCATGATCTCGCAGCGCGGACCGATCTGGCAGCCAGCTCGGACATGCGCATACGGACCGATCTGCACGTCCTCGGCCACCGTCGACCCCTCGACGACGCTGACCCACACGCGCGTGCGCGGCCCGATCCGCGAGTCGCGGATCTCCGTGCGGGGGCCGATCACCGCGTCCTGCGCCACCACCGTGGCCCCGGCCAGGATCGTCCCTGGCTCGATGCGCGCGTCCTGCCCGATCTCGACCTCGGCGTCGATGGTGGTCGTGGCCGGGTCCACGATCGTCACCCCCTCGCGCATGTGCCGCTCCGCGATCTGCTGGCGCAGCAGCCGCTCGGCGGCGGCCAGGCCCAGCCGGTCGTTGATGCCGGTGGTCAGCTGGGCCCGCGGCGCGGGCACCACCACCACCCGGCGGCCGCCGGCGATGGCGACGCCCACCAGGTCGGTCAGGTAGTACTCGCCGGACGGCGAGGCGGGGACGCTGCCAACGTTGGCTCGCAGCCAGGCGGCATCGAAGCAATAGGTGCCGACGTTGACCTCGGTGATGGTCCGCGTCTGCTCGTCGGCAGCGGCCTCCTCGACGATGGCCCGCGCGTCGCCGTCCGGCCCGCGCACGATGCGCCCGTAGCCGCTGGCGTCGTCGAGCCGCGCGGAGAGCAGCGCCACGGCGGCGTCGCCCTCGGCCTGCTCGCGCAGCAGGTGCTGGAACAGCTCGGCGGGCAGGAGCGGCACGTCGCCCATGGTGACCAGGATGTGGCGCGCTTCCGGGGCCACCCGCTCCAGGCCGCAGCGCACCGCGTCGGCCGTGCCCAGCTGGGGATCCTGCCGGACGGTCGGCACGCGATCCTGGAGCGCGGCTTCGAGCTGGTCGGCTCCGAACCCGGTGACCACCACCGGATGCTCGATGCCGGCGGCGGACAGCGCGGCCAGCACGTGATCGATCATGGGACGGCCGGCGAGCGGGTGCAGCACCTTCGGCACGCGAGAGCGCATGCGCGTCCCCTGGCCGGCGGCCAGCACGACGGCCGCGGTAGCTAGCATCGGTCAGCCGTCGGGCGCAATCGCGATCGCCTCGATCTCGACCAGGCCGCCACGCGGCAGCTCGCGGACCGCGATGGTGGCGCGCGCCGGGTATGGCGCCGGAAAGTGGCGGGCATAGGCCTCGTTGACGGCCGCGAAGTTCGCCATGTCACTGAGGAAGATGGTGGTCTTCACCACCCGATCCAGTGACACGCCGGCCGCGTCCAGCACGGCGGTCAGGTTGAGCAGCGCGCGCTCCGCCTGGGCGGCCACGCCATCGGCCAGCTCGCCAGTCGCCGGATCGGCTCCCAGTTGGCCGGCCGCGAAGACGAAGCCGCCGGCCCGGATGGCCTGGCTGTAGGCACCCGTCGCCGGTGGCGCCGCGCTGGTCTCGATCTGGGTTCGCACGTCGCTACGTCACTCCTCCAGCTCTCCGATGCCTTCGATGCTAGCCGCTTCCGACCGCAGCCGCGTGTGCGTGGCACGCAACCCATCGGCTTCCAACCGGGCGGCGATTCCGGCGGCGCGCTCAGGGTCGGCGGTCAGCGCGAAGACGGTGGGGCCGCTGCCGGACAGCTGCGGTGCGCCGCCGGCAGCGACGATCCGGCGCATCACGTCCTCGATGCCCGGGCGCAGGCGAAGCGCCGGGCCAAGCAGGTCGTTGCGGCCCCGTTCGGCCCGGCCGCTCCACTCGTCGGGTCGCAGCTCGCGGAAGACGGCCGCCGTGCTGAGCCCGAACGGCGGATGGGCCAGCACGACGTGGTGCGCGTCCGGCGCCGCGGCCAGCGGCGCCACTCGCTCGCCGATGCCGGTCACCCGCGCCGCGGCCAGCTGGGCGGCGAAAAACGGCACATCGGCGCCGATGCCGGACAGGGTCGCCAGCGTGGCGGCCTCGGGCCGGTCCGAGCCTCCCTCCGTCTGCCGCCCCAGGCGCCACGCCGCCGCGGCGTCCGACGATCCGCCACCCAGGCCGGCCGCGACCGGGATCCGCTTGTCGAGGGTCAGGCAGACGGCATCGGGAGCGTGGCCGATGCCGGCCAGCAGCCCGCGCCAGGCCAGGTTGTCGGCACCCAGCGGCAGCGCGTCACTGCCCTCGCCCTCCACTCGCAGGCCGGAGCAGCCGGGCAGCAGCAGCAGTCGATCGGCCAGCTCCAGCAGGACCAGCTCGCTGTCCAGCTCGTGGAAACCATCCGGTCGCCGCGCGGTCACCGCCAGCGACAGGTTCAGCTTGGCCGGCGCCTCCACGCGCAGGGGCCTCACGCCGCGGTCTCCAGCGTCGGGCGCAGCCGCGCCAGCAGGCAGGCCCACGCCTCCACGCTCAGCGTCTGCGCCCGCTGCTCCGGCTCGATCCCGCAGGCGGCAAACGCGGCGGCGAGCGTCTGGCGATCGACGCCAAGCTCCCGGCCGAGCGCGTTGTGCAGCTGCTTGCGTCGCTGCCGGAAGCCGGCCTGCACCAGGCGATAGAACGGCTCCCGCACGGGTCCGGGCGCCACGATCGGCGCCGGGCGGCGCCGGAGGCGCAGCACCGCCGAGTCGACGCTGGGCGCCGGCTCGAAGGAAGCGGCCAGCACCCGCGCCACGACCTCTGCCTCGGCCACGTTCTGGGCGAAGACCGACAGGTAGCTCATCTGGCCGGGCGGAGCGGCGATCCGCTCCGCCACTTCCGCCTGGACCAGCAGGACGACCAGGTCGGGTGGCCGCTCGCCTTCCAGGAAGCCGTGCAGCAGCGGGCTGGTGATGTGGTACGGGATGTTGGCCACCACCTTGTACGGCTCCCCCGGAAAGGCGCCGGCAGCGTCGAACGTGAGCGCATCGGCCTCCACCAGCGAGAATCCCGCGACCTCGCCCAGCTGGCCACGCAGCCATGCGGCCAGTCGCGGGTCGAGCTCGACCGCCAGCACCGTCGCGCCGGCGCTGAGCAGGCGTCGGGTCAGGACGCCCAGGCCAGGGCCAACCTCCACCACCCGGTCGCCAGGCTTCAGCTCGGCCGCCGCCACGATGGCGTCCAGCGCCGCCCCATCGGTCAGGAAGTTCTGGCTCAGCGAGCGTCGTGGCTGCAGCCGCTCAGCCGCCAGCAGGCGGCGCAGCTGGCCCGGCGTCGGGGGAACCAGCCGGTCCGGCGCCAGCGGATCGGTCACGCCGCCAGCCAGGGCAGCGCCAGGTTCGGTATCGCCTCGAGCGCCTCCGAGGCGTGGCCGCCGGCCGTGAACCGGTAGCCCGCGGCCGCGCCGATCATCGCCCCGTTATCCGTGCACCAGGCCGGCGGCGGCACCAGCAGTGGCAGGCCGTGCGCGTCGAGCCGCTCGCGCAGGGTGGCGCGCAGCGCGCGGTTGGCGGCCACGCCGCCGCCCAGGGCCACGGCCGCCACCCCATGGTCGGTCGCGCCGGCCACCGTCTTGCGCGCCAGCGCGTCGACCACGGCCTCCTCGAAGGCAGCCGCCAGGCCATCGACCGGGATCGGCTCTCCGCGCTGCCGGTAGCCCTCCACCTCGCGCAGCACCGCCGTCTTCAGGCCGGAGAAGCTGAAGTCGTACCGCCCGTCGGTCCGCGCCCGCGGGAAGCGCACCGCCGGACGGGCACCCTCCGCCGCCGCCGAGATGGCCGGGCCGCCGGGATACGGCAGGCCCAGCAGCCGGCCGACCTTGTCGAACGCCTCGCCGGCGGCGTCGTCGGCGGTCTGGCCGAGCAGCCGATAGCGGCCGTGGTCCTCCATCAGCACCAGCTGCGTGTGTCCCCCACTGACCACCAGGCACAGCAGCGGGAACGGCGGCTCGGCGGGCAGCGGCTCGCCCGGCGCGGTATCGGTGAGCCAGTTGGCGTAGATGTGCCCCTCGATGTGGTTGATGCCGATCAGCGGCAGCCCGGTGGCGGCGCTGATGCCGCGCGCCACGTTCACGCCCACCAGCAGCGAGCCGATCAGCCCGGGACCGTAGGTCACCGCCAGCGCATCCAGGTCCGACCATTCGACCTCGGCCTCGCGCATGGCCGCGCGCAGGGTGGGCACCATCCAGCGCAGCTGCTGGCGGGCGGCCACCTCGGGGACGATCCCGCCGGTTTCGGCATGCAGCGCGATCTGGGTGGCCACCTGGTTGGCCTCGATCCGGCGCCCGCCGACGACCACGGCCACGCCGGTCTCGTCGCAGCTGGTCTCGATGGCCAGGATGCGCGGCCCGCTCATCCAGGGTAGCCCTCCAGCCGCTCGCGCTCGACGCCGATGATGACCTGCAGGTCCGGGTCCGAGAGCACAGGCGTGGTCATCACGAAGGCGTCTTCGCCGTCATCGGTGTAGTAGCGCACCCGCGTGCCGGCGATGGCGAAGCCGAAGCGTCGGTACAGCTCCTGGGCCGCCTGGTTGCCGACCCGCACCTCCAGCGTCATGCGCGTCGCTCCCAGCTCGGCGGCGATGTCGATGAGCCGCAGCAGCATCCGGGCACCGACTCCCTGGCGTCGCCAGTCCGGATGGACCGCAAAGGTGGTGATGTGCCCCTCGTCGACCATCAGCCACAGGCCCGCGAAGCCCACCACGCGCTCGCCCTCGGCGGTCGCCGAGCGAGCCACCACGTAGCGCGCCAGCCGGTTGCCGCGGAGCTCCTGCTCGAAGGCGTAGGTGGGCCACGGCGTGATGAAGCACAGCCGCTCGATCTCGTGCACCTGGTCGATGTCGGACGGTTGCATGGCGTCGACCGTCAGCGGCGTGCCGATGGCCACGTCAGCGCCCGCCTGCGGCGGCTGGCGCGACACCACGCGGTGCGCGCAGGTAGGCGGGCTCCAGGCGCGCCAGCTCATCGCCGGCGGGGTCATCCTGCAGGCGGATGGCGGCCCGCCGGGCGACGGCCGCGGCCGCGCGCAGCGGCTGCACGGCGCTGGCCAGTCCGAAGGCTTCGCTCAGCTCCAGCGCGGCGACCAGTGGACCCGGCGTTCCCGCCAGGCGATCCCGGTCGACGACCTCGGGCTGGCCGGCGCCCCGCGCCAGCAGGTAGGCCTCGCGCGCGCCGGCTCGCGTCGCCGCCGAGGTCGCATCGGGCTCGGCCTCCAGCCAGGCAGGCAGGCTGGCGATCCCGACGATGGGGCGATCCAGGGCGACGGCCAGGCCCTTGGCCACGCTCATCCCGACCCGCAGGCCCGTGAACGAACCCGGGCCGGTGCCGACGGCCAGCGCGGTGATGGCCGACACTGCGGCGCCATCCGCCTCCAGGAGCGCGGTGATCCGCGGCAGCAGCTCGTGGGACTGCCGCTGGCCCGCGCTCCAGCCATCCACTCGTCGGAGCGCGCCGTCCGGATCGGCCAAGGCGATCGAGACGTCGGTGGAGGCCGATTCGATGGCGACGATCATCGGCCCGCTCCGAGCGCCGTCGCCGCCAGCGTCGTGGCCGCCTCGCCGCGGGCCCGCCAGCGGAGGATGCGCGAGCGGGAGTCGGCCGGCTCCAGCGCGATCGTGATCTCGAGCCGGTCCTCCGGCAGCCAGCCCTCCAGCCGATCCGCCCACTCGACGACCGTCACGCCGGACGCCTGGCGCTCGTCGAGCAGCCCGGCCGCCACCGCTTCCTCCGGATCCCCGAGGCGGTAGGCATCGGCATGGAACAGGCGCAGCCGGCCGTCGTGCTCGTTCATCAGGATGAAGGTGGGACTGTTGACCACCGACTCAACGCCAAGCCCTTCGGCCACGCCCTTGGCCAGCTGCGTCTTGCCAGCTCCCAGGGGCCCGGTCAGCGCCAGCAGCGTGCCGGGTGCGGCCAACCGGCCGAGGAGGCGTCCCACGGCTCGCGTCTCCGCCGCGCTGCGGCTGGTGATGACGCCGCCGGCGATCGCCGGCACGCTGGATCGGTTCACGGGGGCAAGGATACGCAGCCTACGCTGGCGGCACCGGCAGCGTGGCCTCCAGGTTGGCGAGCGGAACCGGCGCCAGGCGCCCGTCCTCGAAGCGGACCAGGCCCATGCGGGTGGCAATGCCCGATGGGGTGGCGTGCAGGTCCTCCAGCTCGGCCACCAGCACGCCGGCCCGGCCCTGGAACGGACGGCGATGGGCGATCACCCGCTCTCCCACTCGCGGTAGGGTGCGGCGCCCAGGGGCGACCTGCGCGTCATACACGTACAGCAGCCCATCGGCGCCGAACAGGCTGGCCATGCGGCCGGCATGGGCTCGGAACCATGCGAAGCGCTGCGGATCGATGCCGACCTTGCCGAAGCCTTCGACCAGCAGGACGCCGAACGAGCCGGCCAGGCCCCCCACCTCGCGGCGCCGGCGCTGGATCGCCTCGAAGTCGCGCAGCTCCTTGTCCAGCACGCCGCCCAGCACGATGCCAGCCACGCCCATGGCCCGGGCCCGCGTCAGGGTCTCGGCCGAGGCCCGCGAGCCGCCGACCACGATCTTGCCGGTCGCGCCGACGTCGATCGCGGCGGCGCGCAGCTCCTCCCCCGGATCGTGCACCGCCACCACCAGCTCGCCGTGGACCGCCGTGCCGGTGCCGCCCACGCCGCGGATCAGGACGCCGGGCACTTCGATCGTGATCGCGCCGTCCTCGATGGCGGTCACCGTGCCGCTGACGTGGCCGATCACCGGCTCCTCGTCGCCCAGCGGCGCCACCAGCGCGCTGCCGTCCGACGCGGCCACGCCCAGCAGCAGGCCGTCGATCGGGGCCCGCACCTCCCGTCCCTCCTCCGTCCGGGCGATGGGCTCGTCCTCGCCCAGCAGGCTGCCCGGCGCGGCCACCAGCAGGCCGGCGATGTGGCCCGGATCGGCGTGCAGCGGGGCGGCCAGCGGCACGCGGCGTGGCGCGCCGGGGCGGCGGTGATGGGCCAGCACCTGGTCGGGTCGCACCTCGCTGCCGACCTGGACGGTGGGCACCGCGCCGCGCGGGATGCGGACCCGATGCAGGGTCGCGTCGTTCATGGCCGGACCGCGGCCGGCGTGGCCGGCTCGCGCAGAAATGCCTCGCGCCAGCCGGCGAGCACCGCGCGCCGGTCCTCGCTGCGCTTCGGCAGGGCCAGCGGGATGTCCCGCGCATCGAGGATCAACCCCACCGTCCCGCCGGACACGGTGGCGTGGACGCGCTTGCCGTGGCGGGCGCCGCCCAGCGTGACTCCGCCGGCCAGCTCGATCTCCAGGTCGGCCGCCTGGCCGCGCCCCAGCGGCAGCACGCTCACGCTGCCGCCCCGCACCTCGAACGGGGGCAGGTCGGGCCACCCGGTGCGATGCACGGTGACCCGCATCGCCAGCTGCCCGCTGCGGCCGCCGCGCGTGACGACCGCGGCTCCCAGCGGGACGAGCAGATCGTCGCGCAGGACGCCCATCCCCTCGCCGATCTCGTTGTCCTCCAGGGCGCCGATCGGGGGCAGCGCTCCGGCGCTGTCGATCGCCAGCTGGGTGATGCCCAGCGGCCGCACCCCGTCGAGCAGGAGCTGTGCGGCCTGCGGCGGTCGCGGTGCGGCGGCGATGGTGCGACCGCAGCCGACCAGGAGGTCCAGCCCCTCGACGTTGCCGGCATCGCTCGCGGCCTGGGCGATCAGGAAGCGCGCAGCGGCGTGGGTGACCGCCAGCTCGTCGTCGGTCTGCGGCAGGGTGCCGGGCCGGGCGTGCAGGTTGCGCAGCGCATCGGCCACCGCCAGCTCGTCGATGGCCAGCGGCAGCATGCGCGACAGGCGCCCGGCGCCACCCGAGGCGACCAGGCTGCGCGCGACCAGGCCACCATCGGCGAAGACCCGGCTCTCGGCCCCACCCGTCTCATCGGCCATCACCCAGGTGAGGTAATGCGCGCCGAGGTCGATGCCCAGGATGCGGCGCATGCTGGCGCGAGCGAGCTCGGCGATGCCGCGACGGAACGAGACCGGCGTCAGCTGGCGGACGCCGCCGGGCTGGACCATGCGCTGCAGCATCTCCTCCAGCAGGTGCCGCAGCGGCAACGGGTTCTCGCCGTGGGCGTTGGGCTGCGGGTTGGCCACGCTCCGCACGGCGCCATCCTCGAAGAGCAGCGACACCTCGGCGGTCAGCGACTCGCTGCCGGCCCAGATCACCGGCTGCGGCGCCCCGGCGCGGGCGGCGGCCACCAGGCCGGCCATCTCCAGCGCCTGCTCGGCTCGTCCCTCGTCGAAGCCCCCAGCCAGCAACCAGACGTCCACCTCGGCGGCCTGCAGCGCGGCCAGGCGCGCCGACAGCGAGCGCCCGTCGTCGGCGGTGGCCGCTTCGACGACGCTCCAGCCCGCCGACTCGGCCGCGCGTCGGGCGGCATCCCCGGAGAGCTGCGACGAGACGGCGGCGAGGCCGACGTGGCCCGGCCGGCGCGGGGTGTGGCAGGCGATGCGCGGCACGTTGCGCAGCAGGTCCGCGATTCGCTCCGCCACGCGCCGGTCGGCGACCGGCGCCAGGCGTGTGGCCAGCGCCTTGCGCAGCTCGTCCTCGCCCCAACCCGTCGGCTGCGCCACGTGGCTGACGATGCGCCAGCGGCCGCGGCTGCGCGCCACGACGGCAGCCTTGGTCCAGGCCGATCCGACGTCGACCAGCAGCGACATCTCGGCGCCGACCGGTGCAACGCCGCTCTCGCCCAGGAGCTCGTCCACGGTCATCGCGCGATCCCCAGCCAGTCCCCGAGCAGGAACTGCAGCCGGTCGACGAGCAGGGCCAGGCGGCTCACCAGCAGGAAGCCGAGCCAGCCACCGATGCCGCCCAGCAGCAGCCAGCGACCGGTCCCTGCCGCCCCGGCCATCAGCCGCCCACGCGGCACGCCGTGCAGGAACGCCACCAGCACCAGCGCGGTGATGACCAGCCCGACCAGCCCGTTCAGCAGGGTCGAGGCAGGACCCGGCAGCAGCATCGCCCCGGCCATCTGCGGCAGGAGCGTGCCGACCACCGCGCCACCCAGCGCGAAGGCGGCGATCCCCGCCACCAGGATCGCGGCCGGCACCGCCACGACCGGTCGCGGAAGCCAGCGTGCGCCCGCCATGGCCAGCACCAGCGCCAGCGCCGGCCAGAGCAGAAGCTGGCCGGCCGGGTCGGCGGACAGCGGCTCGATCAGCCGCGGGATGAGCACCTCGCGCACCGCCAGCACGGTGAGGTAGCCGGTGGCCAACCCGGCCAGCAGGTGCTGGGCGAGGCGGAAGAACCGACGCTCGCCGACCAGGTAGGCCCACACGCCGATCGTCAGCAGGGCCGCGATCCAGGTCGCAACCACGCCGGCAAGGCCCTCGTCGAAAAAGCCGCTCATGCCTCGTCGTCCTCGGCCGCCGGGCGCGGCGTGGATCGCCGCAGCCGCGGAAGCGCCTGAACGAGCGCGCGACCCAGCACCACCACGGCCACCAGCATGCCGAGCAGCATGGCTGCTGCGCTGGGCGGGCCGCCGGTCGACGTCGGCCCGGCTTCGGGGCCGACCACGCTCTCGACGAAGGCGGCATCGTCGCGGACCGTGGCCAGCAGTGCGACCAGCTGGCCGGTGCGCAGGTAGGGCGCCAGCTCCGGCTCGGCGAAGGTTGGGGCGATCGCCACCATCGGCACCTCGGGAAGGCGCGTGCCGACCTGCTCCACCCAGGTGCGCGGGCCGACATCACTGCCGCCCACCAGCAGCATCATGTCGAAGGCGGCCAGCCCGCCGCCCTCCTCCGCCACCGCGTCGGCGATGGCGCCGCTCGCGCCGGCTGGCAGCGCGTCACCCACCAGGAGCACCAGGCCGGCCTCGACGCCGGTGACGAAGCCAAGGTCGAGCGGCTCCTCACCGGCGCCGGCGGCGCGCAACCGGGCCTGCTCGGCGACGCCGATGGCGCGTCCTTCCACGCTGACACTCACGAACGCGAGCGACGCCCCGGCGGACAGCAGCTCATCCAGCGCGGCTCGCACGGCGGGGCGGATCTCCGGATAGGTGCCCAGGTCGGCGTCCAGCGCCACCAGGACCAGGGCGTCATCGGGCAGCGCGTCAAATGCCGCCTGCACCCCGGCGGCGCGCGTCCGGTCCGGGTTCGCCAGCTGCAGGGTGCCTTCGGTCAGCGCCGGGCCGATCAGGATGGCGAGCGACAGGGCCAGCAGCAGGACGGGCCACCACAGGGCCATGCCGCGAGGCCTGCCGCCGAAGCGCGCCGTGGCCGGCGGCGGTGCGCCGGCGTCACTCATCGGCGCGGTCGACCGTGAGCAGGATCCGGGCGGCATGGACCGCGGTCAGGGTGGCGACTCCGATCAGCAGGCCGCGGAAGACACCGCCGATCGGAACGTCGAACGCCCAGCCGGCCAGGGCAGCCAGCGACTGGCCGAGCGAGCCGCCGATCGGCAGCAGGAGGACGACCACCACGGCCGCGGCCGCCAGCATGACCGCTGCCTGGCGCGTGCGCAGGGCCACCCCCGTGCGCGCGGTAGACAGCACGAACACGAAGAGCATGGCGAACAGCGCGGCCACCAGCGGCGCCAGCAGCGCGGCCACCAGCCAGCGCACCGCCGGATCCGAGGCGCCCGCCGAGCCCGGGTAGAGCCCGGCGACCATCATGACCGCGAATCCGGCCAGCAGGACGCCGGATCCCAGCGGGTCTCGACGGCGCTCGGAGAGGTCCAGCCAGTGGCGCAGCACCAGGGTCGCCGCCCCGGCCAGGGCGGCCGCTGCCGCCAGCAGCACGATCAGCTCCTGTGCGCCGGAGGCGAGGCTCGCCACCGTGGGATTGACCAGGACGAAGTCGACCAGCAGCAGCAGGCCGACCACGACCACCAGCACGGCCGGAATCGACCGGCGCATCAGCGGCGGCCGGCCAGCACGGCGGCCAGGTCCGTGCCACCGGCCACGGTCAGCAGGCTGCCCAGCACGATGACCACCACGGCGGCCACGATGATGCGGTTCGCGGCCAGCACGCCGGTGCGCTCGAGCCCTGCGGCGCGCAGGTCGCTCGGTGCCTGGTACAGCTCCGGGCCGATGAGGGTGCCATCCCCCTCCAGCAGCACCGACCCGGCCTGGCTGGCCGTCGCCGTGCCGAAGCTGGTCCAGGCCGCGCCGTCCTGGGCACCATTGAGCAGCAGCATCGCCTCCTCCGCCAGCCCGCCGTCGACGAACGCCGCGGCCGGCGCCCCTGCCTCGGCCAGGGCGATGGCGGCGGCCACGCCGCGTCCCTCGCCGATGTACTCGGTGGTCGACCGCTCCTGGCGCTCCTGCGTCTCGGTGCTGCGATGCGCGGCATCCAGGGCCACGTCGGCCAGGTGCCCGGCAACGGGGTCGTTGACCGTCACGCGCAGCGGCACGCCGGCGCGGGCGGCGGCGCGGGCCGCGTGGCTCAGCACCGGGATGGCGGCCAGCGTCTGCAGCCGATCCAAAGCCGATGCGGCACGCGCCACTCCGGCGCTGCCCAGCGAGAACGCGGCGGCCCCGCCCGACTCCGCGGCCAGCGCCATGGCACGGCTGACGGCCGCCAGGCGCCCAAGGTCGCGCGCCACCCAGCGCGTGCTCGGTCGCGCGATCAGCGACAGCAGGACCAGCACGATCCCAAGCACCGCTACGGTCGGGAGGGGGCCGAGCCGCAGCGAGGACGCGGCGACCTGGTCGCCGATGAAGGCCAGTAGCCCGGCCAGCAGGCTTCCGATGTCAGGCATCATCGCGTGCCCTCGTCGCGGGCCAGCCGGTCGAGCAGGGCGTCGTAGGCCTGGTCGTCGTCGAGCGCCTGCTGCAGGAGCTCGGCGCGGGCGCCGAGGAGGGGCCGCGAGATCGGCTGGAGGAAGAGGGCCAGGCTGCACAGCAGCGGGCGGAGCGGACGGTGCGCCTGGAGCAGCAGCAGGGCGGGCGGACCGAGTCCCCGACGACGCAGCTCCGCGGCGATGATCTCGCTGCGGTCCTCCGTCATCGGCTGGCGGCCTGCAATCCCTCGCTTGCCGATCGGTATGCGGCAGCCTGCTCGGGATCGGCGACCACGATGACGAGCGAGGTGGGAACGGTCTCGGCGCGAGCTCCTCGTCCCACCAGAACCTCCACCAGCACGCCGGCCGCCTCGTCCGCCGTGAACACGCCGCGCTCCACGCCGATCGCCGTCATGGCCAGGCGCGGCAGGCCGAGGTGCGCGGCCATGTCGAAGGCCGTGTTCAGCGCCGCGGCCAGGACGGCCCGATCCTGCTGCAGCTCATGCCCGACCGCCACGGCGTGAATGATGTGCGATGCGGCCAGCTTGCCGCCGCTCGTCACCGCAGCCGAGCCTGGCGCGAGCGGACTCTGGGCGACGGCCTCGCTCTCGACGGTCTCGCCAGCACGCCGCTTGACCGCCTGGGCGAGCGGGTTCGTCATGAACAGGCTCTCGTTGGCCGGCACGATGATCGCGTCGACCTCGAGCTCGGCAATCTCCCCCTGCCACACGTCGATCTCGATCGGTACGGCCATGTTCGCTCGCTTGCTGCCCGCTCGGACCGTTCGGCCTTTCAGGCCCCGTGGTGGAGCCGGGGAAGCCGGCCACGCAGGGCGGTCGTCACCTCGTAATTGATGGTGCGCCGTTCGGCCGCAACCTCATCGGCCGTGATGCGAGCGCCCATCTGTTCGCCGATCAGGACGAACTCGTCGGCGTAGGTTACCTCATCGATCTGGCCCAGATCGACGGTCAGGCCGTCCATGCTGACCGCTCCCACGATGGGTGCAGGACGGCCGCGAACGAGAGCCCGGCCATTGTTGGCGTGGCTGCGTGGCCAGCCGTCGCCGTAGCCGATGCCGAGCGTGGCGATGCGAGTGGCCCGTGCCGGCCGGTAGCGCAGGCCATAGCCGATCGGCTGGCCGGCCGCCAGGTCGAAGATGCGAATCGGCAGCGCCTTGACGGACATCACCGGCCGCAGGCCGGGGTCCCGCGCCGCCGCCCAGGCAGGCAACATGCCGTAGAGCCCGAGTCCGGGCCGCACCGCATCGGCAAAGGCGCCGGCGCCGGCCAGGATGCCGCCCGTGGCCGAGACGTGCACCAGCCCGGGGTCGACCCCGGCCGATCGCATCGCATCCAGTGACTGCGCCAGGCGCAGGAGCTGGACCTCGGTGTAGGCGTCATCCTCGCCCGGCACCGCCAGGTGGCTGAATGTCCCCGCCAGCTGCAGCCGGCGGCTGCGCCCGAGCCGGGTGGCCAGCTCGACTGCCGTCGCCGGGTCGGCGCCCTGGCGGCCGAGGCCGGTGTCGACCTTGAGGTGCACCGCCAGGCGACGGGTGGGATCGGCGGCCTTCTCGAGCATGGCGATTCCCGCGGCGTCGTGCACGACAGGCTGCAGGTCGTGGGCGACGGCCAGGGCCGCCTCCGGGCCGCCCAGCGCCCAGAGCACCAGGATCGGGCCGGTCACCCCGGCGCGGCGCAGGCTCATGCCCTCGTCGACGGTCGCCACCGCCAGCAGCTCGACTCCCTCGGCCACGAGCGTGCGGCTGACTTCGACCGCGCCGTGCCCGTAGGCGTTGGCCTTGACCACCCCGATGACCTGCTTCTCCGGTCCGGCGGCGCGGCGCAGCACGGCGAGGTTGTGGCGCAGCGCCGCGTGATCGATCTCGATCCAGGCGCGGTGCAGGCTGGGTGAGGGACCTTCCGTGATGCGCGACCCGCCGCCCCGCTTGGCGCCAGTCACGCGGGAGCGCTCCGCCGCATCCGCTCGGCCGATTCCGGCAGCAGGCTGGCGATGTCCCCGGCGATCACACCCGAGCGCCCGATCCGCTCCTGGGCGAGCAGGCCGGCGGTACCGTGCACGGCCACGCCGCAGCCGGCGGCGATGAGCGGCGCGCAGCCGGCCGCCAGGAACGCGCCGATGGCGCCGGCCAGCACGTCGCCGCTGCCGGCGGTGGCCAGGCTGGGCGTCGCGACCTCCGACCGCAGCACCGTGCCATCGGGGCCGGCGACCACGGTGCGGGCGCCCTTGAGCACCACCACCTGACCCCACTCGCTGGCCGCCGACGAGGCCGACGCCACGCGCGCATCGTCATCGTCGGCGAGGGCCGGCTCCAGGCTGCGTCCCAGCAGCCTGGCGAACTCGCCGGGGTGCGGGGTCAGCACGGCGGGGGCGGTCAGCGGCCGCCACCAGCGCTCCTCGGCGGCCAGCGCGTTGAGGCCGTCCGCGTCGACCACCACCGGATGCCGGGCCTCGTGCAGGAAGCCGCGCACCCGACGCTGCGTCGCTGGGTGCCGTCCCAGCCCGGGACCGATCAGCACGGCGTCAAAGGTCCGCGCCTCGGTCGCCACCCGGCGCCAGCCCGCCGGCCCGATCAGCCCGGGCGCCTCCTCGTCGAGCAGCATGGCGGTCAGCTCGGGGGCGGCACCCAGCAATCGCGCCCCGACCGACTCCGGCGTGGCCAGGCAGACCACCCCCGCCCCGGCTCGCGCCGCCCCGCGACCGGCCAGCAGCGCCGCGCCCGCGTACTCCATCGAGCCCGCCACGACCAGCACCCGGCCGAACGTGCCCTTGTGGGCGCGAGCGGGACGTGGCGGCAGGTGCGCCGCCGCCCAGGCGGAGGTCAGCTCGGTGACGGCCACCGGCTCAACCGGATTCCCGGATGTGGGCGATCGCCACGGCCGTCGCCATCTTGCGCTCGTGCGAGATCGAGACCGTCACATCCTCCAGGTCGAGCGCCGCCGCGCGGGCCGCGGCCCTCGCGTGCAGCCGCACCTGCGGCGCTCCCGCCCAGTTGGGCAGGATCTCGATCTCGCGCCAGCCGACACCGCGTACGCCCAGGCCCAGCACCTTGCTGATCGCCTCCTTGGCGGCCCAGCGACCGGCGATGCGCTCCACCTTGGTGCCGCAGTAGCGGGCCTCCGCCTCGGTCAGCACGCGCTCGCGGAAGCGGCCCGGGAACCGATCCAGCACGCTGATGATCCGGTCGATGTCGACCAGGTCGACACCGATCTCGTGCCTGCTCATCGAGCCTGCGCTATTCGACCGTGACCGACTTGGCCAGGTTGCGAGGCTGGTCGACGTCGGTCCCGCGCGCGACCGCCACCTCATAGGCCAGCAGCTGGAGCGGCAGGATGGCGATGATCGGCGTGAGTGGCTCCAGCATCTCCGGCACGTACAGCACGTCGCCCGCGTAGCGAGCGATCTCCTCGTCGCCCTCGGTCGCCACCGCCACCACCGGCGCCTCGCGGGCACGCACCTCGGCGACGTTGCTGACCACCTTCTCATAGGTGACGCCCCGGGTGGCGACCGCGACCAATGGCGTGTCGCGGTCGAGCAGCGCGATCGGCCCATGCTTGAGCTCGCCGGCGGCATAGCCCTCGGCATGCACGTAGGAGAGCTCCTTCAGCTTGAGGGCGCCTTCCATCGCGATCGGGAAACCGAGCGCGCGGCCGACGTACATCACGTTGCGCACCCGGCTCCAGCGCTGCGCCAGCTTCTTGACCTGCGGACCCAGGCCCAGCGTGCGGGCCGCCAGGCCCGGCAGCTCGCGCATGCCGCGCCCGATGACGTTGACCCGGTGGTCGCTCATCCGGCCGCGCAGCTGCGCCAGGCGCAGCGCGATCAGCTCCAGCACCACGACCTGGGTGACGAAGGCCTTGGTCGACGCGACTGCCACCTCTGGACCGGCCTGCAGGTAGCAGACAGCGTCCGCGTCGCGCGTCAGGGCGCTGCCAACCACGTTGGTCACCACCACGATCGTCGCGCCCCGCTCGTCCGCCAGCTTGGTGGGCGCCAGCGTGTCGGCCGTCTCGCCCGACTGGCTGACGCTGATCACCAGCGTGCGCTCGTCGATCGGCGGCGGCGAGTAGCGCATCTCGCTCCCGATCTGGGCGGTGGCCGGCAGGCCGGCCCACTCCTGGATCAGGTGTGCCCCCACTTCGGCCGCGTAGCGCGCGGTGCCGCAGCCAACCACGTACACCCGCTCGGCGGCCCGCAGCCTCTCCTCGATGGGCTCCAGCTCGACCATCGTCACGGCTCCGTCGAGATCGACGCGTCCGCGGAGCGCCTCCTGGATGGCGTGCGGCTGTTCGTAGATCTCCTTCAGCGTGAAGTGCGCGAAGCCGCCCTTCTCGGCGGCCTCGATATTCCAGCTGATGCGCGTCACGTCGCGGTCGACTGGAGCCCCGTCCATCTGCAGGATGCGCACCCCGTCGGCGGTGACATCGGCGATGTCGCCCTCCTGCAGGATGACGACGTTCTTGGTGTGCTCCAGGATGGCCGGCACGTCGCTGGCAAGGAACCCCTCGCCGCGTCCCAGTCCCACGATCAGCGGCACGTTCATGCGCGCGCCGACGATGCGGTCGGGGTGGGCGGTGTGCATGACGCCGATGGCATAGGCGCCGCGCACGCCCTGCAGCGCCCGCCGCACCGCCTCCACCAGGTCGCCGTCGTACTCGCGCTCGACGAGGTGCGCCAGCACCTCGGTGTCGGTCTCGGAGGTGAACCGATGGCCATCGGCCAGCAGCCCGTCCTTGAGCTCGCGGTAGTTCTCGATGATCCCGTTGTGGATCAGCGCCAGCTGCCCGGCACAGTCGGTGTGGGGATGGGCATTGACGTCGTTCGGTCGGCCGTGGGTGGCCCAGCGCGTATGGGCGATGCCCGGATGCCCGGCCGGAGCCCCGCCGTTCAGGTGCTCGGTCAGGTTGCTGAGCTTGCCCGCCTTCTTCTCGACGAACACGTCGCCCGCCTCGGTGAGCAGCGCGATGCCAGCGGAGTCATAGCCGCGGTACTCGAGGCGCCTCAGGCCGTCGAGCAGGATGGGCGCCGCGTCGCGCGGGCCGACGTAGCCGACAATGCCGCACATGGGCGCCTCCTTCGCCTAGTTCAGGCGCGCCTGGGCGAGCGCGTCCAGCTCGCGCGCGATCTCGCTGATCTCGTCCTGCTGATCGCCCTCGACCATGATCCGGAGCCGCGGCTCCGTCCCCGAGGGCCTGACCAGGATCCTCCCACTGGGTCCGAGGCGCGCCTCGGCGCTGGCCACGGCCCCGGCAAAGACCGGGTCCAGCTGCCACGAGTCCTTGTGGCGGACGGCCGAGTTTAGCATCACCTGCGGCCGCCTCGGAATGCGGGCGGCGAGCTCGGCCAGGGTCGGCCCGGCGGCCGCGCGCACAGCCTTGACGAGCTCGATGGCGGTCAGCATCCCGTCTCCCGTGGTGGCGCGATCGCGAAAGATGACGTGGCCGGATTGCTCGCCGCCAAGCGTGGCGTCCGCTCGCTCCATGGCCTCGAACACGTGCCGGTCCCCCACCGGGGTGCGCAGCATCCGGCCGCCGGCGGCCTCGATCGCCTGCTGCAGGCCGCCGTTGCTCATGACGGTCGCCACCAGCGTTGCGTTGCGCAGCGTGCCCGCCTCCAGCATCTGCAGGGCGCAGATGCCCATCACCGCGTCGCCGTCGACCAGCTGCCCGGCCCCATCCACCGCGATCAGCCGGTCCGCGTCGCCGTCGAAGGCGAATCCCACCTCCAGCCGCTCGCGCTTCACCAGCTCGGCCAGGCCCCGCGGGTGGCTGGCGCCGGAGTCCAGGTTGATGTTCGTGCCATCAGGTTCGGTGTTGATGGCGGTGACCTGGGCGCCCAGCTCGCGAAACAGGTCCGGCGCAATGCCGGAGGCCGATCCGTTGGCGGCATCCAGACCCACGCGCAGTCCCTGCAGCGCGTCGCCGGCCGCCTCCACCAGGTGGGCGCGATAGGGGGCCAGCGGCGCGACGTCGCGGTGGAGGCGGCCGAGCTCCGGGTTGCGCCGGCCCGGCAGCGCCTCGGCCTGGAAGATGAGGCGCTCCAGCTGGTCCTCGACCTCGTCGTCGACCTTCCGGCCACCGGACACGACCTTCAGGCCGTTGTCGTCGGCCGGGTTGTGCGAGGCGGAGACCATCACCCCGGCCGCGTGTCCGCCACGCTCGGCGACGAAGGCCAGGCCCGGCGTGGTGACCACGCCAAGCTGCAGCACGTCGGTGCCGACCGCCGCCAGGCCCGCGCTCAGGGCAGCCACCAGCATGTCGCCGGACCGGCGCGTGTCCTGTCCCACCACCACGCCGCGGCCGTCGCCGTCCAGCAGGTGCCCCACCGCGCGGCCGAGGTCGTAGGCCAGGATGGGCGTCAGGTCGACGTTGGCAGCGCCCCGGATCCCGTCCGTTCCGAACAGGCGGCCCATCAGCCCGGTGCGGGCGTGGGCGTCGCCGGCGGCACGATCTCGACCGTCACCGTGCCGGGCGAGACCGATACCAGGTCCAGCCCGTTCGGCAGCGAGAAGGTCGGCGTCAGCTGGTGGCTTCCGGGCCCCAGCCCGGAGGCATCGAGGGTCGGCGTCAGGTCCGCCGGGTCGAGATCGGCCAGCTGTCCGGCCGGACCGCGCAGCGTGACCGACACCTGCTCCTGCTGCGGCAGGCAGGCCGAGCCGTCCGGCACGCCGTCGCAGATCACGCCGACCAGGAAGCTGCGCGTCGCGGTCGAGGCACCGATGTTGACGCTCACCACGGGCGCCGGGGCGTCCTCGGCGGTACGTGTACCCCCGGGCAGGACGAGCGTGGCGTCGAGCTCCAGGTTCGCATTGGCGCCACCCACGGGGAGCGGCTCGGTCGTCACCTCGGTGATCGCCTCGACGGCAGCGGGCGCGCCGAAGATGGTGACCACGGCCGGCTCGACCGTCACCGCGTTGACCTGGAAGCCGTCAGCGGGGCTGCCGGTCAGGATGGGCCGGATGGGCACGGTCTTGCTGGTCTCGACCGCGCGCACGTCGATCTCGACCTGGATGGTGGCCGGCTCCAGGTCGACCGACTCCACCTCGCGACCGTCGATGTCGACCGGCACCAGCGGCACCTGCGGCTGGCGCACGTCGATGCCCGATTCGAAGATCTGTACGCGGGCCACGGCGTGGTCCACCCGCCCCAGCTGGCTCTCCGGGCCGCTGGCCGTCACCGCCTCGTGGCTGGCACGCGGCGTACCGATGGCCAGGCCCTCCGGCACGGCGCCGGTCTCGACTTCGACCCGCACCTGGCGCTCGGCCAGCTGGTCGAGGGCCACCGCCACCGTGGTCGGCTGGTACTCGAGCACTTCGACGCCCTGCGGCAGCGCCGAGACCCGCACCGGCAGCGACTGCAGCTCGGGAGAGCGATCCATGTCGTAATCGGCCAGGTCCACGGTGACCGTGAACGAGTCCGCCGTGACCCGCTCCGGCGCGTCGGCGGCCAGCCGGTACTGCACGTCAACCGTGCCCAGCTGCTGGGTCAGCGGATAGGCGCCGCTGGGCTGGTTGATGGCCTCGATCGGCAGGCCCGGGAAGACCTGGTCGGTGAAGGAGCCGGAGTAGACGAGACCGGTGTACAGGACGGTCGCCAGTCCGAGCGCGGCCAGCTTGAGGTGCCAGTTGCGGGTCAGCCAGCCCATCTACTGCTGCCGGTCGGCGTGGGCGACGCGGGTTCCGGCCTCGGCCGGGGCCGATGCCGCCGGCGGTGCCGCCGGCGTTGCGGCTGGCGCCGCGCTCGGCGCCCCGGACGGACGCGACGGCGAAGCGACCACGCGGGCATCGGGATCGATCGGCGCCTCGGGCTCGCCATCGGGGCCCATCTGCCAGGCGCCTTCCGCCGATCGGCGCATGAGCGGCACACGCTGGCGTGGCGCCTGGGGCCGGATCAGGTTGAAGATCCGTCGCCGCAGCTGCTCCTCGGTCAGGTTGCGCTCGATGCGGCCGCGCTGCACCAGGCTGATCGAGCCGGTCTCCTCGCTGACCACCACCACCAGCGCATCGGACTGCTCGCTGATGCCGATGGCGGCTCGATGGCGCGTGCCGTAGCGCTCGCTGTCGAGCACGTTCTGGGACAGCGGCAGCACCACCGCCGCGGCGGTGATCTTCTCGCCGGATACGATCACCGCTCCGTCGTGCAGCGCGGTGCCGTGGTAGAAGATGGTCGCCAGCAGCTCCGCTCGAAGGTCGGCGTGGAGCGGCACGCCGGTGTCGGTGGCCAGGTCCTGCAGCCCGGTCCCGCGCTCGATCACGATCAGCGCGCCGTGCCGCGAGCCGGCCAGCAGGCGCGCCGCGCGGCTCGTCTCGCGCGCCACCCGCTCCGCCGACGAGACGTCGCTCGACACGAAGAAGCGGTTGAAGGAGCCCACCCGCCCGATCTGCTCCAGGGCGCGGCGCAGCTCCGGCTGGAAGACGACCACGATGGCGAACAGCCCGACCACGGCGCCGGTCTGCAGCAGGGTCGACAGGAGCTGCAGGTTGACCGCGTCGGCCACGAGGTAGACGAGGTACAGAATCGAGAGGCCGATCACGATCCGCACCGCGCGCGTGCCGCGGATCAGGATGAAGATCCAGTAGATGACGATCGCGACGAGCACGATGTCGAGCAGCGCCAGCCACCCGCCCCGCAGGTAGGTGCCCAAGAACTCGCTGATCGCGTCCAGCACGATGCCGCAAAGGTTACCAAAGGGCCCCGGCGCGACCGCCGGGGCCTATCGGTCTAGCGCTTGGTGTACTGCGGTGCCTTGCGCGCCCGCTTGAGGCCGTACTTCTTGCGCTCCTTGGCGCGTGGATCGCGCGTCAGCAGGCCGGCGTCGCGCAGCGCGGCGCGTGCATCGGGATGGGCGCTCAGCAGGGCGCGCGCGATTCCGTGCCGAATGGCGCCGGCCTGGCCCGAAAAGCCGCCGCCAGCGACCAAAATCGAGGCGGAGTAGCGTCCCTCGGTCTCGGTCACGCGGAACGGCAGGCGCAGCGCAGTGGCGCCGCCGGTGCCGCCGAAGTACTCGACCACGTCCTTGCCGTTGACGACGATCTGACCGTCGCCGGGAAGCAGCCGGACCCGCGCCACGGAGGTCTTGCGGCGTCCGGTGCCATAGATGTAGCTGGTGCTCATGGGTTCGTCGTCGACCTCTTACAGCTCGGCAGCCTGCGGCTGCTGCGCCTGGTGCGGATGATCCGGCCCGCCGTAGACCTTCAGCTTTTTGAACATGGCCCGCCCCAGCCGGTTCTGCGGCAGCATCCCCTTCACCGCCCGCTCGATCACGAGCTCCGGTCGGCGGGCCATCAGCGCCTGCAGCGACTCTTCCTTGAGGCCGCCCGGATAGCCGGAGTGGCGGTAGTAGCGCTTCTGCAGCAGCTTGTTGCCGGTGACCTTCACGCGGCCCGCGTTGACGACCACCACGTGGTCGCCGGTGTCGATGTGGGGCGAGTAGGTGGGCTTGTGCTTGCCCTCGAGCAGGGTGGCGATGCGCGTCGCCAACCGACCCAGGGTCTGGTCGCTGGCGTCGACCACCCACCACTGGCGCTCGATCTCGCTCGCCTTGACTGCGTACGTCTTCACGATTCCTGCTCTTTCGCCTCAGTTGCCGCGTGCTCTGCCGTGTCGTGTGCGTTCCTGCGGGCCGATGCCGGCCCGCCGCCGCTCTTCGGATAGATGACCCGCTCGAGGGTCAGGCCCCTGGCTGGCGCCGCGCGCCCGTCCAGGGCCCGATCGCCGGCCTTCAGCAGCGCGTCGACCGCGTCGGGGTCGAGCCGTCCCCGGCCCGCCTCGATCAGCAGCGCCACGATGCTGCGCACCATCCGGCGCAGGAAGGCGTTCGCCGTGACCCGGACCTCGACCGAGGTGCCGCGCTGCACGATGCGCACGTCCGTCACGCGCCGGATCGTCCGACCTTGGGCGTGGCTGCCCAGCGCCCCGAAGTCACGCTCCCCCGGGAGCGCAGCCGCGGCGGCGCGCATGGCGCCCACGTCCAGCAGGTCGTCGATCTCGAGCGTCCGATGCCGGTCGGCCATGCGCCGATCGCCTGCCATCCGGATCCGGTAGCGGTACACGCGCGCGAGCGCGTCGCGCCGCGGGTCGAACCCGGCAGCTGCCGATCGGAGCGAGCGCACCACCAGGTCCGGCGGCAGCATGGCGTTCAGCTGTCGCTGCAGCTCCGGCCAGCCGGCCTGCCGCTCGCCGGAGCGACGCGCCAGGCAGAAGGCCGCGACCTGGCCGGTGGCATGCACCCCGGCATCGGTTCGCCCGGCGAATCGGACACGCGTCCGCTCGCCGGTCAGTCTGTTAAGCGCCTCCTCCAGCTCCCCCTGCACCGTCCGAGCGTTCGGCTGGTACTGGGAGCCGGCGAAGGCGGTCCCGTCGTACTCGATCACCGCTCGCGCGCATCGCTGCGTGCCGGGCGGCATCGGGTCCGTCTGCGGTTGTCTCGCCCTGCTCGAGCCCGCCTGGGTCAGACGAGCTCGATCTGGACGATCGGCGCCGCATCCCCCAGCCGCTCCCCGATCCGGGTGATGCGGGTGAAGCCGGAGCTGCGGTCGGCGTATTTGGTGGCGAGCTCGCCCATCAGCTTGTCGACGATGAGCGGCTCGTGGGGCATCTGGGAGGAAAGCGCGCGGCGGGCCTGCAGGTCGCCCCGCTTGGCGGTGGTGATCATACCGTCCACGATGCCGCGCACCTCCTTGGCCTTGGCCTCGGTGGTCTTGACGCGCTCGTAGCGCAGCACCGCCACCGCCAGGTTGCCCAGCATGTGGAGCCGATGGCTGGTGGAGCGGCCCAGCCTGCGCCCGGCGACGCGGTGCGGCACGTCCTACGCCTCGCGATCCAGCTCGGCGGCCGCCGCCTCGTCGAGCTCGGCCGATGCCGGCAGGTCCGACTCGTCGGCGTCGCCGGGGGCCTCGGGACTGATGAAGCCGCGCAGCGCCAGGCGCTCTTTCAGCTCGTCCAGGCTCTTGCGGCCGAAGTTGCGCATGCGCAGGAACTCGTCGTCCGACAGGGCCAGGACCTGCCCGATCTTGGTGATGTTGTTGCGCTTCAGGCTGTTGTACGCCCGCATCGGCAGGTCCAGCTCCTCGATCGGCGCGTCGAGCAGGTTGGCCGCCATGGGGGCAGGCGCCTCCTCCTCGCCGGCGAGCGGCCGGCGGCCGATCTCGGTGAAGCGGCTGAACTCGCGGACCAGGATGTCGGCCGCCTGCGAGAGCGCCGCCTTCGGGGTGCTGGTGCCATCGGTCTCGATCTCGAGCGTCAGGCGGTCGAAGTTGGTCATCTGCCCGACGCGGGTGTCGCTGACCACGAAGTTCACGCGCCGCACCGGCGAGAAGATGGCGTCGACCGGGATGATGCCGATCGGCATGTCCTCGGTGTGCTCCGCCGGGCGGTAGCCGACGCCGGTCTCGACGGTCAGGTCCATCTCGATCGACCCCGCGTCGCTGTCAAGCGTGAGCAGCACCAGCTCCGGGTTCACGATCTCGACGTCCGCCGACTCGGCGATGTCGCCGGCCGTGACCGGGCCGGCGCCGTGCTTCACCAGCTTCAGCGTGACCGGGTGCCGGGCGAACGAGCGCAGCCGCAGCTTCTTGACGTTCAGGACGATCTGGGTGACATCCTCCTTGACGTTCGGCAGCGTGCTGAACTCGTGGAAGACGTTGGCGATCTGGATCGAGGTGATGGCCGCTCCCTCGAGGGAGTTCAGCAGCACCCGACGCAGGGCATTGCCGAGGGTCACCCCGTAGCCATCGGCCAGCGGGTTGACCTCGAAGGTGGAGAGGTTGCCCTCTCCCTCGGACTCCTCGATGCGCGGGGCGGGCGTGGTCTCAAGTTCGATCATGAAAGGTACGTGACTCCTGACGCTCTATCGCGAGTAGAACTCGACGACGAGCTGCTCGTTGAACTCCATCGGCATCTGCTCGCGGACCGGCTCCGACAGGATCGAGCCCGACAGCTTGGCCGCATCGACGCTGACCCAGTCGGGGACCTGCGCCGCCTTGATCTGCTCGGATGCGCCCTTGAAGTACTCCCGGCCACGGCGGCTCTCGCGGACGTCGATCCGGTCGCCGACCTTGGTGCCGAAGCTCGGGATGTTGGTGGGCCGTCCGTTGACGGTGAAGTGGCCGTGGGTCACCAGCTGGCGCGCCTCGGCGCGAGACCGGGCCAGGCCCATCCGGAAGACGACGTTGTCCAGCCGCATCTCGAGCATGCGCAGCAGGTTCTCGCCGGTCATGCCCTTGCGCTGCTCGGCCTTCTCGAAGTAGTTGCGGAACTGCTTCTCCAGGACGGAGTAGCTCTTGCGCACCTTCTGCTTCTCACGCAGCTGCAGGCCGAACTCGCTCACCTTGCGGCGGCGCTGGGTGTTCATGCCCGGCGGCGTGCTGCGCCGCTCGAAGGAGCACTTGCGGCTGTAGCAGCGCGAGCCCTTGAGGAAGAGCTTCAGCCCCTCGCGGCGGCAGATGCGGCAGACCGGATCGGTGTATCGAGCCATCGACGCCCCCTAGACCCGGCGCCGCTTCGGCGGGCGGCAGCCGTTGTGCGGAATGGGGGTGACGTCGGTGATGGCGGTCACTTCCAGGCCGGCGGTCTGGAGGGAGCGGATCGCCTGCTCGCGGCCGGCGCCCGGGCCCTTCACGAAGACCTCGATCTGGCGCATGCCGTTCTCCATGGCCTTGCGCGCGGCGAGATCGGCCGTCTGGGCGGCCGCGTAGGGCGTGCTCTTGCGAGAGCCCTTGAAGCCGACCAGGCCGGCGCTGCCCCAGCTGATGACGTTGCCGGTCGTGTCCGTGATGGTCACGATCGTGTTGTTGAACGTCGACTGGATGTGCGCGTGCCCGACCGGCACGTTCTTCTTCTCGCGCTTCTTGGTGCGCGTGGAGCGCTTTCGCTCAGCCATGGAACTCCCGTGCTACTTCTTGCGCCGGATGCCGACGGTCCGACGCGGACCCCGGCGCTGGCGCGCGTTGGTCTTGGTGCGCTGCCCGCGGACGGGCAGGTTGCGGCGATGACGGATGCCCCGGTAGGAGCCGATCTCCATCAGCCGCTTGATGTTCATGCTCGTTTC
>DATBME010000129.1:0-3888 GCA_036555005.1 Candidatus Limnocylindria bacterium | reverse complement strand
CGTGACCTGGGAGCGCTTCAACGGCGGCCGCGACGGTTCGCTGTGGTACTACCGCGCGCTGGTCGATGCCTTCCGCGCCAACCCGGCGCACCTGCCCGACCTGGTTGCCGAGCTGGACCGCACGGTGGGGGAGATGGAGGCGCTGGCCGGCTGAGTGCCACGCTGTCGCCTCGCGCTGTGCGCCCTCCGCGCGTCCCCGGGGGGCGTGGCTATGCAGCCTGAGACTGATACAACCACGGAATCGCGCCCAGCCTGCCTTTCCGTGGCCGTTTGAGTCTGCAGCCGCATACGACGGCAAGGAGACCGCTGGCCCAGGCTCTCCTTGGTCGTATCAGTCTGTGGCCGCATGACGCGGCACCCGCCGCGGTGCGGCGCAGTCAGCGCTGCTCGGTGAGCGCGCCCAGCTGCCGCATCATCCCCAGCATGTCGGCGTCTCGCCAGTGCTCGGCAACCTTGCCGTCGGCGATGCGGAAGATGTGGATCTCGGAGATGTCGTACGCCTTGCCCGAGGCGGGCATGCCCATGAACCCGCCCGCGTGCCGGCCGTGCGAGGTGAGCCGCACCACCACCTTGTCGCCCTCCGCGATCACGTCCTCGATCGTCATCCGCGCGTCCTCGAGGCCGGCCGACACGCGTCGCTGAGCCTGCTTCAGGCCCTCGATGCCGCGTTCTACGCCCGGCCAGCTGTGGGGGAGGAAGTCGGGTGAGGTCAGCTCGTCGACGGCCCGCTCATCGGTTTCGACGAAGACCTCCTGGATGAACCGCTTGGCGACGGCCTTGTTCTCATCAAGCGTCATGCGGGGCTGATGGACTGCATGAATCAGGCCCTTGACAGGGTCCGTATCATTCACGAATACATGAACGATCACCAGAACGTGAACGACGCGGCGGACCGTCCGCCCGGGCCGGCCGACGCGATCGTGCTGGGGGACGTGGAGCAGCTGCGCGCCCTGGCCGACCCGCTGCGCCTGGAGATCCTGGACGTGATGGGCCAGCACCCCAGCCGGGGATGGACGGCCAAGGAGCTGGCGGCGCGCATCGGCGGCAAGCAGACGCGCCTGTACCGGCACCTGGCGCTGCTCGAGCAGCGAGGGCTGATTCGGGTGGCCAGCACGCGGGTCGTATCCGGCATCACCGAGCGTCGCTACCAGGTGGCGGCGCTGAACTTCCGCCTGGACCGATCGGCGTTCAGCACGAGCGGCGGCGACAAGGCGGTGCGGCAGGTGCTGGACGTCGTCTTCGACAAGGCCCGCGCCGAGATCCTGGCCGGCGTCCGGGCCGGGCTGATCGACGTCGATCCGACCAAGGGCCCGACCAGGCTGGTGATGTCCAGCGCCACCGGGCGGCTGAGCGCCGGGACCATCCGTCGCATCAGCGCTGCCCTTGACGAGCTGGACGAGCTCGCCTCCCTGGACGAGCCGGGCGGCGACGATTACGGGTTGGTGGTCGGCTTCTACCCACGGATCGGGGAGCGAAGCCACGACAAGAGCGAAGGAGCGAGGATTGACTGACGCAACCGCGACGCCGCTTGGCATCCGCCAGGTCCTGCGCATCCGGGACTACCGCTACCTGCTCAGCGGGCAGGTCGTCTCGGACATCGGCGACGGGATCACCCTCTTGCTGCTGCTGCTGGTCATCAACGAGCTGACCGGCTCCACCGTGGCGCTGGCGCTGATGGCCATCGCCGAGGCGCTGCCCCAGATGACGGTGGGGCTGGCCGCCGGCGTCTACGTGGACCGATGGGATCGGCGGCGCGTCATGCTCGCCTCCGACCTGCTGCGCGCCGTGATCGTGGCCGGCTACGCGCTGGTCGCGCTGAGCGGGTTCGTGCCGCTGCTCTACCTGCTCGGATTCGCGCATGCATCGGTCAGCACCTTCTTCCGGCCGGCGCGCGCGGCGCTGATGCCGCACATCGTGCCGGCGCCCGGCCTGCCCGCCGCCAACTCGCTGGCGCAGACCTCCCAGGTCATCGGCTCGGTGATTGGCGCGGCCATCGCCGGGCTGGTGTTCGGGCTGTTCGGGACCGGCACCATCGGCTTCGTGATCGACGCCGCCACATTCCTGGTCTCGTTCGCCCTCGTGTCGCGGATCGCCGCTTCCGCAGGGCAGGTCGAGGGTCCGGTGACCCAGGAGGCGCGGCCGGCATTCCGTCGCTCGCTGGCGGAGGGGATGGCCATCATCCGCGGCTCGCGCCTGCTGGGCGGAACTTTGCTGGCGGCTACGGTCACCATGCTCGGACTGGGCGCCGTCAACGTCCTGTTCGTGCCGTTCATCGTGGACGACCTGCGGGTGCCGCCGACCTGGATGGCAGGCGTCGAGCTGGCCCAGACGCTGGGCCTGATCCTGGCCGCGTTCTTCGTGGCCGCGCTGGCCGCGCGGCTGGCGGCGACCACCATCATCACCGCCGCCCTGGCCGGCATCGGGATCACCATCGCGGCGCTCGGCGGGGTCGACGCGGTCTGGCAGATGCTGCTGCTGCTCTTCCTGGTCGGCCTGATCCTGACGCCGCTGCAGGCGATGGTGTCGACGGTGCTGCAGACCCAGACGGCCGATGCGGCGCGCGGGCGCGTTGCCTCGCTCATGTCGGCTTCGGTCTCGACCGCCAGCGTGGTGTCGATGGCCGTCGGCGGCGTGCTGGGCGACGTGATCGGGGTGCGCTGGGTGTTCGTCGTCGCGGGCGCCGTCGCCGTGCTGGCCAGCCTGATCGCCCTGCTCCTGTTCCGTAGCGTGCATCGCGAACCCACGGCGGTGGCCGCGCCAACCTGAGGTCCGCGGGGGCGGGCGGCCGGCGTGGTTACATACATGAGGTGTACAACGGCGCCGGTGCCGCGCCCGGCGCGGTCCTGACGCGCTCGGGCACGCAAGGTACGAGTGGGAGTGCGCGCCCCGACCAGTGCCGGCGCCGTTGTACTCAAACCACGTGTACGGCGTGTCGAGCCTCGCTCGTGCAGCCGTGCAACTGTGCAGCCGTGCAGCACGGGTGAAGCCCGACGCCAGCGGACCGGGGCCAGGACGCGCCAGGACGCGCCCGGACGGTCCGGACCGATGAATTCCGCCGCATGGCGCGGTCCCATGGACCGCTACACTTTCCGAAGCGCGCCGCACGCTGCCCCGAGCGCATCCCTCCCCACGCACCATCGGAGATCTGCCGTCCATGACCGCTGCCGCCCCTGCCGCCGAATCCGAAGCCCAGCTGCAGCCCAACCTGCACGACGTGGCGCCCATCCAGCTGCCGCACCGGCAGCGGATCGAGATCCTGATCGCCGTCCTGATGGGCATCTTCCTGGCGGCGCTGGACCAGACGATCGTGGGGACGGCGCTGCCGGTGATCGTCAGCGACCTGCAGGGCAACGAGGTCTACACGTGGGCCTTCACCAGTTACCTGCTGACCGCCACGATTAGCGGCCCGATCTACGGGAAGCTGTCCGACATCTTCGGCCGGCGGCCGATCTTCATCATCGGCGTCAGCATCTTCCTGCTGGGCTCCATCCTGTGCGGCCTGTCACAGGAGATGTGGCAGTTCATCGCCTTCCGCGGCCTCCAGGGCCTGGGCGCCGGGGCGCTGTTCCCGGTGGCGCTGGCCATCATCGGCGACATCTTCGCCCCCTCGGAGCGCGGCAAGTACCAGGGCTTCTTCGGCGCCGTGTTCGGCCTGTCGACGCTGCTGGGTCCGGCGCTGGGCGGCTTCATCACCGACACCTGGGGCTGGCACTGGATCTTCTACGTGAACGTGCCGATCGGGGCGGTGGTGCTGTTCGTGATCTGGCGGGTCCTGCCCACTCACCACGAGCAGGATGCCGACCGGCATATCGACTATGTCGGGGCCGTGCTGCTGGCGGCGGCCCTGGTGCCGATCCTGATCGGCTTCACCAACAAGCAGTTCGGCGA
>DATBME010000127.1:0-16261 GCA_036555005.1 Candidatus Limnocylindria bacterium | reverse complement strand
CGGGGCGAGCAGCCAAACCCGCGGCGAGCCCAGGATGTGGCGGTAACGGCCGAGGTCAAGGCGCTGCGGCCGCTGATCGTGCGCTTCAGGCTCCTCCGACTCGGGCGCGTGGTGCAGCTCGGCCACGCACCAGCGGTAGATGGCGAACGAAAGGACGTAGATCGCGCCGTTCACGATGAACCCGACCCGGCCGACGGTATCGAAGATGGGTCCGGCGGCCACGATGCCAAAGCCGATCCCCAGCAGGGTGGCCGCCTCGAAGCGCGACACGGCGCGGCCGCGGATCGACTGGTCGCCGGACGTGGCCAGCGCGATGTAGCCGAGGATGGACGGGATGGAGGCGGCGGCGGCCGCACCCTCCAGCAGGCGCGTTCCGCCGATGATCCACAGGTCGACGGTGACCGCCGTGATCAGCACCGCCACCACCCCGAAGATCGGGCCGATCTGCATGATCCGGTGCGCGCCGTACCGATCCGACAGGTACCCAAAGGGCGGGGAGAGCACCAGCTCGGCCAGGAAGTAGGTCGCCGTCAGGATCCCGACCGTGGTGCTGGCCACGGGCACGCCGCCGTAATCGTCCAGCGCGGCCAGGTAGTAGACGAGCAGCCCGCCGGTCAGGCCGGTGCTGAAGCGCAGGGTGAAGGTCCCGAGCAGGACCGCCGCCAGCGATCGGTTCACGTGACGGATGGGAACTGCGGCTCACGGTGCCGGCGCTGGCGCCGGCCGAACAGCAGGCCCAGGACCAGCAGGTCCAGCACCACGATGCCGACTCCGACGATGACGACCCGGAACCGGCCGGCGTCGTCGGCGGCAGCACGGGCATCCGCCGCGCGTGCGGCGGCGGCGTTGGCCTGGTCGAGGTCTCCCGCCTCGAACGCGTCGCGAGCCGCCGCGAGGTCGGCACCCGGCTCCTGCCCCAGCAGCCCGATCGCCTCGACCAGCTCCGGCTCGTCAGCCAGCTGAGCGGTGGCCGTGGCGAGCGCCGTCAGCGCGCCGCGCTCGGCGTCGGCCTCCTCGGCCGCGACCTGCAGGCCATCGTCTCCCTCGAATCCGGCGCGCAGCGCCTCCGGCGGCGTCAGCTCCAGTTCCGCCGCCGCCTCCTCGATCCGATCGCGGTAATCCAGGACGTCGGCGGCGTCGTCCAGCGCCTCCCGCGCCTCGTCGAACTGCCACGCACCCATGTCGGTGCGAATCGACTCCGGCAGCTCCCAGTCGTCGGCCGCGGCCACCGTCTCGGCATAGGCGTGACGCGCCGCCTGCCGCGCGGCCAGCAGCGTCTGCTGGTCGCGGTTCACCACCCAGTCCTGCCACAGGTCGGTGTATGGCTCCCCGGTGCGCTCCTCGAGCAGGTCCAGCAGGCGCTGCCAGCCGGGCAGGTCGAACGGGACGCCGCGTACCGGCGCCTCGTTGGCGTGGATCGGCTGATAGGCCATCTCGGCCGCATCGGCCGCCTGCCAGACCTCGCGCAGGCTGGCCAGGTCGGTTCGGCCGGCGATGCGCCGTGCCAGCTCGGAGGTGGCAGCGTAGGCGTAGTCCTCCACCTGCAGCGACTCGACGCCGACGGCGCCCCAGTCGTTGAGCGGGATCCGCGCCTCGAGCAGCTCATCGGTCAGGTCGAAGACGGTCCCGCTGGCGCCGATGCGCCGCCCGGCGGCCACGGCATAGAACTCGGCCCAGGCCTCGCCGATCCATCGGTCCTCGAAGAGGTCGCTGTTGAACCACAGGTGCGCGGCCTCGTGCAGCGTGACGAATGCGTCGGCGTCGTAACGGACGCGGATCACGCCGGTGACGCGGTTGTAGATGCCGGCGTACTCGCCGAGCCGCGAGGTGGCCGCTTCCTCGACGCTCAGCCGCCCGCGCACGGGATAGGCGACCCCGATCAGGCTCTGCAGCGTCGGCAGGCCGCGGCGCAGCAGGCGGGTGACCTGCCGGTCCCATTCCGGATCGTCGTCCCAGGCCCGGATCAGCAGCTGGGCCCGCGTGCCGTTGACATCCAGTGCCATCGAGCGGTTGGCGAAGGCGCCCGGACGGTCGGCCGAGACGTACGCGAAGAAGGCCAGCGGGTCGTCCGGCTGCGCGCTCAGCAGCACCCCGCCGTCCGGCAGCTCGCCCTCGGTCATGGCGAAGCCCTGCACGTCCGGCGTGTAGCCCTCCGGCAGCTCGACGCGCACGCTGCCACCGGGTTCGCCACCGGTGCCGAAGGCCCAGACCGGGAAGGCAGCCAGGCTGGAACCGATGCGCAGGTCGCGCGTTCCCTCCCCGCCGGGATCGACGAGGTCGAAGGAGACGGTGTAGGGATAGCTCTGCCGGTAGAACACGCGACGGCCAAAGCCCACCTCGATGGCGGTGAAGTCGTCGTCGGCCGATTGGATTTGCGCGCTGATCGCCTGGCCGGCGGAGGAGGCGGCCACGTTCGACGCGCCGGCGGGCACCGCGAAGGTGAGGCCGGAGTAGTAGACCTGGCCCTCCGGCGTATCCGGCTCCAACGAGGTGGCCACCGCCGCGATGGTGACGTGGATCCGGTGCTCGGCCGGCAGCACCTGGTACCGCGTCTGGGCGATCACCACAAGGCCACCGTCGGCAGCTGCGGCGGGCGGCGCCACGCCCATCGGCAGCGCGCCGGCGAGCGCCGCCGCGACCAGCCCCGCCAGCAGCCGGGGCGCGGCTGAGCGTCGGGCGAGGCGTGGGCGCATGGATCGCAGTATGCCGGACGGCAAGACGCCCGCCCCGTAGGGGAGCGGGCGTTGCGTCAGCCGGTGGCGGTCAGGCGCTGGCGGCGTCTCCGCCGGCGGTTGCCTGCGTATACGAATCCAGGCTGAAGGCGGCCTCCAGCTGCTCGGCCGGTCGGAAGCCGACGGCGGCGCGTGGCGGCTGCCCCGGCGCGAAGAAGGCCACGGTGGGGATGCTCATGATCCCGTAGTGCATGGCGGTGTGCGGATTGGCGTCGACGTCGAGCTTCACCACCTCGACACTGCCGGCGTACTTCTCGGCCAGCTTGTCGATCTCGGGTGCCACGAGCCGACACGGCCCGCACCAGGCGGCCCAGAAGTCGACGATGACCGGCTTCTCGCTGTTGATGACCAGGTCTTGGAAGTTGTCGTCGGTCGCTTCGCGGATGTTCGACATGGGTGCTTGGATGGTCCTTTCTCTCGTCGGCCTTTAGCGGGCGACCTGTTGTAGGAGTCGGTAGACCTCGAGGACGTTCGGGTCCGCGAGCCGATAGAAGACGGTGCTGCCCTCGCGACGGGTGGCCACGATGCCGGCGCTGCGCAGCACGGCGAGGTGCTGGCTCATGTTGGGCACCTGGCAGCCGACGTCACGCGACAGATCGCTGACCGATCGTTCGCCGTCGGCCAGCCGCTCGACCACGCACAGGCGCTTGGCATCGGCCAGCGCCTTGGCGATCGCCGCGCTCCGGTCACGGAGCAGGTCGGGCGAGGTGAGCGTCGCTTCCATCGGTCGCGATTGTGTCATTGATTGCGCAACTACGCAAGTGTTTTGCCGAGCCGATGGCTCCGCATTGCGACAGCCGAGGTGTCGCGCGCCGCGCTCAACATGCGGCGCATGACGATTCAGCTTTCCTGCCCCCTGTGCCAGGACGAGGTCGCCTGGGAGGTCGACGAGTCGGCCGATGAGCTCGTCTGTGGCGGCTGTGCCGCTCGCGTGGCCTTTGCCCCCGACCCGGCCATCACCTACGGCCTGCTCTACGAGCCGGCCGCCTGATCCGTCGCGACGGCCACGGCGCTCCCCGCGTGGGTCGTCGCACGTGACGAGGCCCGCCCCGGACTGATCCGAGGCGGGCCACTCGTCCTCCGCGAGCGATGCGTGGGCGCTAGGCGCGGACCTCGTCCGGCCGGCGCGACTGACGGACGACCAGCAGCGCGCCACCGGCGACGATGATGAGCATCACGGCCAGGAAGCCGCCCGCTGCCAGCAGCGCCGGCGACACGCCGAACGCGGCAGCCGTGGTCGCCGCCTGACCCGCACCGATGCTGATCGGCTGCGCGCCCATGAGCGTGATCTCCAGGTCGTGCCGGACCTGGTAGCTCCAGGTGCCGTCGGACGGGAGGATCACCTCAGCCGTCCAGTGACCGGCCGCGCCCTCCGGCGACGCGTTGGCGACGATCTGTTCGCCCGTCTCGGCGTTGGTCAGCACGATCTGGGTGTTGCCCCAGTCGACCGGCTCCACGCCGTGCTGCATGAGGGTGAAGCCAAGGGTGACCGGCTCGTTCGGTCCGACCGGGTCGTCAGGTGGTGTGTCCATCACCGCGTTGGCCCAGCCGCCGGCGACGGCGGTCGCGGCCAGGACGAGGGTCAGGATCGAGGCGGTGGAGGCCGCGAGGGCCAGACGATGTCGCATGGGACCTCTCCCGTGTGGTGGTGTGCCTCTCTACACCGTCTCGCTGCCTGCGGTTCCGAACTCGGCCGGCAGCGCGACGCCGAGCCCTTGCAGCAGGTGCTGCACGGTGCGGCGGTCGCGGGTGAGCAGCCCGTGCGGCGACCTGACCCGGTGCCGGTCACCGGGCAGGACGACGAGCTCCAGGTCCCGCCCGGTCGCCTGCAACGCGGCGCCCAGCCGGATGGAGTGCCGTAGGTGCACGTTCTCGTCGATGGCGCCGTGGATGACCAGCACAGTCCCGTTGAGCCCGTCCGCGTGCGGCAGGACCGATGAGCGTCGGTATGCCTCCGGCTGCTCGTCGGGGTGGCCAAGGTAGCGCTCGATGTAGGCGGTGTCGTATCCGAGCTGGTCGGTGACGGGCGCCACCGCCACGCCGCAGCGGAACACGTCCGGCCGGCGGATGACCGACATCAGGGTCATGAACCCGCCGTAGCTGCCGCCCGTGATCGCCACCCGCGAGCCGTCGATCTCGCCGGCGGCGACCAGCTGCTCCACCGCCGCGCACTGGTCGGCGATCTCGACGCCGCCTAGGTGGCCGGCCAGCGGCGCCTCAAAGGCCAGGCCGCGGAAGTTGGAGCCGCGGTTGTCCACCACCAGCACCGCCACGCCGCTCTGCGCGAGGTACTGCCGCAACGGCGCGACCGTCATCTCCCACGCGTCCTTGACGTACTGGGCGTGTGGGCCGCCATAGACCCAGACCACGGCGGGCGGCGGCTTGGCGGCGGGCTCAGCAGGGCGGTAGAGCGCCGCGTCCAACGGGGTCGCTCCGTCCGCGGCGGTCAGCGACAGCAGCTCCGGCGCGCGCCGTCCATGGGCGGCGGCATCACCCGCCGAGGCATGCACCGTAACGGTCGCGTCTCCGTCACGGGCGTGGACCGTCACCGACGGCGCGTGCTCCAGGCTCGACCAAGTGTCGGCCCAGTGCGATCCGTCGCGGCTGGCCACTACCGCGTGCCAGCCTGGTTGGCCGGTCAGCCGGGCGGGTCGGTCCTGGGGCCTGTCCGCGTCAAGCGACACGCTGTACAGGTGGCGCTGCGTCGCGCCGTCCTTTGTGCCGATGAAGAGCACCTCGCGCCGGGCCTCGTCGACGAGCACGACCTCGGTCACCACCCAATCGCCCCGGGTCAGCCGGCGCAGCGGCTGGCCGTCTCTCGCACGGAGCTCCAGGTGCCGGAAGCCGGTGGCCTCGGTGCTGCGCAGGATGCTGCCGTCGTCGAGCGCGCGGGTGTGCGCGTCGAGGTTGAGCCACGGCTCGGAATGCTCGGTCCACAGCTCGGCGGCGCTCCCGTCCGGCTCAACCCGCAGCCAGCGCAGCGAACGCTGGGCACGCGGCAGCACCGCCACCAGCCAGCTGCCGCTCGCCTCGGCGACGACCCGCGCCAGGTAGTCGTCGTCGGCCGCACCCAGGTTCACGTCCACCAGCGCGCTCCCGTCCAGCGCCGCGATCCGCAGCGTGACGCGCGCGTTCGGCCCGCCGGCGAATGGATAGCGGTGCTCCTCGTGATGTGGGGCACCGGTCCCCAGGTGCGCGATCGCGAAGGGCGGGATGTGCCGCTCGTCCACGTGGGCGACGGCCAGGTGCCGGCTGTCCCGACTCCACCAGGCGCCGTCATGGCGGTCCAGCTCCTCGGCGGCTACGAACTCGGCCCGGCCGTTGAAGACGCCAGGCTCGGCATCATGGGTCAGCCGCCGGGGCGGTGTGCTGCCATCGACTGAAGCCACCCAGAGGTCGCCGTCGCGCACGAAGGCGACATGATGGCCATCAGGCGCGAGCACGGCGGCAGAGGCGCCGTCGACGCCAGGCAGCGGGGCCAGCTCGTCTGCGGCCCGTTGTCCTGACCCTACGAAGACCTGGCCGGCTACGGGCACCATCAGGGTCGGCTGCGGTGTGTGAGTCGCCCAGCTGAACTCGGCGACGCCGAGCTCGCTGGTGCGGGTGCGCTCCCGCCGCAAGTGCTCTTCGTGGCTGAAAGCTGTCTCGTGCTCGGTGCCGGTCTGCGGGCCGAGAATCACGCGCCGCTGGCCAGTGGTCAGATCGTGCCACCACAGCGAGCGGACCAGCGAGTCGTCAGCACTCTGCAGGTAGGTAAGGGCGTTGCCGTCCGGGGTAAAGGCGATCCCCGCCGGAATGTCGGTGCCGGGCAGCGGCAACTGCCCGAGGCTGGCGAGCGTCAGTGGCGCGCGCATCGGAACCGGACGGCTCAGCGGTCCTCGATCTCGATGGTGTCGATGCGGTCGCCGGGATTGGGGTCGCGCCCCGGATCGCGCTCGCGAAGCGAGTTCAGCACGTCCATGCCCTCGACCACGCGGCCGAAGACCGAGTGGCGGTCATCGAGATGCGGCGTCGCGCCGAAGGTGATGAAGAACTGGCTGCCGTTGGTTCCCGGCCCGGCGTTCGCCATCGACAGCACCCCGGCGCCGTCGTGGCGCAGGTCGGGATGGAACTCGTCGTCGAACTGGTATCCCGGTCCGCCGCGCCCGGTGCCGGTCGGGTCACCGCCCTGGGCCATGAAGCCGCTGATCACGCGGTGAAAGGTGGTGCCGTCGTAGAAGCCGGATCGCGCCAGGTTCACGAAGTTCTCTACCGTGAGCGGCGCCTTGTCGGCGTACAGCTCGGCCACGATCTCGCCGCGCTCCGTCTTGAAGTGGGCGCGGTAGGTCTTGGAGGTATCCAGCGCCCCGCTGGGTGGCATCGGTGAGGCCATCGGCAAGCTCCCGCTGGTGCGGTTCTGGGATGGACCGATGCTACCGGAGCGGGGCGCCCACCGATAGCGCCCCCGGATCAGTGCTCGATGTCGACCACCAGGCGCGAGGGATCGGCCAGGGTCAGCACGCGCGCGCAGGCGTCCTGGTGCAGGCCCAGGTACCAGGCGCTGGTGGCCTCGAAGTCGCCGGACTCGACCAGCTCGGCCAGGACCGGGAAGTCCGGCGTGAAGTCGGTGCGGCCGTCGTAGGTGAGCTCCCCGTCCTCGGTGACGCGCGTTCCACCCAGCAGCACCAGGTTCCGGAACGCGGTCCCGGCCACGTCCATCTCCATGCCGGCCGGGTCTGACAGCAGCGGCGGCATCGCCGCCTGGAGGATGTAGGGCGGGATCCCCTCGTCGAACTCGATCACCACGCGGTCGTAGCCGTCATGCGAGCCGACTCGCACATCGGTGATCTGGGCGTGGGCCACGGTGCCGTCACCCTCGATCGGGAGCTCGCAGACGAATGCGCCCAGATCGTCCGTCGGCTCGCTGGACGGTGAAGCGACGCTGCTCGCGCTCTCGCTGGGTGCCGTTGCGCTCGGTGAGGTGGCGGCGGACGGGGAGGATGCGCCGCCTGCGAAGCGGCTGCACGCGACCAGCACCAGGACCATGAGCGATGCGGCGATCGCCGGGACGGCGCGTGCGTCGATGCGGCGGGGATTCACGGATCGGCTCCTCTCGTTGTGATGCCGGATCCGCTCCGGCGCGCCACTCAAACGCTGCAGCGCTGGCCCTTGTTACGCGCCCTCGGCGGCGATCCGCTCCCGCAGCAGGCGCTGCTCGCCCGGGTTGTCGGTGAGGCGCAGGGCGTCGAGGTTGGCGCGGCGCGCCTCGTCGAGTCGGCCGAGCCTTCGCAGCAGCTCGCCGCGGGCGGCGTGGTAGAGGTGATAGCCGGCCAGGCGTTCGCCGAGAGGCTCGACCTCGGCCAGGGCCACGTCGGGGCCGCGCAGCTCCGCCAGCGCCAGGGCGCGATTGAGCGCCACGACCGGCGTCGGCTGCAGCGCGTACAGGCGGTCGTAGAGGCCCACCACCTCCTCCCAGTCCGTCTCGGGATAGGACCCCGCTTCGGCGTGGACCGCCACGATCGCCGCCTGCAGCTGGTACGGCCCGGCCCGCCCGATCCGCAGCGCGCGCTCGATGAGCGCCACCGCGTCGGCGATCGCGCGCCGGTCCCAGCGGCTGCGATCCTGGTCGGGCAGCAGCACGATGGCGCCGTCGGCCGCAAAGCGCGCGTCGGCCCGGGCGAGGTGCAGCCGCATCAGGGCCAGCAGGCCCATCGCCTCCGGCTCGTCCGGCATGAGGCGCACCAGCAGCGAGGTCAGCCACTCGGCGTCGCGCGCCAGGTCGCGGCGCTCGGCGACCTCGCCGGCGGAGGCCAGGTACCCCTCGTTGAAGATCAGGTACAGGACCGATAGCACCTGGTCCAGGCGCGGCGGCAGCTCGGCCAGCTCCGGCACGCGGTAGGGGATGCCGGCGTCGCGGATCTTGCGCTTGGCGCGCACCAGGCGTTGGGCGATGGTCGCTTCCGGGACCAGGAAGGCGCGTGCCACGGCCGGCGTCTCCAGGCCGCCCACGGTGCGCAGCGTCAGCGCCACCTGGGCCTCGCGGCTGAGCGCCGGGTGACAGCAGGTGAAGATCAACCGCAGCCGGTCGTCGGCCGCCAGCGGCCCACCAGTCGCAATTGGCGCATCCATCCCGTGTGCCTCGTGGCCAAGCTGAGCGAGCCGGTCCCGGTAGCGGGCGTCGCGCCGCAGGCGGTCCACCGCCCGGCGGCGGGCCGTGGTCATCAGCCAGGCGCCGGGTCGGTCCGGGATCCCCTCGGCCGGCCAGTGCTCGAGCGCCGCCACGGCGGCGTCCTGCACCAGCTCCTCGGCGACGTCCCAGTCGCCCAGGATCCGGACCAGCGCGGCGATCAGGCGCGTCCGCTCCTCGCGGAGGACGGCTTCCAGGGACGCGTCGACGCTCGGCCGCTCAGGCAAGGTCCGTCAGCCGGGGTTCTCCACGACCGGCCGAATCTCCATCACGTCGGGCGCCGGCCAGCCGGACATCAGCTTGATGGCGGCATCCAGGTCGGGCACGTCGATGACGGCATAGCCGCCCACCACCTCCTTGCCCTCCACGAACGGGCCGTCCGTCACGCTCGCCTGCCCGTTGCGATCCAGTCGCACGGTCGTGGCCGTATCCGGTGGCTGCAGCTGATGGCCCTCCAGGATCTCGCCGGCGGTGGCGTGCTCGTCCCACCACGTGGCGATGCGCTGGTAGGCGTCACGCTGCTCCACCTCGCTCATGGCATCCCAGCCCTCGGCCGTGCTCGCGATCAGCACCATGTACTTCATCGACCATCCCTCTGGTTCGGTGGCGTGGGCCGTTCGGTCCCGCTCATTGTGACGACGATCCGTGATGCCCGAAATCGACCGCCGTCAAGCCCGACCGATGTCCGCCACAATGAGGCATGCCCACCAGCCACGGCCGCTCGTCCACCCTGTCCGTGGCCCTGGCGCTGGTCACGGTCTACCTCGTCTGGGGCTCGACCTATCTCGCCATCGCCTTTGTGGTGGACACGCTGCCGCCGATCCTCTCCGGTGGGATCCGCTTCCTGGTCGCCGGCAGCCTGCTGCTCGCCTTCATCCTGGCCCAGGCCTGGTGGCGCCATCGCCGGGACCCATCGTCGATGTTCGTGCGCCCCCGCCTCGTCGAGTGGCGGACCGCCGCGGTGGTGGGCACCTTCCTGCTGCTGGGCGGCAACGGGCTCGTGTCGGTGGCCGAGCAGCGCATCCCGTCCAGCATCGCGGCGGTGATCATCGCCACCGTCCCGATCTGGATGAGCCTGGGCGAGGCCCTGCTGGTCCGGCGCATGCCGAGCCTGCTGGCGATCGGCGGGCTGGTGGTCGGCCTGGTGGGCGTGGTCATCCTGCTGCTGCCAACCGGGGGCGCGGACGAGATCGATCCGCTGGGCATCGCGATCGTGGTCTGCAGCGCGCTGTGCTGGACGGCCGGATCGCTCTACGCGCGCCGCGCGCCGCTGCCGTCCAACCAGCTGCTGGGCTCCGGCATGGAGCAGCTGGTCGGCGGGAGCGTGATGCTGGGGGTGGCCATGCTCATAGGGGAGTTCGCCGCCCTGCAGCCCGGATCGGTCTCGACCGAGTCGCTGCTGGCGCTGGGCTACCTGATCGTGTTCGGCTCGTTGCTCGCCTTCACCGCCTATGTCTGGCTGCTGGAGCATGCGCCGATCAGCACGGTGGCCACCTATGCCTACGTCAACCCGGTGGTCGCCGTGTTCCTGGGCGTGCTCCTTCTCTCCGAGCCGCTCACGCCTCGCATCCTGCTGGCGGCGGGGTTGATCATCGGCGCGGTGGTGGCCATGGTCAGCGGCCGCCCGCGGGACGCCGAGGAGGCCACCGGTCAGGAGGTCGCGCCGCTCGAAGCGGCCGATGACGCGGCATGATGCCGCTCGCCGTCAGCTGCCGGGCGAGCGAGGCGGGCTGGACCTGCTCCGTGACGGTCGGCGACGACCCGGGGGCGACCCACCACGAGGTGGAGGTCGGGGTGGCCGATCTCGAGCGGCTCGCCCCGGATGCGAAGGATCCGGAGGCGCTGGTGCGGGCCGCCTTCGCCTTCCTGCTCACGCGCGAGCCGCGCGAGTCGATCCTGCGCCGCTTCGAGCTGCCGGTCATCGGTCGCTACTTCCCGGAGTGGGAGCAGGAGGTTGTCAGGGACCTGGCCGCCGGCTGAAGTCGCCGCGCCGCCAGCGCGACGGTCAGCGAGCCGGTCAGCGCGCCGGGTCAGCGCGTGGAGTCGATCTCCGCGTACTTGAAGATGCGCTCCAGGACGTAGGCGCCGTCGCCCTCCGGATCGGTCAGGCTGGCGCGGGCGTACAGGTGCATCACGTACGGCCGCAGCCGGACGTTGACCAGCCGCTTGCCGTTGAACGACATGTCCAGGATCACGCCCTCCTGCACCTCCTGCCACCAGTTCTGGCCGAACATGTAGTTGCCCGGGCTGGCCAGCACCGCGCTGGGTCCGCCCTCGGCCCGCTGGCGGATGAGCATCGGCCCGGCGACGTGCGTGCCGGCGCCGATGACGTGATCGCAGCCGGCCCGGTCGAACCAGGACAGCTGCTCGCGCTGCACCGGCCACAGGTCATCGTGGTACTCGGCCCCGCCCCACCACTGCGGATCACAGATGACGAGGTCCGCACCACCCTCGCGGGCGCGACGGACCGCCCGGTTGACATTCTGGCGCGTGATCCACGGCACGCCCGGGGTGACGGTGTCCGCCCGCGCCACGCCGCTCACGTCGTTCCAGGCGACAAGCGCCACCGTGAGCCCGGCGACCTCGAGGAAGGCCGGCTGCAGCGCCTGGTGCAGGTTCATCCCCAGCCCGGTGCGCGGGATGCGGTGCTTGTCCAGGAGGCGCAGCGTCGACTCGATGCCGGCCACGCCGCGGTCGCTCATGTGGTTCGCCGCCAGGTAGACGGCGTCCAGTCCCAGCTTGCGCTTCCACTGGACCACCACCGCCTCCGGCACGCTGAAGACCAGCGAGCCGGTGTAGTTGGCCGCCCAGCTGGCGTTCGGCTCGATGGGGCACTCGTGGTCGGCGATGGCCAGGTCGGAGCGCTTCAGGATGGCCGGGGTGACGCCCTCGCTGCCGGTCTCGGCGGTCGTGATCGGGAAGTAGGGGCCGCCGTCCGGCGGGTCGACCTGTGCGCCGCTGGTGATGCGCGCCGTGCCGCCGTTGAACGCCCAGTCCCACCCCTTGCCCAGGTCGACCGCCTGCTCGGCCACGATCGGGCTGGAGCACAGGCTGCCGATGGAGGTCATGGTCCACACCCGCGAGCGGTCGTAAGCGAACCAGGCCGGGTCCAGCGCATTCGACTGGTTGCCGGTGGCTGAGCCGATGACCGGGTAGGCCAGGGCGCGGGCCGCGCGATCGCCGAACAGGTCCGGCCCGAAATAGCCGTACGGGCCGTCGCCGGCGATCGAGAGCACCTTGGTGGCCGGCTCGACCAGGCCGGCCGGCAGCAGCGCCAGGCGGTTGGGTTGCGTCTCCAGCAATGCGGCGATCCGGTCCGCGTCGCGGCATGGTGCGCTCGCCTCCAGTGCCGGCTGCGAGACCTGCAGGCCGCAGGGCACCACCAGCCGTCCGGCGCGGGCGCGGGTGGCCAGCTCGTCGAGCCCGATGGTGGCCTTCAGGTTGGTGATGCCGGTGACGACCGCCAGCGGGAACTCGGCCGGGATCTGGGGCGTCGGGGTGGCGGCGCCGGTTGGCGAGGGGATGCCGGACGGCGTCGCGCCCGACGGCGACTCGCCCGCCGAAGAGGCGGGGTCGCTGGCCGACGGCGTCGGGCTGGGGGTCAGGTTGAGGCAGGCGGTGAGCAGCAGAAGAAGCGCGGCGAGGGTGACGCCTCGTCTCGTTGGGGGGATGTGCACGGCGCTATCGTAGGTGGCCGGAGGCGTCGATGGTTTTGCAGATGGCTCACGCATGAGACGGGCGCTGCGCGCACCGCTGGCGGCATTGCTGCTGGCCGCGGTGGTGCTGCCGGCCTCCGCCGCTGCCCCCGCCGACGTCGAGGCGGTTGGTCCGCTGCCGAAGTGCCGCCTGGCCGACATCATGACCGTCCCGCGCGACTACGACAGCTGGAGCACCACGCTGGTCGACTGGCTGCTGAGGGTGCCGCGGAGGTACAAGGCGCCGGACCTCGTGCCCGTCAGCGAGGCTGGCATCGCGGGTCCCGGCCGCATCCGCGCGGTGGCGATCGAGGATCTGCGGGCCATGACCCGGGCGGCCGCCAGGAACGGGACGCCGATCGCCGTCAACAGCCCGTACCGCAGCTACGCGGAGCAGGTGGCGAGTTTCAACGGGTGGGTCAACGTTGACGGCTACGACGACGCGATCACCTACTCACAGCGCCCCGGCCACTCGGAGCACCAGCTCGGCCTGACCATCGACTTCATGACGCTGGGCGGCGGCAGCGCGCTGCAGGGCGACTGGGCGACGACGCCGTCCGGACGCTGGATGGCGGAGAACGCCTGGAAATACGGCTGGCTGATGAGCTACCCGCTGGGCGACAACGGCGAGCTCTTCAATCCGCGGACCTGCTTCCACTACGAGCCATGGCACTATCGCTACCTGGGCCGCGCCATGGCGCGGAAGGTGCACAACTCCGGGTTGACCATTCGCGAGTACCTGTGGGAGCAGCACACCCTGGTCGATCCGCAGACCGGCGAGTCGCTCGCCACCCCCACGCCAACGCCAACCCCATCGCCAACCCCAGTCCCCATGCCGACGGCCACCGTCGCCCCGCCGTCAGCGTCGCCGCCCGCATCCGCGGCGCTCACGCCCACGCCCGAGCCCGCCACGCCTCCCGCCTCGTCGGGCGGCGGTCCCCTGGGCATCGACCCGCTGGTCCTGGCGGCCCTGGGCGTGGCGGTGGTGGTGCTCGGCTCGGTCGTCCTCGCTGCGCGACGAGGTGCCTCCACCCACTAGGCCGGCCGCGCGCCGACATCGGTCTACAATCGTCGGCCCATGACCGAACCGCAGCAGGCCGCCAGGGCAGGAAGCGCCATCGGCTTCGGGCGCGGCACGTCCGATGATCACAAGGACGGGATCCGCTGGGTCGACTACTCGAACATCAGCTGGAACCCGGTCTTCTGCAAGCGCTGCGACATCTGCGTCGACATCTGCCCCAAGGACACGCTGGTGCTGCGCAACGACGCGATCATCGAGGAGGAGAACTGCATCCTCTGCGGCCTGTGCGAGCGCTACTGCCCCGACCTGGCGATCGAGATGATCCCCGCGGCGGTGGCGGCCCACGAGGCGAAGGGGGAGCAGGGCCCGTCGTGACGCGCCGGCTGACGCAGGGGAACGAGGCCGTGTTCCGCGGCGCGGTGGCCGCCGGCGCGAACTACTACGCCGGCTACCCGATCAGCCCGTCGACCGAGATCCTGAACATCGCCTCGGGCTGGGCGGCGGAGCACCCGGAGTTCCGCTTCCTGCAGGCGGAGGACGAGATCGCCTCGGCGAATGCGGTGATCGGCGCCTCGCTGGCCGGGGCCAAGGCCTTCACCGCCACTAGCGGCCCGGGCTTCAGCCTGATGCAGGAGGCGATCGGCTACGGCCAGAAGGTGGGCGTGCCGTCGGTCTTCGTGGACGTGCAGCGGGTCGGTCCCGCCACCGGCATGCCGACCATGCCCGGTCAGGGCGACGTGATGCAGGTGCGCTACGGCAGCACCGGCGACTACACGCCGCTGGCCTTCTATCCGAATGGCGTGGAGGAGGCCTTCCGGGTCAGCATCCAGGCCTTCAACGCGGCCGAGGAGTCGCAGAGCCCGGTCGTGATCCTGTCCGACACCTTCGTCGCGCACCTGAACGAGGTGGTGGACCTGGACGAGCTCGCCGCCGAGGTGCCGGTGGTGGGACGGGCGATCCCGCCGCTGGGCCGCCACCAGCCCGGCCATCCGCGCTTCTTCGCCGGCGTGCTGATGTACGAGCATGGGCCGAATGCCGGGGAGCCGGCCACTGCGGACGCCGACGAATACCTGCGCCAGTACTACGCCGCCAAGCAGCGCCACCTGGAGGTGGCGGCCCGCTACCCGCTGTTCGAGCACGCGTGGAACGTCGAGGCGCCGGTGCTGGTGATCGGCTACGGCATCGTCAGCCGCGTGGCCGCGCCGCTGGCGCCCGACTACGCGCTCTTCCGGCCGATCCGCATCCATCCCATGCTCGGCGACGAGCTGCGGGCGATCGCGGATCGCTACCAGCAGATCGTCTGCATCGAGGCCAACGACGGCCAATACGCGGACATGGCGCAGCTGGCGCTGGGACGCGAGGTCATGCGCGTGCCGCTGCTGGGCGGTCGCATCTCGCTGGAAGCCGTGCGCGACGGCCTGGAGCGCGTGCTGTCCGGTGGACCGTCAGAGCCGCCGATCCCGCCGCAGCCGACCGAACAGCAACCGCGCTCGCCGCTGGGAGTGGGCTGATGCCAGAGGCGCCGTACGCCGAGCTCGGCTACAAGGAGCACCTCAAGCTCGACCTGTTCCCCACCATCTGGTGCCCGGGCTGCGGGATCGGCACGATCATGATGCAGCTCGCCATGGTGCTCGACGAGATGGCGATGGACGAGGCGAACACCATCGTGGTGACCGGCATCGGCTGCACCGGCCGCATGGGCGGCTACATGAAGTACGAATCGGTCTACACCCTCCACGGGCGCACCCTGCCGGTGGCGGAGGCGATCAAGACGGTGCGCCCGGAGATGCACGTCATCGTGGTGGCCGGCGACGGAGACACGGCCAGCATCGGCGGCAACCACCTCATCCACGCCATCCGGCGCAACGCACAGCTGACCGTGCTGTGCAACAACAACGAGATCTACGGGCTGACCGGCGGCCAGACCGGCCCCACCACGCCGACCGGCACCAAGACGCTGTCTTCGCCCGCCGGCAACCCGAATACACCCATCAACCTGCAGGGCCTGGTCCGCTCCTCGCCGCACGCGCTGTATGCCAAGACGACGGTCTACCACCAGCTCCACATGCGCAACGTGATCCGCGAGGCGATCGAGCACCCCGGCTTCGCCTTCGTGGACATCACCAGCCAGTGCATCGAGAACAACGGGCGGCGCATCGGCTTTGCCAACGCGAACGACATGCTCACCTTCTATCGCAAGACCTACAAGCGGGCCGCCAAGGGCGCCGAGCACCTGAACCCGTTCGAGATCGGCGTGCTCTACCCGCGGACCGATGGCGCCGCCGAGACCAACGGCAATGGCGCGGGGCTGACGGTGGCCCCCGAGCGACCCGCCGAGCTGCCCGCGCAACCATCCGGACCGATGAAGGCCACGGCCGCGCCGGCCGCTGCTTCGGTGCCGGCCGCTGCTTCGGCGCCGGCCGCTGCTTCGGCGCCGGCCGCCGCTCCCAGCGATGACGAGAAGGCGCGCAAGCGCGCGGAGTCGCAGGAGCGTGCGGCGCTGATGGCCCAGCTCTCGCCCGAGGTCAAGCTGCGGGTGGCGAAGAAGGAGCTGACGCTGGTGCAGGCGCTGACCGAGGCCGGCCTGGAGGTCCCCGAGTGGCTGCGCACCGGCGCCAGCGCCCCGGCTCCCGCCCCGGTGGCGCCC
>DATBME010000105.1:0-18955 GCA_036555005.1 Candidatus Limnocylindria bacterium | reverse complement strand
GAGATCGTCGGCTGTCCGTTCGCGCCGCGCTGCTTCAACGTCCAGGACCGCTGCCGCGTCGAGAACCCGCCGCTGGAGCAGGCGCCGGACGCCGATGATGGCCACGAGGTGGCCTGCTTCTTCCCGGCCGAGGGCGAGAAGCTGGTTCCGTCCGGCTTCGCCGCCGAGGCTGGCGCATGACCGATACGGCCGTGGCGCCCGAGGCAGCGACCGGCAGCTCCAGGCCGGAGCCGGGCGGGTCGCCCCTGCTCCAGGTGCGCGATCTGAAGGTCTACTTCCCGATCAAGGAGGGGCTGATCTTCGAGCGGCACATCGCCGACGTGCGCGCGGTCGACGGCGTGACGCTGGACGTGCGGCGTGGCGAGACGGTGGGCCTCGTGGGCGAGTCGGGCTGCGGCAAGTCGACCTTCGCCAGAGCCGTGATCCGGCTGGTGGGCGTGACCGAGGGCAGCATCCAGTTCGACGGCACCGAGATCGTGGGCCTGTTCGGCGCCCAGCTGCGGCGCATGCGGCGGCGGATGCAGATGATCTTCCAGGACCCGTACGCGTCCCTCAATCCCCGCATGACCATCGGCTCCATGCTGGCCGAACCGCTGCGGGTCCACGGCCTGGCCAAGGGCGCCGAGCGCACGCGGCGGGTGAACGAGCTGATCGAGATGGTCGGCCTGCCGAAGAACGCGGTCGGGCGCTACCCGCACGAGTTCAGCGGCGGCCAGCGGCAGCGGGCCGGCATCGCGCGGGCACTGGCGGTCAAGCCGGAGTTCATCGCCGCCGACGAGGCGGTCTCGGCGCTGGACGTCTCGATCCAGGCCCAGATCATCAACCTGCTGGGTGAGCTCCAGAAGGAGCTGGGGCTGACCTTCCTGTTCATCGCCCACGACCTGAGCGTGGTACGGCACATCAGCGACCGCATCGCGGTCATGTACCTGGGCGAGGTGGTTGAGCAGTCCCCGTCCTTCGAGCTGTACCGCAACCCGCTGCACCCGTACACCTCCGCCCTGGTCAGCGCCGTGCCGATCCCGGACCCGGCGATCGAGACCAAGCGGCGGCGGCTGATCCTGATCGGCGACGTGCCGTCGCCCGCCAACCCGCCGTCAGGCTGCCGCTTCCACACCCGCTGCTGGCTGCGCCGGGAGCTGGAAAACCCGGAGCGCTGCGTGAAGGAACGGCCGGTGCTGCGCGAGCTGCTGCCCCAGCACACGGTGGCGTGCCACTACGCGGAGGAGCTGGTGGCCAAGGATCGGCGCCAGGCATTGGTCGGTGCCGCCGCGGAAGCCACGACCGGACGCACCGTGGCTCCCGAGGAGATCCTGGCGCCGCCGACGAGCCCGGGCGGCGACACCGACGGCGGGATCTTCGACCTGGGGAGCACCGAGGACCCCACCATCCGATAGGCTGACGGGCGTGGAGTACCGAATCGGGCTGGCACAGGTCGCGCCGCGCCTCGGCGAGGTGGACGCCAACCTCGAGCTGGCCGGGGAGTGGGCTCGCCGCGCCGTGGCCGAGGGCGCCGAGCTGGTCGTCTTCCCGGAGCTGGCGCTGAGCGGCTACCTGCTGTCGGACCTGGTGCCGGAGGTGGCCCTCGCGGCCGCCGATCCACGACTGGGCGCGCTGAGCCGCGAGGCGGGCGACGTGCTGCTGGCGATCGGCTTCGTGGAGGAGACCGACGACCATCGCTACGCCAACAGCGCCGCGCTGCTGCGCAAGGGGGAGCTGCTGGCGGTCCACCGCAAGGTCTACCTGCCGACGTACGGCCTGTTCGACGAGGGCCGCTTCACCCGTCCCGGCGACCAGATCCGGACGCAGGAGGTGGGTGAGCCGCTGGGGCGCATCGGCCTCTCCGTCTGCGAGGACTTCTGGCACCCCAGCCTGCCCATGCTCCAGGCCCAGGCGGGTGCCTCGTTGCTGGTCAACATCGCAGCCGGCCCGGCGCGGGCGCCGGGCAGCGCGGCCGGCACGCGAGCGATCGCCGGCTGGCACAAGATGCAGGACACCTACGCGCTGCTGGGGACGGTGGCGGTCGCCTTCTGCAACCGGGTCGGCAACGAGGAGGGGCTCACCTTCTGGGGCGGGTCGCGCCTGCTGGCCGCCGACGGTTCGCTGGTCGCGGAGGGGCCGCTGTACGAGGAGGCGCTGGTGATCGGCAGCCTGGAGACCGATGACCTGCGCATGCAGCGCTACAGCCTGCCGCTGCTGGCCGACGAGCGCCTGGAGCTGAACCGGCGCGAGCTCGACCGGGTCATTGCCGAGCGGGCGGGCCTGCCGCTGCCCGAGGAGATGGCGCAATGAGCGCCGACGATTCGGCCCCACTGCCCCAGATCGATGCCGCACAGGCGGTGGAGGTGATCAGCGGCTTCATCGGAGCCCAGATGGCGCAGACCGGCTTCCGCCGGCTGGTGGTGGGCCTGTCGGGCGGAGTCGACTCGGCGACGACCGCCTACCTGGCGGTGCGCGCCGCGGGCGCGGACAACGTGCTCGGCGTGCGGATGCCCTACCGCACCTCCTCGCCCGAATCGGAGGCCGATGCGCTGGCCGTGGTCGAGGCCCTCGGCTGCTGCACCGAGCAGGTCGATATCAGCCCGATGGTGGACCCGATGCTGGCCCTGATCGGGGGCGACGAGGGCGCCACCCGCGTGCGACGCGGCAACGTGATGGCGCGGCAACGCATGATCGTGCTCTACGACCGATCCGCCTCGTTCGACGCGCTGGTGATCGGTACCAGCAACAAGACCGAGGCGCTGCTCGGCTACGGGACCCTGTGGGGCGACATGGCGGCCGCGATCCAGCCGATCGGCGACCTGTACAAGAGCCAGCTGCGCGAGGTGGCCGAGTGCCTGGGCGTTCCCGAGCACATCCTGGCCAAGCCGCCGTCGGCCGACCTCTGGCCGGGCCAGACCGATGAGCGCGAGCTGGGCGCCACCTACGACGACCTGGATCGCATCCTGTTCGCCCTGGTCGACCGACGCTGGAGCCAGGACCGATGCGTGCGCGCCGGCCTGGACGCCGGCCTCGTGGCCCGGGTGGCGGCCACGGTCGCACGGATGGAGTTCAAGCGGCAGGTCCCGCCGGTGGCCAAGGTCAGCCTGCGCACGCCGGGGATCGACCACCTCTACCCGCGGCGACGTCCCGGCTCGCGTCGCGAGTCGTAGGCGCGGTCCGATGGCTGGCCGCGGGCGGCTGCTGGTGGTCGGCACGCCGATCGGGAACCTTGGCGATCTGACGCCACGCGCCGCCGAGGCGTTGCGTTCGGCTGACCTGGTGGTCGCCGAGGACACGCGGCTGGCTGCTCGGCTTCTCGCCCACGTGGGCGCGCGCACGCCGGCGCAGTCGTTCAACGAGCACAACGCGGCCACGCGCCTCCCGGGCCTGCTGACCCGCCTGGCGGCCGGTGAGACGCTGGCACTGACCACCGATGCCGGGATGCCCGCCGTTTCGGATCCAGGCGCCGCGCTGGTGGCTGCCGCTCGCGCGGCCGGCGCCGAGGTGGCGGTGCTGCCGGGGGCGACCGCCGTCACCGCGGCCATGGCCTTGGCCGGGGTGGAGGCCACGGGGTTCGTGTTCGGTGGCTTCCTGCCGGCGCGGCCGGCGTCCGCACGTTCCGCCGCCCTCGAGCGGCTACTGGCAGCCTCGGGAGCGGCGGGCCTGCCACTGGTGCTGTACGAGGCGCCGCACCGCATGCGGGCCTTGCTCTCAGCCCTCTCGGTTGGCGCGCCAGGGGCGACGGTCGCCGCCGGCCGCGAGCTGACCAAGCGCCACGAGGAGATGCTGATCGGCACTCCGGCCGAGGTGGCATCTCGGCTCGTCAGCCCGCGCGGCGAGTTCACGGTGGTGGTCAGCGGGCTGCCGGCGGTCGAGCCGGCGACGGCCACCGCCGACCTCGATGGGCTGGTGCAGGCCGGGCGGCGCGAGGGCCTGTCGGATCGGAGCCTGGTCGAGCTCCTGCGCGCCGCGGGCATCGCTCGCCGGGAGGCGTACCGCCTGGTCGAGGCGCATCGCTCGTAAGGCCGGGGTAACCGACCGGTAATCGCGTCCGGCTAGCCTCCTGCGCCAGGCAGCCGCCTCGCCCGGCGTGCCGTTTGGCCCATGGACTGGGCAGGAGGATCTACCCCATGAACAAGGTCATGCTCGTCGGACGCCTGACCCGCGACCCGGAGCTCCGGACGCTGCCGTCCGGGAAGGCGGTCGCCAACTTCGTCGTCGCCACGAACGAGTACCGCGGCGCCGGAGCGTCCGAACGGACCGAGTACCACAACCTGGTCGCCTGGGACCGCCTGGCCGAGATCTGCGGCCAGTTCCTGTCGAAGGGGCAGCTGATCGACGTCGAGGGCCGCCTGCAGACGCGCCAGTGGGACGACGACGCCGGCGTTCGACACTGGAAGACCGAGGTCGTCATCAACCAGCTCGAGATGCTCTCCGGGCGCGGCAAGAAGGAGTACGCCAAGGAGGCGCAGACCATCGCCGAGGCAGGCCCTGACGGGCATCCGGCCGACGCACCTGCCGCAGACGGCGCCGGCGAGGGCGCGGAGGCCACCGAAGAGGCGCTCGTCGCGCTGTAGCAGCTCCAGCGTGCCGGTCCTCGGTGGCCGGGGACCGGCATGGCGCTCCCGGGCCGCGACCGTCCAGGCCCTAGCTTCCCGGGTCGCTCGTGCTCGCCGGGAGGTCGGGTGCGCCCGCCACGCGGTCACGCAGTCTCTTCGCGATGTCCTCGATCTGCTGCTCGGTGATCTTTCCAGGCGGCGCGAAGCCCTCGACCTGGTAGACGAACGGGCCATCGGCGAACGAGATCGTGTACGAGTCGGATGGCTCGCCCTCCTCGCCCGTCTCCGCCAGCCGTTCAGCAGTGACCGGGCGCTGCACACCCTTCGCGTTGGGCACGCCGGACACGTCGAACTCCTCGATCCGCGCCGCGCAAGTACCCGGGCAAGGCTGAAGGGCCTGCTCATGCAGCAGGTCGAGGCCCGTGCGCGCTCCCTCCTGCGAGTCGAACTGGACGACCAGGATCCGAACGTGAGCTGCCTCGCGCGAGTGCGACCCGCCGGAGGTGTCCGGGAGGAAACGCGTGTCGTGGATGGCCGCAACGAATCCGGCTTCCTCGAGCATGGCCGAGTCGATCTCGGCGGCCGGCACGTCCTGCCAGGCGGTGAACTGGTCGAGTGAACCTGCCGTTTGGCGCGTCTCCACTGGATCCGGGAGCGAGCCCGGTACATCGGCCTCGCTGAGAACCCGCTGCTCCAGTGCAAGCGGGTCCGCACTGCAGGCCACGAGGACCGTCGCGATCGCCACTGCCATGGTCCGGACGACTGCCTTCATGGAGCGATCCGCAGCCCTCGCCGCTCCGTGCCGCGCGACGCCAGCCTGGGTGGGCACAATCCGGTCCCTTTCCTGTCGGTGAGGGGTGAGCATAGCCGGGTAATTGGCGCCCGGAAGGGCCGAGTGCGTGGCCCTGCGCTGCGACAGCGCACCGGTCATCGGATTGACAGCGCTCCCGTCGCACATCGGCTCCGCATCGCGCGTCCGAAAGCCCCAATCTCGACAGAACATCCCCGCGAGCGCAGACTGCGCACAACAGGGCGGGGACGGAGGAAACAACGGCATGAGCGACACCGCAATCGCGATCAAGGTCGCAGGGGAAGAGACGCCGGCCCGCGCGGCGGCCATCAAGTCCGACGACGAGGCATGGGTCAGGCAGCTGAGCGAATCGGGCAAGCCCGTTCGGATTCGGATCCCGGCCGACGACGACACCGAGGGCCATGAGAGCTCGTCGCTGGTGACCGTCTTGGTCGACGGCGATGATGATGACGTCGAGGGGCACGCCCTCAGCCTGCACTTCCCATCGGTGCAAGAAGCGAACGAGTTCCGGCGAAACCTGATCGCCGCGGGACTGATCACGGCGACCCTGGCGGTCGGCGCGGCTGGTGGCATGGCCATCGGATCGGCGGCCTCCGGCATCGGGACCGGTGACGCGGCCGTGGTCAGCGAAGTGTCCGTGTCGAACCTGGGGCAGTACGACACGGCCAACATGGGCGGCACCATCGCCCCGGCGGCGGGCAGCCTGGGTCAGGCCGATCCGGCCAACATGGGCGGCACCATCGCCCCGGCGGCAGGCAGTCTGGGTCAGGCCGATCCGGCCAACATGGGCGGCACGCTGGCCCCCGGCGCAGGCAGTCTGGGTCAGGCCGATCCGGCCAACATGGGCGGCACCCCGCAGAGCGATGCCGGCGACGAGGAGGGCGACGGCCCCACCATCCCTCCGGGGATCTGACCTCAGACGAGAACCAGCCCTGGCGCGTCCAGGGCTGGTTTCTGCGTCAAGCGGCCCGCGCATCCGCGAGGGCGCGCATTGCCTGGACGTCGCGGCGCCCCTGACGCGGCCCGCGAGCTGCCCGCCCACGGGCGATAACGGTGACCCGTTGATCGACCCGGTGGCCGAATACACGCTCACGCAGATCGGCGTGGCCGTGGTCGGCGGCTTCGTGTATCGCGGATCGGCCATCCCGGCTCTGGCCGGTCAGTACGTCTTCGCCGACTTCAGCCGTCAATGGACGTCCGATCCGCCGGCCGGCCGCGGGACGCTGCTGTCGGCCCAGCCCGGCGAGCAGTCGTGGACGATGCGTGAGCTGGTGCTGGGCGACGGCCCGGCGCCCCAGTTCATCACCGGTATCGGCGAGGATGCCGCCGGCGAGCTGTACGTGATGGTGCGCGAGCAGCTCGGGCTAGAGGGCACCACCGGGCGCGTGCTGCGGCTGGTCGCCCCTGGCTGAGTCCCTGGCGGGCGTGCCGAGGCCCCGGCCGCGAGCCAGGGCCTCGGAGCGTTGTCGGATGGGTCGAGCCGTCAGCGCGCCGCCAGTCCCACCGTGCTGCCCGGCAGGCCGGAGATGGCACTCACCCACTCCAGGCTCCCGTCCCTGCGGATCCTGAAGGTCGTGATCTCATCGGTTCCATCACCCAGCACGAACAGGAAGCGCGCGTTGCCGCTGACCGCGGCATCGATTGGGGCGCTGCCCATGCCCGTATCCCCGGCGGCAGCCTCCAGGAGCTCGAGCGTGCCGTCGCCCCTGGTCCGATAGCTGCTCACCGTGCCGCTGCCGGTGTTGGTGACGTAGGCGAACCGCCGCGTGGTCACGACCCAGCAGGCGGCCGTCTGGGTGGTGCCCACGCTCGGGCTGATCGTCGTCAGCAGGCCGCCCTGCCGGATGCGGTACGAGGACACGGCGCTGGCATCGGGCGCCCCGCCGAAGGCCTCCGACACGACCAGGTGGCCGCTGCGGGCGAAGTCGAAGCCGAATGGCGTGGCGCCTGCCGATGGGCTCACCGTCGGCCCATGCGCCCGCCCGTTCGATCCGATCCGGTACGTGCTGATGACGTTCGTGTTCTTCTCGGTCACGACCAACCGATCTCCATCCGGCGTGAACGAAACCTGCGCCGGTCCGGCGCCCGGGGCGCTGAGCGGACGGCTGGATTGGCGGATGGCGCGGAGCGTCCCGGAATCCGTCAGGCGGAAGCCCGAGATGGTCCCGTCGCCGCCCGCGTTCAGGACGTAGACCAGCCGATGATGGATGGCGACGCTGATCGGCATGTCGCCGTGCGTGGCGTCGCGGTCGCGCAGCTGGAGCCCATGCTCGCCCACCGCAAACAGCGAGACGTCGTCGCTTCCGGCGTTGACCGCCAGCAGCCAGCGCTCGTTCCGGCTGAGCACCACCGATCCCTGTGACCCGAGACCGGCGCCGGTGCCGAGGCCGCCGGTGGAGAAGCTGGTCGGCGCGGACAGGGTTCCATCCGCCTGCCGCGCGAACATGAGAACGGCATTACCGGTGGCGTCGTTGCTCTGCGCAAAGACGGCGCGATCCGAGCCGCCACCGGCCCCGCCGGCCGCGACAGCACCTGCCGTGATGAGCGACACGACGCTCGCAACGGCGAGCAGCAGCGCGAAACGTCTGGAACGCATGCTGTGACCTCCTCTGTGGTTGGGAAGATCCCCAGCATTGGTGTCCGGCGCGACGGGGGCGTGACGGCCATGTGCCAATCGTGTGACGGTCGGGCGGCGCCCGGTCCATCGGTATACTGGCCGCCCAAATCGCACGGCCGCGGGCCGGAATCCTGTCGCCGGCACCCGCGCCGCGAGGTCCTGCGCGTGAGCGAGAGCTACCCGTACAACGGGCGCCTGAGTCGGTGGGAGGAGATCGCCGATGGCCTCGTCGTGTGCGGGGTCGAGGCGCTGGAAGAGCCCTTTCCCTTCGCCCCGGGCCAGTACGCCACCCTGGGCCTGATGGGGCCGGAGGGCAAGCTCGTGCAGCGCCCGATGTCCATCTCCTCGCCCGCCACGGATCTGTCCGAATACGAGTTCTTCATCCGGCTGGTCGAGGGCGGTGGCTTCACCCCGCTGCTGTGGCAGCTGACGCTGGGCGATCCCATCAACATCAAGGGCCCCAAAGGCAAGTTCCTGCTGCAGGACGACGGCAACACCTGCCTCTGGGTGGCGACCGGCACCGGCCTGGCGCCGTTCATGAGCATGCTCGACACGCTGCGCGCCAACGGGCAGCAACGCGATGTCGTGCTGCTGCATGGCGTCAGCTACGACCACGACTTGGCCTGGCGCGGAGAGCTGCAGCACCTGGTCGACGATGGCACCTTCCCGCTGCGCTATGTGGCCACCGTCTCGCGTCCCCAGCTCTGCCCGGAGTGGACCGGCCTGACCGGCCGAGTGGAGGCGATCATCGAGGCGCAGATGGACGAGCATGGCCTCATGCCCGGCAACGCCACGCTGTACCTGTGCGGCAATCCGGAGATGGTCAGCGCGGTGGAGGAGATGGCCACCGCTCGCGGCTTCCCGGCCGAGCAGATCCGCAAGGAGCTGTACTGGCCGAAGGGCCGAACGCACTAGCGCCGGGACGCCCATGGATGATCGCTACTACCTGACCACCGCCATCTTCTACCCGAGCCCGGGGCCGCCACTGCATTCGCTGTTCGAGGCGATCGGGGCCGATGCCATCGCGCGCTATCACCGCGCCCTGGGGCAGGAGACCAGGTTCCTGACCGGCATGGACGAGCACTCGGCGCAGGTGGAGCCGATGGCACGAGAGCACCACAAGCAGCCGAAGGACCTGGTCGACGAGTGGGCGGGGGTCTGGCGCGCCGCCTTCGATCGGTTCGACATCAGCTACGACCGGTTCATCCGCACCACCGACCCGGACCACGTTCGGGCCTCGATCGAGATGGTGAGCCGCGCCCAGGCGGCGGGCGACATCTACAAGGGCACGTACGCCGGCTGGTACTGCCCCGGCGATAACGAGTTCAAGACCGAAGCCCAGATCGTCGACGGGCATTGTCCGGATCACCCGACCCTGGAGCTGCAGTGGCTGGAGGAGGAGAACTACTTCTTCGCGCTGTCACGCTACCAGGAGAAGCTGGAGCGGCTGTTCGAGGAGAACCCGTCCTTCTGCGAACCGGAGCACTTCCGCAACGAGGTGCTGGGCTGGCTGAAGGAGGGTCTGCGCGACTTCAGCGTCAGCCGCGCCGGTGGATCGTGGGGGATCCCGTTCCCGGGGGATCCGGAGCATCGGATCTACGTCTGGTTCGACGCGCTGACCAACTACGTGACCGGTGCCGGCTTCCCGGACGACCCGGCCATGTTCGAGCGCTTCTGGCCCGCCGACCTGCATGTGATCGGCAAGAACATCACCCGCTTCCACTGCCTGTACTGGCCGGCCATGCTGATGAGCGCCGGCCTGCCGCTGCCGCGACAGGTGTTCGCCCACGGCTTCATGCTGCTGCGCGGCGAGAAGATGTCCAAGACCCGCGGCAACGTGCTGGATCCCGACACCGCGGTCGACCTGTTCGGCGTCGACGGCATCCGCTACCTCGTCCTGCGCGAGATCCCGTTCGATCGCGACGCCGACATCACGCTGGACGGCCTGGTGCGCCGCTACAACGCCGACCTGGCCAACGACCTCGGCAACCTGCTGAATCGCACCGTCAGCATGGCCAATCGCTACCTCGACGGCCAGCTGCCGGGCCTGGTCGAGACCGATGCCGAGGCGGACGCCGACCTGCGCGCCGCGGCCGCGCGCGCCTGGGCCGGCTACCGCGAGGCCATGGACCGGCAGCACCTGGACGAGGCGCTGGCGGCCATGATCGACCTGGTGCGCGCCGGCAACGGCTACGCCGAGTCGCAGGCGCCCTGGGTCTTGGCCAAGGCGGGGGACACCGATCGACTGGGCCAGGTGCTGGCGGCCATGGCCGAGACCTGCCGCATCCTGGGCCACCTGGTGGCGCCGTTCACGCCCACCGCGGCCCGAAACCTGCACGCGCAGCTTGGCCTCGCCCCCGGAACGACCGCGCTGGCCGATGCCGTCGCCTGGGGCGGCGACGAGCGCGCCATGCGCGTGGCCGAGCCCGTGCCCCTCTTCCCGCGGGTCGAGCTGCCCGACGAGGCCGCGATCGAGGTTCTGTCCTGAGCCCACGCGGCGTACCGGTGCGCCTGCCCGGGCTGGTCGACTCGCACTGCCACCTCCAGGATCCCGCCTTCGACGCTGATCGGGACGCGGTGCTGGCGCGTGCCGCCGCGGCCGGCGTCGAGCGACTGCTGGTGCCAGGCTACGACCTCGCCTCGTCGCGCCGCGCGGTCGACCTGGCGCGTCAGCATCCGGCAACCGTCCATGGCGCAGTGGGCATCCATCCGCACTTCGCGGCGGACGCCTCCGACACTGACTGGGCGGAGCTGGCCACCATGGCCGGAACGCCGGATGTGGCGGCGGTGGGGGAGATCGGGCTCGACTACTTCCGCAACCTCTCGCCGCCCGACGTGCAGCGCCGGGCGTTCGAGCGCCAGCTGGCACTGGCGGCGGCGGTCGGCAAGCCGGTGCTGGTCCACGACCGTGACGCGCACGACGACATTCGCGCCGCCCTGCTCGCGTGGCGCGGCCCGGAGCGACCAGCTGCGGTTCCGCGCGGCGTCCTGCACGCCTTCTCCGGCGACACGACGATGGCACTCGACATGACCGGCGCCGGCTTCCTGATCTCGTTCGCGCTGCCGCTGACCTTCGGCAAGGCGGCGGGGCCGCGCGAGGCCGCCAGCCGCATCCCGGCGGGCAGCTTCCTGGTGGAGACCGACTCGCCGTGGCTGGCGCCGGGCGGCGCCGCAGCGCGCAACGAGCCGACCACCGCCGTGCGCGTCGCCGTGGAGCTCGCCCGCCTGAGGAACGTGCCTGCGGAGCAGATCGCCAGTGAGGTGGGGGTTGCCTACGATCGCCTGCTCGGCGGCTGAGCCGTCGGTTGGCCGTGGCATGGGCCTTGCATCGTCACCGCGCCTCGTACGCGTCCCCAAGCGCGCACGAATGAAGATGGAGGACGAGGCGTGAGCCAAGTCAACGTCAACAACACCGGCGGCGCGGAGCCGCAGCCGACGAGCGACGGCACCGGCTATGGCTTCATCGTCGGCATCCTGGTGGCGGTGCTCGTCATCGCGCTGCTGGTGTGGCTGCTGGTCTTCAACAACGGCGGGACGACGGATAACACGACGACCCCCGATGCGAGCGGATTCTCCCTGACGATCCGCCCCGCCTGAACGGGCGGTCCCTCAGCAACTTGAACGCCCCGGCTCAGCCGGGGCGTTCAGCGTGCCCATGACGAAGTGCGGCGGAGGCATCGGTCCACCTTGACAGCGTGCTCACGCAGCCGCTACGATCATTAGCACTCTCCACGGTCGAGTGCCAGCAGCGCCGGTCCCAGTGGCCGCAGCGGCCTCCCGTGGAATCGCCAGATCAAATCGGCTGGAAAACCAAGGAGGCACCACGCACCAATGACGGTCAGCGTAACTGCGACTGCCCTCAAGCCCCTAGGCGACAGGATCGTCGTGCGCCCCACTCCCCGGGAGGAGATGACCAAGAGCGGGATCGTCCTGCCGGACACCGCCAAGGAGCGGCCGCAGGAGGGCACCATCCTGTCCATCGGCCCCGGCCGCACCCTGGATGACGGCTCGCGTGAGGCGATGGACGTCGAGGTGGGCCAGAAGATCCTGTTTCAGAAGTACGCCGGGACGGAGTTCAAGCTGGATGACGAGGAGCTGCTGATCCTCTCCCAGAAGGACGTCCTGGCAGTCATCGAGTAGGCAGCGCGCCACTCGCCTGAGTTCAAGGCCCGCGCGCAGCGCGGGACGCAAGGAGGACGACAACAACCGTGCCGAAGCAGCTCCAATTCGACGAGGAGGCGCGCCGCTCCCTGAAGCGCGGGGTCGACAAGATGGCCGATGCCGTCAAGGTGACCCTGGGCCCCCGCGGCCGCTACGCGCTCCTCGACAAGAAGTTCGGTGCGCCGACCATCACCAATGACGGCGTGACCATCGCGCGCGACATCGAGCTGGAAGAGCCCTACGAGAACATGGGCGCCCAGCTGCTGGAGGAGGTCGCGACCAAGACCAACGACATCGCCGGCGACGGGACCACCACCAGCATCGTGCTCGCCCAGGCGATCGTCACCGAGGGCCTGAAGAACGTCACCGCCGGCGCGAACCCGATGGGCCTGAAGCGCGGCATCGAGCGCGGCGTGACCGCCGTGGTCGACGACATCAAGCGCCTGAGCAAGCCGGTCGACAGCAAGGACGACATCGCCCACATCGCCGCCATCAGCGCGCGCGACACGGAGATCGGTGAGCTGATCGCCGAGGTGATGGAGAAGGTCGGCAAGGACGGCGTGGTGACCGTCGAGGAGAGCCAGGGCCTGAAGCTCGACGTCGAGTACGTCGAGGGCATGCAGCTCGACCGCGGCTACCTGTCCGCCTACATGGCCACCTCGAACGACGGCGGCCGCATGGAGGCCGTGCTCGACCAGCCCCTGATCCTGGTCACCGACAAGAAGATCAGCGCCGTCGCGGACATCCTGCCGACCCTGGAGAAGGTCGTCGCGCAGGGCAAGCCGCTCCTGATCATCGCCGAGGACGTGGATGGCGAGGCCCTGCCGACCCTGGTCGTCAACAAGCTGCGCGGCACGCTGAACGTGCTTGCCATCAAGGCACCGGGCTTCGGCGACCGCCGCAAGGCCATGCTCGAGGACATCGCCACCCTGACCGGTGCGCGGGTCATCAGCGAGGAGCTGGGTCGCAAGCTGGACAGCGTCCAGATCGAGGACCTGGGCCAGGCGCGTCGCGTAACCGCCACCAAGGACACGACCACCATCGTCGAGGGCAAGGGCGACTCGAGCGCCATCGAGGCGCGCAAGTCGCAGATCAAGCTGCAGATCGATGACACCACCAGCGACTTCGACCGCGAGAAGCTCCAGGAGCGCCTGGCCAAGCTCTCCGGCGGCGTGGCGGTGCTCAAGGTCGGCGCGGCCACCGAGGTCGAGCTGAAGGAGAAGAAGCACCGCATCGAGGACGCGCTCTCGGCGGCCCGCGCGGCCGTGGAGGAGGGCGTGGTTGCCGGCGGTGGATCGGTCCTGGTGCACGCCAGCCCGGCCCTCGACAAGGTCGAGGCACTCGGCGACGAGGCAATCGGCGTGGCCATCCTGCGCCGTGCGCTGGAGGAGCCACTGCGCCAGATCGCGGTCAACGCCGGCAGTGAGGGCTCGGTCATCGTCGAAGCGGTGCGCAAGCTGCAGCCCGGCAACGGCTTCGACGCCCAGAAGGGCGAGTACACCGACATGTTCGTGGCCGGCATCATCGATCCGGCCAAGGTGACCCGCTCCGCGCTGGAGAACGCGGCCTCGGTCGCGGCGCTGATGCTGACCACCGAGACGGTGGTGACCGACATCCCCGAGAAGGAAAAGGCCATGCCCGGCATGCCGCCGGGCGGCATGGACTACTAGGGGGTCCTACAGGGTCCGTCGGCATTCGTTGCCGTTCGGACTGAGACCCGAGGCGGCCGCCCTGTACGGGGACGGCCGCCTCGTTTGCTACACGATTGCTACCGGAGCCGCCCACGCAGCGGTAGGCTGATCCGCTCAACTTCGGACCCCTCCGGGGGTGCAGGCGACCCTGGCCTACTCCGTTAGGTCAGCGCAGGCGATGTTCGTGTTGCTTTTGGCAGGGTAGCGCCCGCCAATCGCTAGCGTGCGTCCCTCCGCGGGGATCTCCCACAGCCCCTGGAACTGCTTCTCGTACGTCAGCGTCCCGCTCTCGTCGGCGGGCGTCTGCTGCACGATAATCACAGCGAACCCCTCGGGGTTGGCCTGACTCGGGGTCTTCGGGTTGGGGCACTGCCCGGCGAGCATGTGGATCGGGTACCGTCCATTGGGTTCGAGGTTTTCTACGGTGATCGTCATGGTGTACCCGCCTCCGGCGATGTCGACGACCACTGTGCCATGGGCCTCGCCCCCCGTGGCCATCGGCTCGATGTCAAACGTGAGCGTGCGCACTTCCTGAGAAACGGTCGGCTCCGATGTCGCGGACGCCTCGACAGTAGCGCTTGGCTCTGCGCCCGGTCCGCCGAGGTTGGTCGGTGTACCCAGAAGCTGAGCGCCAAGGAATATGCCGATGACGGCCACGGCAGCGGCACCCAGGCCGATCGCAAGCTTGTTCATGATGGGCGTCCTCCACGGGACTCTAAGAGCCCGTTCCTGCGGTGTGCTGCGGACAGCCAGCAATACGGCGTCGATGACATGCGGGGGAGTTACGTCGGTGCCGGCCTCAAGCCAGTCCTTGGTGGCCCGCTCAAAGTCACGTTGGTCGTTCATGCCGGTCGTCCTTGTTTGACTTCGGTGTTGGGTTCGCTAGATGCGTCGAAGGCGGCCCGCAGGGCTCGGGTTGCATAGTGCAGCCGCGATCGTGCCGTGCCGTCTGGGATGCCGAGCAATTCAGCCACCGCCACCAGGGGAAGACCCACGTGGTGATGGAGGACGAACACCGCCCGCTGGTCGAGCGAGAGCTGCCGGAACGCGCGCTCCAGCTCATCGCGGTCGGCGATGCTCTTGACGTCGTCCACCGAGCTCACCAGATCGGCTGGCAGCACGCGAATGGTTGACGTCCAACGTCGATTGCGTGGTGCCTCCGCGTAGCAGGCGTGCACCAAGATCCGGAAGGCCCATCCCTCGAAGCGGTCTGGCTCCCGCAAATGCGGGAGCTTGCGCCAGATGGTCACCAGGGCGTTCTGCAGCGCGTCCTCGGCGAGACCCGGATCGCGGAGGATTCGCCGTGCAACACCGAGAAGTGTGTCGCTGACCTGGTGCACCAGATCGGCGAACGCTTCGTGGTCGCCTGAGCGGGCTCGCTCCACCATCGTTCGGTCCATGCGCCCTCCCGACGGGCTTGTCTGGACCCGTCTAACAATGATGAGGGCGCCAAGTAGGCGAATCGTTCGACCCGTTGTCAATGCTGCCTGCACGGCGCAGATGCCTTCGTTTCCCGACGAGCTGGGGAACTAGCTCGGGGATGACGGATCAGATCGTTGCTGGCGTTCGCATAGCTCGCCAGCCTGGCGGGCAATCCGTTGGACCCGGCCCTCCCCTTGTTGACTGCGCAATCCGGGTGGCGCAGCATCGGCTCAGTGGACCAAGCCCCCTCGGTCCCGACCCAGCCCTGCATCAACTGCGGCCGTGCCACGGCCGCCGGGTCGCCAATGTTCGCGGGACGGCGCGTAATCCCACCGGGCGAACACGACAAGGCCGCCAGGAAGATGGTGAGCAGGGAACGTCGCCGCCGCGCGCGCCTCGGCACGGCTGTGGTCCACGATCGTAGTGCTACTGCTTTCCGCAGGCGTGGCGCTATCTGCCTGCAGCCTGTTTGAATCGAGGAGCGTTGTATGCGACGGCGTGTGGCCGCGATGGGTGTTGGACCGCCAGGGTTATAACGGCGGCGGCTGCGTCGAGATGCCGGCCGGTGGCGTCCCCGCGGATCAAGCTCCGCCGAACGCGGACTGGACACCTATTAACACAGGCTATGGCGAATGCCCGAACGGCTCCCTGTACATCGACGGCAACTGCACGGTCGTTCCGTCAGATCGCCCGTGGCCGTCGAGCGCACCCTACGTACCTGACGCACGGTCGGGGTAGGCCGGTGACGCCTGCCGCTCACCGTCCTGGCGGATAGGTCACGCCGCCACGGAGCCGCATTACGGATAGCAAGGCAATTGCTTTTGGCGCCGTGGGAACGATTTGGCCGCTCCAGTTGTCGTATGTGCAATGGAGACAGGTAAGGTCGCGGCCATGGCAGAGCAGGACGGGGTCAAAGCCAGCGACCCGAGCGCTCGCGCCGACGCCTTTCGCATCCTCGCCGATAAGCACCTCGACGCGAGCTATGGCCTCGCCTATCTGATCTTGGGCCATCGCGCGGAAGCGGAGGATGCCACCCACGACGCCTTCGTGACTGCTTGGCGCAAGTGGGCAACATTGCGCGACCAGGGACTCTTCGAACATTGGTTCGACCGGATCCTGGTCAACACCTGCCGGAACCGCCTGCGGCACGTTGCCCGACGGCGCACTCAGGACCTATCACCCGATTTGGAGTTGCGAGCCTCGGACGCCTACGCCACCACCCACGACCGAGCACAGCTGTGGCCGGCGCTGGCGCGCCTGGCGCCGGATCAGAAGGTGGTGGTGGCGCTGCGCTTCTATCGCGACCTAAGCATCGATCAGATCGCGGCTCGACTCGGCGTGCCGTCGGGCACGGTGAAGTCGCGGCTGCACCGTGGCCTGCGCGAGCTGCGCGCTGGACTCGACGAGGACGACCTGAAGGGAACCCAAGGATGACTGACCACGATTTTGAGCGTCGCCTCCGCGTCGACCTCCGGCAGCTGCCCGACCCTCCGTCCGCCACGCTCCGGGCCCGCATCGCAGCGATCCCCGAAGATGACTCCGCCTCGCTTGAGGGACGTCTGACAGGTCGGAGATTCCCGTGGATGCACCGATCTGTCCCGCTGGCCCTCGGTGCCGCAGCGGTCGCCGTGATCGTGCTGGTCGGCATCGGCCTCGTTGTGCGTATTCCGGATGTTGGTCCGGCACCAGGTCCTGCGAGCCCCAGCGCGTCAGCCTCGTCCGCGACGCCCAGCCCGCCCGTTGCGTCTGCCCCCGCCGCGTCCGCCCCGCCGAGCAGGCTCGTCTCCGGCTGGCCGACTACAATCCGGAACCCAGCGGGCTGGTACTCGTTGGACGGATCCCGGTGCGGTGGGCCACGGGGATCGAATTCCTGCAATCTTGGCTGGATGCATAACGGATACGGGTCGGGCGACGTCGATATCCAGATCTATGTCGTTCCCGGAGGGGTCGACTACAACCGTGGCGGGACGCCGGTCACCATCGCTGGGCAGGAAGGCATCTACCGACAGATCAACGATCATGATGAGTCGTGGACCCTCGACCTCGAGGGGACGTCGGTCACGGTCAAAATCTCGACAGAACCCGGCACAAGCGAGAGCGATCTGGCCGAGGCCCGCGCCATCGTCGACTCGATCCGAACAGGACCTCGGGAAAACAGCGACGGCCTCAGGGTGATCTTTATGCTCAGGACGGACGACTGGGATTCCGGATAGGACGAGCCCTAGAGCCGGCTGCTATCCGGTGGCTTGGGCTTTGAGCTTGACGCTCCGCTCCAGCTCGTCAAGGTGCTCGCGGATCACGGCCGTCCGCTTCTCCTGCTCGGCCAGCAGCGCGCGAACGGCCGCGATGGCGGCACGCGGATCGTCCGAAGGTCGCGAGACGCGCGGCTTGGCCGGCGGCGCCAGGAACACGTTGGCGATGAAGCCGGTCAGCACGCTGAAGAGCCCGATGCCGGACATGAGGAGGAAGGTGCCGATGATCCGCCCCTCCGGCGTCACCGGGAAGCGGTCGCCGTAGCCCACCGTGGTGATGGTCACCAGGCCCCACCAGATGGCATCGCCGGCCGACCCGATGTTGGCCTGTGCATCACCCTGCTCCACGTAGTAGATCGAGGCGCCGGCGGCTTCCAGCACCAGGATGACCAGGAAAATCGTCAACAGGAACGTCGCGGACGCCCGTGCCTCGAGGAGGTCCGCCATGAAGCGGTGCGTGCCGTACTCCCGCAGCAGTGTGGCGACCCGCACGATGCGGAAGATGCGGAAGATGCGGAACAAGGGGATGATCGCCAGCAGATCGGCCCAGCCCCAACCACGGAAGAAGTAGGCGCGCCGCGACGAGGCAGTCAGGAGCCGGTAGAAGAAGTCGAACACGAAGAAGGGCGTGATGATGGTGTCCATGGCGAGCACCACCTCCAGTGCCGGACCCTCGTAGCGGCCGATGAACGTCCCGACCGCCACGACGACCAGGTTGACGACCGACAGGATCGACAGCAGCAGGATGAAGACTTCGTAACCGACGCCCTTCAGCTCGCGGTGCATGGCTTCCGCCATCGTGACGACCTCCTCGTGCTCGGGCCCTCCGCGGCGCCCTGGTGCCGCGCATCATCCAACGTCCGGCCGCCCGAAACGGCCGAATTCACACCGCCCGCCGATTTGTCGAGTCCAACGGGGTACGGGGCGTCGTACCGTTCGGAGCGCGTTCGAGCGAACGCGCCGCAGCACAGGGGACTTCTGACAGATGCGCTACGTGATCTTCACCTGGGTCGACCCCGCCGATGCCACCGCCTGGGAGGCCTGGCCCGAGGCGGAACAGGCGGCCGATGTCGAACGCCACCGGGAGTGGTTCGCCCGGTACCGCGACAAGATCGTCGGCGGTGAGGAGCTTGCCTATCCGCCAGTGGTCAAAACGCTCCGGCCGGGCCGGCAGGGCGAGGGCGTGGTCACCATCGACGGGCCGTTCCTGGAGTCAAAGGAGATCCTGGGCGGCTTCGTGATCGTCGAAGCCGACTCCATGGACGAGGTCGTGGCCATGGCCGCCGAGTGGCCATCGCTGGCCAGCCAGCCCAACGCCACGGTCCAGGTGCGCGAGGGGTTCGTCCGCGACTGAGCCTCATCGACCCTGGGGCGTCGCCGGCTAGTCAGATGCCCCGTGTGGTTCACGCTATCGGCCGCGGCCATGTAGGAACTTCTCAGGCGCGCACTGCAGCCGCACTAGC
>DATBME010000086.1:0-7298 GCA_036555005.1 Candidatus Limnocylindria bacterium | reverse complement strand
AGCATCCTGGTCAAGCTGAACCAGATCGGCACGCTGACCGAGACGATCGAGGCCGTCGAGATGGCGCAGCGTGCCGGCTGGACGGCGGTCATCAGCCATCGCTCCGGCGAGACCGAGGACACGACCATCGCCGACCTGGTGGTGGCGCTGAACACCGGGCAGATCAAGACCGGCAGCATGAGCCGCGGTGAGCGGATCGCAAAGTACAACCGCCTGCTGCGGATCGAGGAGGAGCTGGCTGATGCCGCCGAATACGCCGGGCGGCGTGCCTTCGCCCAGTATCGCGGGGCCGATGCCTGACGTCGTCAGCGTCGCCGACCAACTGGCGCGCCTCTCGCGCGACGAGCACGACTACGCCGAGTTCTTCCGGTCGCCGTCCCAGTCGCTGAGCCTAACCGTCGCGCGCTGGCCGGCGGGGTCCGTCGACACGCAGCAGCCGCATACCGAGGACGAGGTCTATTACGTCATCGGCGGGCGCGCGACGCTGGTCACTAACGGTGCAGCGACGACCGTGAGCGCAGGATCGGTCGCCTTCGTGGCGAGCGGGGTCGACCACCGGTTCGTCGACATCACGGAAGACCTGGAGGTCCTGGTCTTCTGGTCGCCGGCTCGTCACTCGAACGAGCCAGCCAGCGGCGAGCCGGCCTCAGCCTAAAGACTCGCTAGGACTCGGCCGGAGCCTCGCCGTCGGTCTCGGTCTGCTTGCGCCGGCGGGCGGCGGCTGACTCGCGCGTGGCGCGCGTGACGGCCACCTTCGCCTTGCCGGCGGCGGTGCGCGGCCGGTCGGCGGCGCGCGCGCTGGCGGCCTTCGAGGCCTTGGCGGCGGCGACCTTCTTGCGCTGCGCGGTCTTGGTCGCGGCAGAGCGCTTCTTCGGTCCCGCCTCAACCTGCGCGCCCTCGAGCAAGTGGGCCGCATTGGCCTTGGCCATCAGCCGGCTCTTGCGGCGGGCGGCGTTATTGCGATGGATGATGCCCTTCTCGGCGGCGCGGTCGAGCGCGCTGATGGCAGCCGTCACGGCCTCCGTGCCATCGCCTTCCGCGCGGCCGAGCGCGATCGCGTTGGCGCGCTGGACGAGCGTCTTGGCCTGGCTGCGGGTGCGCTGGTTGACGGCGCGGCGGCGATGCTCCTGGCGAACGCGCTTCAGGGCCTGTGGGGTGCGCGCGCCCTTCCAGGTGCGAGCCTTTCTTGCCACGAACGAACCTCAGAATAGGGGAGCATGAAATGAGCGCCGGCAAAGCGCGGCGACTCGCTGGCGAGTATAGCACCGACCCCTGCCCCGGCCAAACGGCCAGGCCCGCCGCCCGGGCCGCCCCTGGCTGGGACCATCGTCGCTCGACAGCCGCGCCCGCAACCGCCAGAATCCCCCCAGCACGCCCGCTCTGGAATGTGGACCGTGCAACGCCGTCGGGTGCCACGGCGTCTCTGGGAGGAACAGGCCTGTCGACGTATCGCATCGCAGCCTCGCCGCTTAGGTCGGCCTGTCAATCAGTGCACGGAATGACCGCTCCCGACCGATGACGACGCTCACCGCCCTCGCCCGACCGCGCGTGCTGCTCCGCCCGGGGCCGGTGCGTCGCGGGTTCTTCTTCGGCTTCTTCATCACGCTCATGCTCGGCCTGCTGGCCATCGCCGGCGCCTCGGCCAGCCTTGCCCTTACCCACGCCAATCGCGTGCTGCCCGGTGTCAGCGTGGCCGGTATCGAGGTCGGCGGGCTGGACCGCGAGGCCGCCCTCGAGCGCCTAGAGGCGCAGCTCCCGTCGCTGAGCGATGGGACCGTCACGCTGCAGGTCGATGACCTCGAGCGACGAATCCCGGTCGCCGACCTCGCTCGCTCCTACGATCTGGAAGCATCAGTCGACGCCGCATTCGCTGTGGCGCGCAGTGGAAACCCGCTGTTCGACGGCGTGGGACGCCTGCGCACGCTGACTCACCCGACAGCGCTGGCCGAGACCGGCGTGGTCCTGGACTCCGCGTCGATCGACGAGGTGGTGGCAACCGTCGTGGCGGCCTATGACCACCCGGCTGCGGACGGCCGAGTGAAGTTCCGCAAGGCCGATGGCTTCGTGGGCAGGCCCGCCGTGACCGGCGTCACGGTCGATGCCGAGGGCCTCCGCCAGGCTCTCAACGAGCAACTGCCCGGCGCACGCGGCGATTTCGCGATCACCGTCCCCGTCGCCCACGACGATCCGGAGGTCACTACCCGTGAGGCGCTGGCGGCCGCGATCACCGCCAACTGGATGACGTCGCGGCAGCTGAGCCTGACCGGTGGCGGTGACGGGCTGAAGATCTCGGCCCCCAAGCTCGCCTCGATCGTGATGTTCCGGGACCGCGGCGAGGCTGGCTGGGGCCCCGCCCTGGATGAGAAGGCCCTTGCCAGGCTCCTCCGCCCGGCCGCCGATCGGGTGGCGGTGGTGCCGCGCAACGCCTCGTTTGCCTGGGGCGGGAGCGGCATCGTCGGGTTCTTCCCGGGTGAGCAGGGTCGCAAGCTTAAGACGAAGGCGACCCTGGCCAATGTGGTGGCCGCGCTCGAGCAGCGGGCGGCGGGCTCCCCGCAGCCGACGGCCGCTCTGGCGATTGGCGTCATCGCGCCGGAGGTCACGAATGCCGAGGCGCGCGCAGCGGCGCCCGAGATGCAGCGGCTGTCCACATGGACGACGTACTACATCCCCGGCGAGGGCAACTTCTGGGGCGCCAACATCAACATCCCGGCAGCCGACCTGGACGGCAGAATCGTGGCGCCGGGCGAGTGGTTCAGCTTCTGGAACGGCATCGGTCCGGTCACCCTGGAGCGCGGCTACGGGTACGGCGGCGCGATCATCGGCGGCCGCAGCGTGGCCAACGGCGCGATCGCGGGCGGCATCTGCTCCACCTCGACCACGCTCTTCAACGCCGCCATGCGGGCGGGCCTGGAGATCGGTGCACGCGAGAACCACTCCTACTACATCGAGCGCTACCCGGTCGGCCTGGACGCAACCGTCCTGAAGACCGATACCTGGGCGCAGGACATGACCTTCCGCAACGACACCGCCAACCCGATCGTCATTCGCGGCTATCCCGGCAACGGCTTCGTGCGCTTCGACATCTGGGGCATCCCCGATGGACGGACGGTCACGCTATCGGCCCCGACCACCAGCAATCACGGCACCGCCATCGAGACAACGGTGGTCAACCCCGACCTGCCGCCGGGCTCCGCCGTCCGGGTCGAATATCCGCACGACGGCTTCAACGCGGTGGTGACCCGATGGGTGCGTGACGCCCAGGGGAACATCATCCACGAGGACACGTGGTACAGCGACTACCGCACTGTCAACGGCATCACCGAGGTCGGCCCCCGGCGGAGCAGCTAGTCCGCTCTGCCCAGACCGCTCGTGGCTTGCGCTCACCAGTGGAGTTGGTGCTAAGGGTCCGTGGCGGCCGAATCGCTTGCGCTCACCAACCGAGGTAGTGGTACGCCGAGTTCCTGACTCCATCGCGCCATCGGGCCGGCCCATCCGTGCGTGGGTGGAGGCTCCATGAGGCCCGGCAGGTGGCAGATCCACCTCTAACACCACCCAGGTTGGTGCGCGCAGAAGGACGAGGCGCGGGTGAGCGCATTCGAGGCGGGCGGGCGCGCGCTAACGTTCCTCCCCGTGATCCCCCAGGACCGCATCCGCAACTTCAGCATCGTGGCGCACATCGACCACGGCAAGTCGACGCTCGCCGACCGGCTGCTGGAGATGACGCACACCATCGACAAGCGCCTGATGACCAGCCAGGTGCTGGACACGATGGACCTGGAGCGTGAGAAGGGGATCACCATCAAGGCCCGCGCGGTGCGGCTGCAGTACGACGCCGCGGACGGCCGGACCTACGCGCTCAACCTGATCGACACGCCCGGGCACGTCGACTTCAGCTACGAGGTCAGCCGCTCCCTGCAGGCCTGCGAGGGAGCGATCCTGGTGGTCGACGCCAGCCAGGGGATCGAGGCCCAGACGCTGGCCAACGTGCACCTGGCCATGCAGCAGAACCTGGTTGTCATCCCGGTCATCAACAAGATCGACCTGCCGAGCGCCGATCCGGAGATGGTGATCGCCGAGCTGGAGGACACGCTCGCCATCCCGCGCGAGGAGGTGATCCTGGCCTCGGCCAAGGACGGTACTGGCGTTGACGGGGTCCTGGAGGCGATCGTGCAGCGTGTTCCGCCGCCGCGCGGCGACGCATCGGCTCCGCTGCAGGCGCTGGTCTTCGACAGCCACTACGACCAGTACAAGGGCGTGGTCGCCTACGTGCGCGTCGCCAATGGCACCCTCCATGACCACGAGCGGATCCGGTTCATGGCCACCGCCGCCGAGAGCGAGATCCTGGAGCTCGGCTACTTCCGCCCGCAGCCGGTCCCGGCCCGCAGCCTGGCAGCAGGCGAGGTCGGCTACGTGGCCTCGGGCCTGAAGAGCATCGCCGAGGCACGGGTGGGCGACACCCTGACCGATGCGGACAAGCCCGCAACCCAGCCGCTGCCGGGCTACAAGGAGGCGCTGCCGCTCGTGTTCGCCGGCCTCTACCCGCTGCGCGGCGACGACTACCCGCTCCTGCGCGAGGCGCTGGACAAGCTGCACCTCAACGACGCCAGCTTCGTCTACGAGCCCGAGTCGAGCGTGGCGCTGGGCTTCGGCTACCGCTGCGGCTTCCTGGGCCTGCTGCACTTGGAGATCGTGCAGGAGCGCCTGGAGCGCGAGTTCGACCTGGACCTGCTGGCCTCGGCTCCCAGCGTCGAGTACCGCGTTCGGCTGCACCATCGGTCCGACGAGGAGGTGGTCGACAACCCGGCCAAGATGCCGGATCCCGGCGAGATCGAGGCGATCAGCGAGCCCTGGGTGGCGGCACAGGTCATCACCCCGACCGACTACATCGGCCAGATCATGGAGCTGGTGACCAACCGGCGTGGCCAGTTCGGCACCATGGAGTACCTGGACCCGAAGCGCGTCAACATGCACTTCGAGCTGCCGCTGGCCGAGCTGATCATCGACTTCTACGACCTGCTCAAGAGCCGCACCAGCGGGTACGCCAGCCTCGACTACCAGTACATCGGCTACCGCGAGGGCGACCTGGTCAAGCTGGACGTGCTGGTCAATGGCGAGCCGGTGGACGCGCTGTCGCTCATCGTGCATCGGTCCAACGCCTATCGGCAGGGCAAGGCGCTGGTCGAGAAGCTGAAGGAGCTGATCCCGCGCCAGATGTTCGAAGTGCCGGTCCAGGCCGCCATTGGCTCGCATATCATCAGCCGCGAGACGATCCGGGCCATGCGCAAGAACGTGCTGGCCAAGTGCTACGGCGGGGACATCACGCGCAAGCGCAAGCTGCTGGAGAAGCAGAAGGAAGGCAAGCAGCGGATGAAGCGGATCGGCTCCGTGGAGATCCCGCAGGAGGCGTTCCTGGCGGTGCTGCGCATGAACGAGGCCTGAGCCTTGGACTTCCAGGATGCCCTGCGCCTCTCGATCGCCCTGGGCCTCACCATCTTCCTGGTCCTGCTCCGGTTCGACGCCGACCGGATCATGCGCTCCGACTACTTCCGCTATCGCTATCCCTGGCTCGGCCCGGTCAGCTACTACGGCCTGGTCATCCTGTTCGCGATCGGCATCGTCATCATCCTGCCCAACGGCCGCGACCAGCTCTTCCTGACCCGCGCCGACGAGGGCGAGATGCTGCCGCTGGTGCTGGGTTTCGCGGTGGTGGGCATGCTGAACGGGATCGCCTTCGCCTTCCGCTGGTACGGCGGCATCACCCCCCTGCCGCTGTCGCTGCTGCCCAGCCGGCTGCTGGGCGCCGCCGCCAGCGCGGTCGCCGACGAGCTCCAGTTCCGCTCGATCGTGCTCGGCCTGCTCATCTTCGCCGAGCTCCCGGCCGGCACGGCGGTGATCATCCAGGCGCTGCTGTACGGCCTGGCCCAGCGGCGGCTATGGCGGGAGCGGCAGTGGTACTTCCTGATCGCCTCGGTGATCCTGGGTTACGCCTGCGGCTGGGTCACGGTGCTGACCGGCTCAGTGGTGCCGGCGATCGTGGGCCACTTCGTGGTGATCGCGGCGCTGCTCGCCTTCGCCGGAGGTCGGCTGCGCCAGCGACCGATCTGAGGCCGATGGAGCTGATGACGCGACGGACGCCCGCCTGGCGCGGCTGCGCAACGCGCGGCGGCGAGCGCCCGCCGCGCCCTGAACTCGGTCCGCATCGGATGGGTCATTGACCCCTGCGATGATGGGGGCATGTCGGGCGTGACGCGGCCACCTGCGGGGAGCCACCACCTGTACGTCCACGTGCCGTTCTGCCGGCTGGTGTGCGCCTACTGCGACTTCGTGACGGTCGGCGGTCGGGCACACGACATCCCCCGCTATGTCGCCGCGCTGCGGTCGGAGATGGCCATGCGCCCGTCGCCGGGACGCCTGGCGACCATCTACTTCGGTGGCGGCACGCCTTCCCTGCTGCCGGTTCAGGCGGTGGAGGGCCTGATCGCGACCGCGCTGGACCGATGGGTGGGCACGCCCACCGAGATCACCCTGGAGGCCAATCCGAGCGGGCGCGAGGCGCCCGATTGGCGCGGCCTGCGGAGCGCCGGTGTCACCCGAATCTCGCTGGGCGCGCAGTCGCTGCGCGATGCCGACCTGCGCGCGCTGGCCCGCGGCCACACCGCGGCCGAGGTGCGCGCGGCCTATCGGGCGGCGCGGGCCGCCGGCTTCGACAACGTCAGCCTGGACCTGATCTACGGCGTCCCGGGCCAGACGTTGGGCCATTGGCGCACGGTGCTGCGCCGGGCAATCGGCCTGGACCCGGAGCACCTGTCGCTGTACGCGCTGCAGCTGGCGCTGGCGCCCGACGAGTGGGCCGCGCCGCCGCGTCCCGGCGCGCTGCGCTGGCGCCGCCGGATGGCCGCGTGGCAGGACGACGAGCTGGCGGCCGCCCAGTACGCCATGGCCGAGGAGGTGCTGGACGCCGCAGGCTATCGCCACTACGAGCTCTCGTCCTGGGCGCGGCCCGGGCGCGAGTCACGCCATAACGGCGCCTACTGGGACCGGCGCCCGTACACGGGGATCGGTGCGGGGGCGCACTCCTACGACGGAAGATCCCGCTCGTGGAACGTGCGGGACCTCGATGCCTACCTGGCCGCGCTCGAGGCGGGGGAGCGGCCCGAGGCGGGCGCCGAGCGGCTGGACGAGCCGACCGCGGCCTTCGAGGCGATGGCGCTGGGGCTGCGGCGGATCGAGGGCGTCAGCCGTCGGGCGTTCGCGCGCGAGTTCGGCGCCGACCCGGTGGGGCGCTACGGCTCCGCGCT
>DATBME010000078.1:0-5998 GCA_036555005.1 Candidatus Limnocylindria bacterium | reverse complement strand
ATCCGCGCCAACTCGCTCTGGCCGCTGCTGTCGGGCCTGTCGTGCTGCGCCATCGAGATGATGAGCACGGCCACCGCCAAGAACGACGTCGACCGCTTCGGCATGTTCCCGTTCCGCGCCAGCCCGCGGCAGGCGGACGTGCTGATCGTGGCCGGCACCCTGACGACCAAGATGGCCGGACCGCTGGTTCGCCTCTGGGAGCAGATGCCGGAGCCGAAGTGGTGCGTGGCGATGGGCACCTGCACGACCTCCGGCGGCCGCTTCAAGCGCAGCTACAGCGTGGTGCAGGGCGTGGACCGGGTCATGCCGGTCGACGTCTACGTGCCGGGCTGCCCGCCGCGCCCCGAGGGGCTGATCTACGGCCTGATCAAGCTGCAGGAGCTGGTCAAGCAGCGTCGCGGCCAGTGGCCGACCTACGTCGACCGCGGCCCGCAGCGCCTCGCCTGGGAAGGAGACGTCCGCTGACCGCACCCGCCGCGGCGGGTGCGCTGGTCCGCGCGCTGACCGACCGCTTCCCCGACCTGGCGGAGAGCCTGTGGACCGACGAGGACACCGTCGAGGTGACGGCCGAGGCCGGGCGCAACATCGAGCTGCTGACCACCGTGCGCGACGACCCGGAGCTCAAGTTCTGGTGGCTGGGTGACGCCGCCGCCGTTGATTACGGGCCGGCCGAGCACTTCGAGGTGGTCTACCACCTGTACTCGGACCTGCATCCCGCCTGGCTGCGCATCCGCTGCCGTGTGAACCGCGCCGACCCGCACATTCCGACCATCACCGGCCTGTGGGAGGGCGCCATGTTCCACGAGCGCGAGATGTACGACATGATGGGCATCGTCTTCGACGGCAATCGCGACCTGCGCCGGATCTACATGTCGCCCGATTACCGCAGCTTCCCGCAGCGCAAGGACTTCGTCCTGCCCGATGACGCCGCCGACTCCCCGGCCGCCGGCGTGGTCCCGCTGGAGCGCCCGGAGACGTGGGAGCTCAGCCGCTTCCGAGAGCAGGCCACCAGCTCGTCGGCTCCGCACCCGCACAACCCGAATGGCAGCGGCGCCGCGACCCACCCCGCCCCGGAGGCGGGCGAGACCGATGCGGACAAGAGCCGACCCCGATGACCACCACTGAGCCCGAGACCCGCATCCCCGACCCGATCGACCTCGATCGGCAGGAGGAGGCGCGCCTGGCCGCCGCGCTGGGCACCGGCGCCCCCGGCGCCGGCGATGCCGCCGCGGGACGCACCCCGCCGGCTGAGTACGCCGGCTTCGAGATGGTCGGCATCCCGGACCGCCCGCCGCAGACCGAGCGCGAGGCGGAGATGTACTCGTTGGGCGAGGGCGAGATGCTGCTGAACATGGGGCCGCAGCACCCGTCGACCCACGGCGTGATGCGGCTGGTGGTGAAGATCCGGGGCGAGGTGGTCACCGACCTCGACGTGGTGCTGGGCTATCTGCATCGGGGCATCGAGAAGCTCTGCGAGAACGCCACCTACACCACCGTCCTGACCTACGTCGACCCCATGGACTACATGTCGGCGATGCACAACGAGCACGCGCCGGCGATCGCCTTCGAGAAGCTGTACGGCATCAAGGCCCCGCCGCGCGCCGAGTACATCCGGGCGCTGGTGGTCGAGCTGAACCGGGTCTTCAGCCACGGCCTGATGATGGGCTTCCTGGCCCTGGACATGGGCGGCCTGACCCCGATCCTGTACGGCTTCATCAACCGCGACGAGGTGGTGGACCTGCTGTCGTCCATCTCCGGCCAGCGCATGCTCTTCAACTTCTTCCGGGTCGGCGGCGTGAACTGGGACGTGAACGACGAGTTCATCAACCGCCTCTCGCGCTGGCGGGTCAACGTCAACAAGAGCATCGGCGACAACGAGCAGCTGATCACCCAGAACGAGATCTTCGTGCAGCGCACCCGGGGCCTGGGCATGCTCTCCGGCGAGCGGGCCATCAGCCTGGGTGTGTCGGGACCCAACCTGCGCGCCAGCGGCGTCCCGTTCGACGTGCGCAAGGCGCACCCTTACTCGATCTACAACGAGCTCGAGTTCGACGTCATCACCCAGCCCGGCGGCGACACCTACGCCCGCTACCTGCAGCGGGTGGCCGAGATCAAGCAGAGCCTGCACCTGATCGACCAGATCATCGACAAGATGCCGCACGGCCCGGTGCAGGCCCAGGTGCCCGGCATCATCCGGCCCCGGCCGGGGCGCGCCTTCGGCGCGGTCGAGTCGCCGCGCGGCTTCTACAGCGTGTACGCCATCAGCGATGGCGGCCCCAACCCGTATCGGTTCCGCATGCGCGACCCGTCGTTCATCAGCCTGCAGGTCATGCCGGTGCTGATGCCGGGTCACCTGATCGCCGACACCATGGCGGTCATGGCCAGCCTGGACCCGATCATGGGCGGCGTGGACAAGTAGCGTGGACAAGTAGCGTGGACGCGTAGATGGACATCGGCGAGCTGCTGCTGGGCGTCGGCCGCTTCGTGCTGGCCACCACCCTGCTGCTGGTGCTCACCGTGCCGACCGCCTTCATCGTCATCCAGCTGGAGCTGAAGGTGATCGCCCTGATGCAGCTGCGCTACGGCCCGAACCGGGTCGGGCCGCGCGGCATCTTCCAGAGCACGATCCACGGTTTCAAGGTGCTGGCCAAGGAGGACACCACGCCCGACCAGGCGGATCGGTCCACCTTCACCATGGCGCCATGGATGGTCTTCATGGCGGCGGCCATGAGCATGCTGGTCATCCCCTTCGCGCCGGGGCTGGTGGCGATCGAGTCGTCGATCAGCGTCGTCTACTTCTTTGCCGTGCTTGGCCTGTCGGTGGTCGGCCTGCTGGTCGCCGGCTGGGCCAGCTACAACAAGTACTCCCTGCTGGGCGGCCTGCGCAGCGCGGCCCAGATGGTGAGCTACGAGATCCCGCTGACCCTGTCGGTGGTGGGGATCGTGATCCTGACCGGCAGCCTCTCGTTCACCGAGATCGTGGAGTGGCAGCGCGTCAACGGCTGGGGCTTCTTCTGGCAGTTCTGGGCGTTCCCCATCTTCTTCATCGCCGCCACCGCCGAGATCAACCGCACCCCGTTCGACATGGTCGAGGCCGACTCCGAGATCGTGGCCGGCTTCGCCACCGAGTACTCCGGCATGCGCTTCGGGTTCTTCTTCTTCGCCGAGTACGTGGCGCTCTTCGTCATGAGCACCATCGTGGTGACGCTCTTCTTCGGCGGCTGGCTGCCGCCCTTCTTCCAGCTGCCGGACGGGATCATCGGCACCGTGCTGGGCGCCATCATCTTCTTCGCCAAGACGTACTTCTTCGTGTTCGTCGCGGTCTGGATGCGCGCCACCCTGCCGCGCGTGCGGGTCGACCAGCTGATGGGCATGGCCTGGAAGTGGCTGCTGCCGCTGGCCATCGTCAACCTGTTCATCACCGCCGGCATCGTGCTGGCGTTCAACCTGCAGCCGGTGGTGGGGGCCTGACCCGATGACCTTTCCGGGCGGCGGCATCGCCAAGGGCATGTGGACCACCCTCAAGAACTTCTGGACGCCCAAGGTCACGCTCCAATACCCCGATGAGCGGCCGCAGATGCCGGAGCGCTGGCGCGGCCGGCTGGACCTGATCTACGACCCGTTCGGCGAGCACAAGTGCGAAGTCTGCTTCCAGTGCGCGCAGGTCTGCCCGGTCGAGGCGATCGACATGAGCGGCTTCGACACGCAGGGCAACCGCATCCGCTACGGCATGCCAGAGATCTACGACGAGCGCAAGGACCCGAACGCCTGGCGGCGGGCCGGCCAGCCGGCGCGGCCGATGCGCAATGCGGTGCGCTGGGACGAGGCCGTGGACGAGCCGTGGGTCTCCGGCGTGGTGGAGGGCTTCGGGGCCCGTCCCGAGTCGCTGGTCGCCATCTTCACCGCCGTGCAGGAGCGCTACGGCTACCTGCCCGAGCGCGCACTGCGGATCATCAGCGACCGGATGACCATCCACTGGGCGCAGGTCTTCGGCGCGGCCGGGCTCGGCGGCTTCCGGCTGCTGCCGGCCGAGGGGCACGTCATCACGGTCTGCACCTGCGCGGCCTGCCGTTACGCCGGTGGCGACGACCTGCTGGCTGCGCTGCGCGACGAGCTGGGGATCGGGCCCGGGGAGGTGACCGCCGACGGCGGCTTCAGCCTGGAGACCAGCCCCGAGGTCGCGGCCGGGGCGATGGCGCCGGCGCTGCGCATCGATACCCTGGTGTTCGGGCCGGTGAGCGCGGCGCAGGTGCGGCACCTGGTCCAGGAGCGGCGACGCACGGCGACCCCGTCGGGCGGCACGGGATCGGCCGCCACGGCAGCCGGCACCGGCTCCGGACGCGCGAGCTGAGCGCTAGGTGAGCGTCGACGCCGGCGGGACCGGCCTCTCCCCGCAGATCCGCATCCTGCCGCGCGGCGAGCAGCGCCTGCTGGCCAACATCGGCCGCGTCGATCCGGGCAGCCTGGCCTCGTACCGCGAGCATGGCGGCTACGCCGGCCTGGAGCGGGCCGTGGCCCACCTGGGTCCGGAGGGGGTCATCTCCGAGATCGCCGACGCCGGCCTGCGCGGCCGTGGCGGCGGTGGCTGGCCGACCGCCGACAAGTGGCGCGCGGCGCGCGCCGCCGCCGGCCCACGCAAGCTCGTGGTCGTCAACCTGATGGGCGCCGATCCGACCGCGCTCGGCGACCGGGCGCTGGCCGAGGGCAATCCGCACCTCGTCCTGGAGGGTGCGCTGCTGGGCGCCTTCGCCACCGGCGCGTCCGAGCTGATCCTGGCCGTCCGGCGTGACTGGTCGCTGGCGATCGGCCGCCTGCGGGCGGCGATCGAGGAGGCGGAGGCCGGCCGCCTGGCCGGCTACCTGATCCTGGGCACCGACTTCAGCTGCCAGGCCAGCGTGTGGGAGGGATCCGGCGCCCTGGTGGCGGGCGAGGAGACCGCCCTGATCGCGGCCCTGGCCGGCGACCGCGGCATGCCCGTCATCCGCCCCCCGTACCCGACCGAGACGGGGTTGAGCGGCGCGCCCACCACCGTGCAGAACGCCGAGACGGTGGCGCACGTCGCCTGGATCCTGGCCCACTCGCCCGCCGCGTTCACCAGCGCCGGCAGCCAGGCCTCGCCCGGCACCAAGCTGGTCAGCATCTATGGGCGTGTCAGCGAACCGGGCCTGCTGGAGGTGCCACTGGGCACGCCGCTGGGCGAGATCGTGGACCTGGCCGGTGGGCCGGTGGGAACCGTCAAGGCGGTCTTCGTGGGCGGCGCCGGCGGCGGCGCGCTCTCCGCCGACGAGCTGGGCACGGCGTATGACGTCGAACCGCTGCGGGCGGCGGGCGGCGGCATCGGCCTGGGCCAGGTGCTGGTCACCGATTCGGCGACCTGCATGGTCGATACCGCCCGCTTCTTCCTGGACTGGTCGGCGCGCGAGGCGTGCGGCAAGGCGGTCCCCTGCCGCATCGGCACTAAGCGCCTGGTCGAGACGCTGGACCGCATCCTGGCCGCCACTCCCCGACCGGACGACGTGGAGCTGCTGCGCGCCCTATCGCGCAAGATGGCCGATACGGCGCTGTGCAAGCTGGAGGCGCGGGCGCCGGGGCCGATGCTCACCACCCTGGATCGGTTCCCCGACGAGTACCGCGCCCATGCCGAGCGCGGCGAGTGCCTGGCCGGCGCCCATCCGGGGGCCGGCATCAGCCCGCTGCTGAGCCCGCTGGCCGGCATCGGGCCCGCGGGATCGGCATGAGGCTAGGATTGATGGACCGATGAGCTTCGCCACCAACGGCAACGGCAAGGGCAACGGCGCCGGCGTGCTCCGACCGGAGGAGTACGCGCCGGTCTGGCCGATGGTGCCGGGCACCCGGCCGATCGGCGTCACCATCAACGGCCAGCAGGTCCAGGCCGAGGAAGGGCAGACCATCCTGCAGGCCTGCCGCGTGCTCGGCATCGAGGTGCCGACGCTGTGCTACGAGCCGAAGCTGGCCCCCTACGGCGCCTGTCGCATCT
>DATBME010000077.1:0-18400 GCA_036555005.1 Candidatus Limnocylindria bacterium | reverse complement strand
GGCGTGAGCCAAGGGGCGGGGCCAGGGTGGCCCGCCGAGAGATCGGGCGTAGACGAAGGCCCCTCCGAAGAGGGGCCTTCATTGCTGCCGGATTCGCTAACCGCAAGGGCATCTTTCACGCACGGTTTCCCGCACTACCCTTACCCAAACCTACCCATGACCTTGCGATCAGTGGTGAATCGCTGTGCGAACAGCGAACACATGATAGGGCCCGATGCCCCCGCGGGTCAACGGTCTGGGACTAAGAATCCTTCACATTTCAGAGCGGCCAATGGTGCGTTTAGGGAGCGTTTCACGCTCGAATCAAGAGGCCTCCGGCGCGCCGGAAAGCACGATCTCCTCGATGATGACGGGGTCCAGCGGCACGTTCATCGGGTCGCCGCTGGTGGGCACCTGGCCGATGGCGTCCACCACCTCGGTGCCGTTCGCCACCTCTCCCAGCGGGCTGTAGTAGGGCCGCAGCTCGGGGGTGTCGGCCAGCATCACGAAGAACTGGCTGCCGTTGGAGTCGGTCCCACTCTTGATCTCGCCGGTGGTCAAGTCGTAATCCATGGCGTTGGCCATGGCGACCATGTACTTCGCGTAGAGCGTGGACTCCGGCGGCAGCTCGATCTCGAACTGGTAGCCAGGCCCGCCGGTGCCGACGCCCTCGAAATCGCCGTGGTTGGTCTTGGTCTGCGGGTCGCCGGCCTGCGCCACGAACCCGGGCACGACGCGGTGGAAGCTCTGCCCGTCGTAGAAGCCGCACGCCGCCAGCGCCACCAGGTTGGCGACCGCGATCGGCGCCGAGGAGGGATCGAGCTGGATGGTGAAGCTGCCCTTGCTGGTCCGCACCTCCAGCACGGTCGTATCGCCGATGATGCCCGTCGCCTCGGCGGCCGTGGGCGGCTGGGTCGGGCAGGCCGGCTTGGGAGACGGCGTCGGACCCAGCGAGCAGCCGGCCAGCAGCACCACCGCCGCCAGGCCGACCAGCCACCGCGTCGCGTGGAGCCTCGTCATCGGTCCGAACCGGCCAGCTTGGCGTCGAACAGCCGCTCGGCGAACGAGACCGGCATGGTGCCGCCATAGATCAGCGTGTCGTGGAAGAACTTGAGGTTGAAGGCGGGACCCATGCGGGCCTGCACCCGGTCGCGCAGGGCCTCGATCATGTGCCGCCCGTACAGGTAGCTCAGCGCGTAGGTCGGCGTGCTGGTGTAGCGCTTGATCTCGGCCAGGGCGGCCGGGTACTCGAAGCCGGTGTGATCGACGAGGAAGGCGATGCCCTCCTCGAAGCTCAGCTCGCCGCGGTGCAGGCGGATGTCCAGGATGATGCGGGCGGCGCGCCAGATGGCGTCGGTGTGCATCACCCACCGATGGGTTGGCGTGTCGTCGAAGCCCGCCTCCTTCATCATCCGCTCGCAGTAGAAGGCCCAGCCCTCGCTGAACTCGGCGGCGCTCAGGCTCAGCGCGCGCACCAGGCTGGGGTTGGTGGTGGCGGAGGCCAGCTGCAGGTGATGGCCCGGATACGCCTCGTGCACGCTGGTGTTGCTGATCGAGGCGTAGTTGTGCTCCCGCCACATATCGGGCGAAACCGGCGGGGTGACGATGTAGGTGCCGATGGGGTCCGGGTCGAAGCGCGCCGGCTCGTAATACGCCGCGAACGGGATGAGGTGGCGCTCGAACGCCGGCGTCTCGATAACCCGCAGCCGATCCTGCGCCGGCAACGTGGCCAGGTCGTGCTCGACGATGAAGCCGCGGGCGCGGTCCATGGCCCGCCGGTACTCCTCGATCGCCTCGGGGAAGGTGGCCGGATGGTTCTCCTTGACCAGGTCGGTGACCTCGCCGGGTGACAGCGTCGGATCGATCTCGGCGCTGACCCGTTCGCGGCCGGCCGTCTCCTCGGCCAGCATCTGCTCGCCGACCGCCAGGATCTCGTCCGAGGTGGCGTCCAGGCGCCGCAACGCGACCAGTTGCTCGAAGCCGTCCGGCCCGGTCTGCCACGCGCCGTTGGAACGCGGCAGCGCGTCGTCACGCAGCCAGGCAACGTGCTCGTCGAGGGCGGAGCGCAGCGCGGCCGCCGCGGACTCGAGTCGCGCCAGCAGGGCCGGCTCGACGTGCTCCGAGCGGGCCACGGCCAAGATCGTGTCGGTGAACTCGGGGAGCGAGGCGCTGCCCTCGATGTCGATCTCGAGCCACAGCCGCACCGGCTCGTCAACGCGCGTCCGGGTCTGTGCCAGGTAGGCCGGCGCCGCTTCCAACCGTGCTGCGATCGACTCGAGCCGCTGCTCCAGGGGTGCGTAGTCGCGCGTGAAGAGCGGGAAGAGGGCGTTGCCGATGTGCTCGGCGGCACGGCTGGAGCCGGCCCATTCGCGGCGTTCACCCAGCTGGTGCATCGCCAACCGCGCCTCGTGGATGACCAGCTCGCGGTCGAGCGCCCGATCCGGCGACAGGTCGTCGGCCGGGAAGCGCTCCATCTCGGTGATCGCCTCGCGGTGGAACGCGAGCAGCCGCTCGACCTGCTCGTGGGTGCCGTCGGACAGGCGATGGTCGTGATCGTGGACGCCCAGGTAAGTGGCGCCCTCCGGGTCGAGCTCCTGCATCTGCCGGAACCAGCGCTCGATGGTGCGGTCGAACCGCGCGTCCGCATCGGATGGTGCGTGCATGCGCTCCTCGGGTGGGATCGGTCAGGACGCACCCGGCGCGCCGCGGGGGTTCGCGGCGGCTAGGGAGCCAGGCTGCGCGACAGGAAGCCTAGCACCCAGTCGCGGTATTCGCCGGCGCAGGCCCTGAGCGACTGCGCGTGCCCGGCCGATGGGCAGATCCTGAGCCGGGCATCGGCCCCGGCGTTGCGTGCCGCGGCCAGCAGGTCCTCGGGATCGGTGGGGCCGATGGTCTCGTCCTGCCCGCCCTCGATGATCAGCAGCGGCCGGCTGCCGTAGTGCGCAACCCGCTGCACCGGATCCGCCGCGCTGACATCCTCGCCGGTGCGGATCAGGGAGCCGAGCAGGACGGCCCACGAGCCGGGCAGCGACAGCGGATACCCGGCCTGCTCCAGCCGGGCCTGGATGGCCGCGGCCAGGGTCGCGTGCGTCGAGTCCAGAATGACGGCGGCGATCCGGTCGTCGGCAATCGACTCGGCCAGCGCCGAGGCACCACCCATCGAGACGCCCAGCAGCGCGATCCGGCCTGGCCCCTTGCGCTGCTCCAGCCAGTCGACCACGGCCCGCAGGTCGTCCTGCTCGCGGGTGCCCTGGGTGGTCTGGTCGCCGCTGCTCTGGCCGTGGTTGCGGAAGTCGAGCAGGACCAGGTTGTAGTCGTCGTGGAGCAGGGCCGCGTGGCCGAGCATGCCGCTCTTGTTGCCCTGGTAGCCGTGGGCCAGGACCACGGTCGGCCCATCGGGCCCCATGCCGTTGCCGGCCGGGATGTACCAGCCCGCCAGCCGGATGCCGTCGCCGGTGACCAGCCTGCCGCCGGCGTCCGCCCCCTGGTCCGGACAGTCGTCCGGGTTCGGGTAGTCGGCCAGCGCCGCATCCGTGCTGGCGTCGTAGTTGATTGCCTCGTACGTCCAGCCGTTGGCGAGCGCCGGGGTTCGGCAGTCGGTGCTTGGCGATTGCGCCTCGGCCAGGCGGGCCGATCCGGCGAAGCCGACGTAGCCGAGATAGGCCAGCAGGATGATCAGGATGACCACGAGGGCGAAGGAGATCCAGCGCACGATCGCGGCTCGGCGGGCTGCCCCCGGTTCCTCCGGCAGCTCGAATGCCATCGCCGCGGAGTATACGGTCGCGCTTACGGCAGACGTCCCCTACAATCGGGGGCCGATCGACGCGCCCGACGGCGCGTCGTCTCTGCGTCAGGAGGCCCCACTGAGCCTGGTGACCGGCAAGAAGGCAAGCGTCGAAGGCAGCGCCCGGTCCGATCGCGCGAGCCGCGCCGATCGCGCGCGACGACCGGCAGTGGCTGCCCCGCGCCCGCGTGCCAGATCGCACACCCTGGCGCCCGAGCACATCGGCGAGGCCGGCAGCATGGCCGTGCTGACGCTGGCCATCCTGGGCCTCTCGACCTTCATCGCCGCCATCGCCCTGATCGTGTTCGGGCTGACCACGGCCGGCTCCTACGGGTCGTCCCCGCCGCCGAACGTGGGCTCGTTGGGGATGGGCCAGGTGCTGGGTGGGTTCGGCCTGGTGATCGTCGGCCTGGCCCTGCTCGGCTCGTCACTGGCGGTGCTGGCCGACGTCCGCGGCAGCCGCCGAGGCGCGGCGGTCGTGGCCGCCGCCACCGCCCTGCTGTCGGCCGGCGGCGTGGTGATGGTCATGCAGGTCGGCGTCGGCGACGCCGTGCTGGCCGCCGCCCTGGCGGTGTGTGCGCTGCTGTGCGCGGTATCGGCCGTCATCCTGGCTCGCCCGGCGCACTGATCGCCCTCCGGCGGCCGTGACCACGCCGCGCCCCGCTGCCGCCCTGCTGCTGGGCGCCGCCCTGCTGCTGGGGCTGGCCGGCGCGGTCGGGGCCGGGCTGGGGCTCTTCTTTGCTCCATGGCTGTACGACCGGCTGCCCCCGGTCCTGATCGACGAGGCGGCAGTGGGCGGCGCGGCGACCGCGATCGGCGTGGCGCTACTCGCCCTGGCCGCTGCGCATCTCGCGGCCGCCCTTGGCCTGATCCGTGGCATCCCGGCCGTCCGCACGCCGTCCGTGGTGCTGTGCGTGGCGATGGCCGTGCTGAGCCTCGGCTGGGCGGTGGCGGCGCTGGTGAGCGCCGCGGCCGGGACCGGCGTCCCGGCTGCCATGCTGCCGGCCGCCCTGGCGCTGGGCGTCGTGGCGGCCGCCTACCTGTGGGCCGCGCTGGCCCTCGTCGGCCGCTCGGGGAACCCATCGGCCGCCGACTGAAGGGCCCGGGTGGCCCTGCTATACTCCGCCCCCGTCGCTCCTGCGGGCCCGTGGTGTAGCGGCCCAACATGCCAGCCTGTCACGCTGGAGATCGCCGGTTCGAATCCGGTCGGGCCCGCCACTCCTCCTACTCCTTCGCCGCCTCCTTGACCGCCTGCGCGGTGGCGCGCTGGCTGGCGCGCTCGTCCGAGCGCCGTTCCTCACGCGCCTCGCGGTCGCGGCGCGCGTCGACGATCGCCTGGCAGGCGGTGGCCACGTCATCGGTCACGACCAGCAGGTCCAGGTCCTGCGGGCTGATCTTCTCCTCGTACAGCGGCTTGTCGCGGATCCACTGCAGCAGGCCGTTCCAGTAGTCCTTGCCGTACAGCACCACCGGGAAGTGCTCGACCTTGCCGGTCTGGATCAGGGTCAGCGCCTCGAACAGCTCGTCCAGCGTGCCGAAGCCGCCGGGGAAGATGACGAAGCCCTCGGCGTACTTGACGAACATCGTCTTCCGCACGAAGAAGTAGCGGAACTCCATGCCCAGGTCGACGTACTCGTTCAGCCCCTGCTCGAAGGGCAGCTCGATGTTGCAGCCGATGGACAGGCCGCCGCCGTCCTTGGCACCCCGGTTGGCCGCCTCCATGATCCCCGGGCCGCCGCCGGTGATGATCGAGAAGCCACGGCTCGCCAGGCACTCGGCCACGCGGCGGGCGGCGCCGTAGTAGCGGTTGCGGCGGCCGACGCGCGCCGAGCCGAAGATGGTGACCGCCGGCCCGATCTCGGCCAGCGCATCGAAGCCCTCCACGAACTCGCCCTGGATCCGCAGCGCGCGCCAGGTATCGGTGTCCCGGAACTCGACCGGCGCGCGCGAGCGGAGCAGCTCCTGGTCCTCGGTGCGGCGCTCCGTGCCGGCATGGCCCCGAACCACCACCGCCCCGCGGCGCCGTTCCGGCTCTCGCTTGCGACGTGGCATGGGGAATGCTCCTCGGGCGCGGAAGTGTCGGCTGCGCTGCCGTCTGCGAGGGTCCAGAGTAGACCGGTTCGCGGAGGGCAACTCGACAGCCTGAACAGGCCGATGGTAGGGTGAAGGCCATTCCGTCGCGGGGCGAATTCGTGCCGCGACCCGCGTCTGCGGCCGTGCCTTCGGCCCATCCGTCCCGCTCGAACCACGCGTGGAGTCGATCCAGGGGATCTATTGCCAAACCTGCTGCGGCGCGTCGCCGCCCTCACCGTCATCAGCGCCATCGGGATCGCCCTCCTGGCGCCGCTGGCCGTGCAGTCGGCACGTCCGGCGCGCGACACGGTGGCCGGCCCGCTGCTCGAGGCGGCAACGGCCGGCAGCATCCTGGGCCGCGGCCTGCCAGGCCGCGAGCAGCTCTCCGCCCTGACCCTGATCGAGCAGCGCCAGGCCGACCTCCCCGAGTCGTTCGCGACCGACCATCGGCCGCTGCCGACCCCGGGCACCGCGCCGATGGAGGCCACGCTCTACCTGGATTCCGCCGCCGTGGCGCTGGCGGTGCCGGCTCCCGAGATCGTCAAGCCGCCACGGGTGGGTGACACCGTCAACGGCCTGGCCACCTGGTACTGCTGCTCGCTCGGCTGGCGCGGCCAGGCGGTGGTGGCGCTCCCTGGCGCCCTGGGCGGCCACTACGACGCGCCGCCGACAGGGCGCACGGTCACGGTCTGCGCCGATCGATGCGCCGAGCTGCCGGTGGCCGACTATTGCGGCTGCCTGTGGGGGACGGCGGACCAGAAGGTCGCCGACCTGTCGCCGGAGGCCTGGGCCGCGATCTCCAGCCAGGGCCTCTCGGCAGGGGTCATCCGCGTCACCGTGCACCTCGACTGAGGTCGCCTGCCCGGTTATCGGGCGAGCGCTAGCCGACTCGGCTAGCATCCCGCGATGCTCCATCCCCTCCGCATCGGCCACGTGGTGCTCAAGGTCCGCGACATGGATCGGTCCATCGACTTCTACCGCGACCTGCTGGGCTTCCGGGTGGTCGGCCAGATGAGTAACGTGATGACCTTCCTGACGGCCACCGGCGAGAACCACCACGACCTGGCGCTGCTGCGGGTCGGTGACCAGGCGCCGGCCCCGCTGCCGAACGCGGTGGGCCTCTACCACGTGGCGGTGCAGCTGGCCGACATGGACGCGCTGCGCAGGGCCCACGGCCTGCTCACCGAGCGTGGCCTGCTGAAGGGAGCGGTCGATCACGGCGTGACCCGATCGCTGTACACCGCCGACCCGGACGGCAACGAGATCGAGCTCTTCTGCGACGCGCCGCGCTCCGAGTGGGAGGGGCGTTTGGAGGAGGCCATGACCGTGCGGCCGCTGCGCCTGGACTGACTCGGCGTCCGGCACGCGGCATGCTCCCCACGCCAGCATGCCGTTTCTGCCCTTCGTGCTGCTGCTGGTGTGGCAAGCCATCGGGAAGTCGGCGTCGTTCGCCCTGGGATGGGCCACGGCGCTCTACTTCGGTCAGGTGCCGGGCAAGCAGGGTCGCGCGCTGGCCATCATCAGCCTCGCCGCTGCCGGCTGGATCCTGCTGCTGGCGGGCTTTGCCCTGCCGTTGCTGGTGGGCGCCGCAGCCGATGCGGTGGGCGTCGTGCCACGCAACTTCGATGTCGAGCGGCTCACCGTCCTGGCCCTCGGTGCCGCCCTGGTGCTGACGCCGCCGCTGATCGCCGGCATCACCGTCTGGGTCGGCTTTCACGATGATCGGTCGCTGGGGCGGTGGCTTCGCCTGGTTCTGCCGTCGTACCCGGCCACGGCCTCGCTTGGCGTGGGCGTGCTCCAGATGGTGGTCTTCACCCCGTTCCTGATCGTCGAGCGCATCCGGCGGAAGCGAGAGGTGGCCCAGATGGCCCTCTCCATGAAACCGGGTACGGACGACGAGGCGCTGAAGGAGGCCGTGACGGCCGCCGTGCGATCCCTGGGTGTGGACCGCATGCGCGTCCACAAGGCGAGCGGCTTCCTGGCCTGGCCGCTGCGCACGGTCGGCTTTGCCGTCACCACCCTGCTGGGCGCGATCGTGCGGGGCGAGCCGGTATACCTGGCCGCCGGTGGCGTGGAGCTCTACGCCTACGCGACGAACGTGGCCGTCATCGGACCCGGCGCGAAGGTCCGCCGGACGCGGGCGGCCCTGGAGCGAGAAGTGCCGTTCCACGGGGCGCACCTCACCTGGAGCGAGGACTCGCAGCGACTCGAGGATGAGCTGATCGACATCTGGACGGCGGGCGGCGGCGTCCAGGCAGGCCGTCGGCGACTGTCGGAGCTGCAACGGCGCATCGACTCGGAGTCCCTCAACGTCGAGGAGTGGAACGTGCTCGACCGCCTCCGACTCGAGGTGGAGATGCGCGCCCTGGAGCAGGGCGATCGTCAGGTCCGGGCCAGTGCCTGAGCGCGCGTAGGGCGCTGGCGAGGCGCCGTCAGCGGCTGAAGGCCAGGACCGCGATGCCGAGCACCATGATGAAGCCGATGACCACGATGACCAGGCGAGCGGCCCAGTTGGTGGTCCGCGCCGGATAGGGCTGGTATGGCCGTCCCCTGCGGCGCCGCGTCATCGGCCCCACTCCCGGCGCAGGAGGAACGGCGTAACCAGCGCGTCCCGGCTTGACACGCTGCGCAGCTGCTTGCGGACGCGCTTGAGCAGCTTGCCGTGATACGAGCCGTCGCCGTAGGGCTCGTGCAGGCGGGCCACGTCCCAGTCGTGGGTCCCGCTCATGGCCGATGCCGGCAGGAAGCGGTCGAGCACGGACTTTGCCTCGTCGATGGCCACGAAGCGACGGACGCGCGCCGAGTTGTCGAGCAGGGTGAGCAGGTCGCCGAAGCTGGCATCCAGGTCGGTGACCAGGGTGGAGAGGCGCTCCATGGTGCCGGGCATGCGCTCGACCTTGAAGAGGCCGCCCAGCAGGGCCTTGCGGTCCTCGTCGTCCAGGCCGGCCAGCGACTCGCGCAGGTTCGGCACCCCGGCGGCCGGATCGGCGACGGGCACGGCGTAGTCGTACAGGTGGACCATCATGGCGCGACCCCAATGTAGCCCGATGCGAGCGGTGGCGCCGGCGGAAGAGGGGCAGCCCGGTCGCCGCCGGCGGGCGGGCTACAATCCGGCCACCCGCACTGAGGTTCGCCCACCCGTGCTGCTCGATGGTAAGAAGCTGCTCATCACCGGCGTCCTGACCGATGACTCGATGGCCTTCGCGGTTGCCCAGGTCGCACAGCAGGCCGGCGCAGAGGTGCTGCTGACCAGCGTCGGCCGGGCCATGCGCCTGACCCAACGGGTGGCGAAGAAGCTCGACCCGGTGCCGGACGTGATGGACATGGACGTCAACGACGACGAGCAGATCGCGGCGGTGGCGGCCGAGGTCACGAAGCGCTGGGGCAGGCTCGACGGCGCGCTCCATTCGATCGGCTTCATGCCGCAGGATGCCCTGGGCGGCAACTTCATGACCACGCCCTGGGAGAGCGTGGCCATCGGGTTCCAGACATCGGCCTTCTCGCTGAAGGCAATGGCGGCGGGCCTGCTGGAGCCAATGAAGGCGGCCGGCTCGGCCAGCGTGGTGAGCCTCACCTTCGACGGACGCTTCGCCTGGCCGATCTACGACTGGATGGGCGTCGCCAAGGCCGGCCTCGAGGCAACCACCCGCTACCTGGCGCGCGACCTGGGGCCGCACGGCATCCGGGTCAACACCGTCTCCGCCGGACCGATACGGACCATGGCCGGCAAGAGCATCCCCCGCTTTGACCAGATCTCGGGCAGCTGGCTGAAGCGCGCGCCCTTAAGCTGGTCGCTGTCCGACGCTACGCCTGTGGGCCAGATGGCCTGCTTCCTGTTCAGCGACTGGTCGACGATGACCACCGGCGAGATGATCCACGTCGATGGTGGCTATCACGCGATGGGGACCGACATCACCTTCTGATCACCCCGCCGCGGCGGTGGCCGCCATCCGGCGCTCGTGGTCCAGCAACCACGCCTTGCGCCACGAGCCGCCGCCGTAGTTGCCGACCTCGCCGCTCTTGCGCACCACCCGGTGGCAGGGGATGACCACCGCGATCCGGTTGGCGCCGTTGGCGGTGCCCGCGGCACGCTGCGCCCCAGGGCGTCCGGCACCGGCCGCCAGCGCCTCGTAGCTGAGCGTGTCGCCGGCCGGGATCTGCCGCAGGCGCGCCCAGACCTGCTCCTGGAACGGCGTCCCGGGAGCGACAAGCGGAAGGTCGAACGCCTCGCGGCGCCCGGCGAAGTATGCCTCCAGCTCGACGGCCAGGCGGCCGAGGAGCGGGTGGCGGCCGGTCACCAGCGGGCGTCGCAGGCGGCGCGCCAGCACCTCGAGCTGGGTGGGCAGCATCGGCCGGTCGGTGAACTCCAGCAGGCAGACGCCGACGTCGGTGGCGCCGGCCAGCAGGGTGCCGAGCGGACTGCGGAGCATGGTGATCACCACCGCGGCGGTGCCGGAGCGTCGGCGGCTGGTGGCGCGCGCCGCCCGCAGCAGCGGACGCAGCCGCTCGGCGCGACGCAGCTCGGCAGCGGTCGGCCGTGGCCGGGCAGCGTCGAGCGGCCGGCAGCGGAGGCAGGGCCGGTAGCCGGCGAAGAGTGCCTCCTTCGCAGACGCGAAGTGCTCCGTGTTCGCCAAGCGGGGCGACGGTGCCGGGCAGCCGGCCCGGCAGAAGACGTTGGTGGTGCGCACCGCGGTGATCGGATGGTTCACGAGTGCCTCGCTAGAGGTTGCGCCGGGTGGAACGCCGGCGCGCCCGGCCGCGTGAGGGCCATGACCAATGTCACATAGCCGACACCCCCCGGGTACCGGAGCATGAGCGGGTGGATCCGACGCAACTGCTGGCTGCCTGCGGCTTGGTGATCGGTACCGTCGACTATGCGCTGCTGGTCCGACGCCGCGCCGCCATGCGCCGGCAGTGGCGCGCAGCAATGGTGAGCCAGGCCAGCCGAACCCCCTAGGCGTTCGCCGCGCGGCGATCCTGCAGCAGCAGGTTGATCGTGAACGGCGTGCTGCCCAGGACTCGCTCTCCGGCTCGCAGCTCCAGCCGGTGCTTGCCGATCTCCCGGATCTGCAGCCCCTTCAGGTCGGCCACGATGTTGGCGGTGATCGCCTTGGGCGGGACCTCCAGCCGCATCTGCGGCGGGCGCGCCAGGATCGGCTCGCCGGAGGGGCCGACCACCTGGAAGGTCAGCTGGTGCTGGCCCGGATCGGCCTCCAGCACCGCCACGATGAAGAGTCGCCCGTAGACGGTCGGCAACCGAGTCACGTTGATCTGGCTGAACATGCCGATGGCGCTCACCTTGCCGTCCTGCGCCGTGATGGCGTGGTCGCACAGCAGCAGGGTATGGAGCTCCATGTGGGGCTCGGCCATGCGGGCGAGTCTAGGCCGATGCCTCGTCGAAGACCATGCGGACGGCCGCCTGCGCCAGGTCGACCAGCGGCAGCATCCGTGTCTCGTCGTGCGTGAACCAGGCGGCGCGGTCGGTCGAGCCGTCCACCTCGGGACGCAGCTCCCCGCCGACGATCCTGGCGCGGTAGATGACCTGCACTTTGTGGTATGCCTCGTCGGCGCCATCGCGCGGATGCCGCCACCGGCCGGACCAGGACAGCACGTCGGCGATCTCCACGATCTCGCCCGTCAGCCCGGTCTCCTCCTCCAGCTCGCGCAACGCGCCGTCCCGTGGCGCCTCGCCGAAATCCAGGCCGCCACCCGGCAAGGTCCACTCGCCGACCCCGGACCAATAGCCGGGTGCGATGCGGCACAGCAGGATGCGGCCGTCGTCGACGCAGAGGGCATAGGCCGCGACACGGGTGACCCGGCGATCGGGCTCGCCGGCGGGCTCGGTCACCTCAGCGGTCGGCGCGGTAGAGGTCCGGGTCGAGCAGCCAGGTGAGGCGGCCGCCGCCGGGCCGCGGCTCCCCATCGAACTGCAGGCAGGCCAGGCCGCCCTTGCGCAGGCCGATCGAGGCCGCCCCGCTAGCGAGAGCGAGGGCATCCGACAGGTCGGGGTCGTGACCGACCAGGGCGACCCGCTCGGCCGGGCCGTGCTCTGCCATGGCGGCGGCGAGATCCGACCAGGCGGCGCCCGGGCGCAGCCGGTCGTCGACGGTGATGTCGAGCTTCAGGTCCAGGCCCCCGACCAGCAACTCGGCCGTCTGCAGCGCGCGTGGCAGTGGCGAGCTGATGACCAGGTCGGGCGCGACCCGCAGCCGTTTCCACAGGCCGGCCGCGGCGCGCAGCCGTTTGCGGCCCTTCTCAGTGAGCTCGCGAGCGTCGTCGTCGTGCACCCGTGGGTCGCCCGCATCGCCGTGCCGGAGGAGGTAGACGATCACTGCGCGGAGTACTGGTCGCCCACTCAGGCCACTGTCCGCCGGTTCGGGTCGTCGCCGCTGCGGCCGGCATGGCCACTGGTGAGGCCCCGCGTATGGCCGGTGGGGGCCACGGCCAGCACGGCCGGTGCCGTGGCCGCGGCCTTCGGGAAGCTGATCGTCAGCACGCCGTTGCCGTAGCTCAGGTTGGCCCGCCCGGCGTCCACCGGGCAGGGCAGGCTGATCGTCCGCTCGAAGGGACCGTAGCTCCACTCGCGCAGCAGGTAGCTGATCCGCTCCTGCCCTTCCCCGTGCTGGCGGGCGCGGATGGAGAGCGTCCCGTCGTCGCGCACGTCGACGCTGATGTCCTCGGCGGCCACGCCGGGCATCGGCGTCACCAGCACCAGCTCGCGGTCATTCTCGAAGATGTTGAGCGGAATGGCGGTGGCGGTGGTCACGATGGATCTCCTGCGCGTCGACCCTGATGCTAGCGACCCGCGCCCGGCGACTCTAGAGTGGGTCGGTGACTGCCGGGTCCGCCGGCGAAGGAGAATGCCTGATGCAGCGATCATCCACGACCCCCGACGAGCACATCGCCTCCCTGCCCGACGCGCTGCGCCAGGACGTCGCGACCCTCGACGCGGCGATCGTGCGGGCCATGCCCGGCGAGGAGAGGGTGCTGTGGGAGGGTCGGTTCTGGGGCGGGACCGACCAGCGGATCATCGGCTACGGCGCGTACAGCTACGTCGGCCGCAGCGGGGCGTCCGGCGAGTGGTTCGTGGTCGGCCTGGCGGTCCAGAAGAACTACCTGAGCCTGTACGTCAACGCGGCCGAGGACGGGACCTACCTGGGCAAGCTCTACGCCCCGCGCCTTGGCAAGGTCAAGGCCGGCAGCGCGAACCTGCAGTTCAAGCGGGCCGCCGACCTCGACCTGGGCGTGCTGGAAGAGATGGTGACCCGGGCGCGAGAGCTCACCCGCTAGACGTCAGGCCCTCAGTCCGGGAACGCCTCCGGGCCGCGCTCGGAGAGCTCGCGCGCGTGCTCCTCGTGGTCCTCGGGCGGGATCCACGAGTACGGGTAGCGATCGTCCTCCAGCTCGGCGGCCTGGCGGGTGAGGTGCAGCGGGTGGAAGGTGTCGATCATGACCGCCAGCTCCTCGGTCGCCTCCTTTCCGATGGAGGCCTCCACCGTGCCCGGATGCGGCCCGTGCGGGATGCCGGCCGGGTGAACGGTGAAGCTGGCGATGTCGACTCCGCGACGGCTCATGAAGTTGCCGGCCACGTAGTAGATGACTTCGTCGCTGTTGATGTTCGAGTGGTTGTACGGCGCCGGGATGGCCAGCGGGTGATAGTCGAACTTGCGCGGCACGAAGCTGCAGACCACGAAGTTGCGCGGCTGGAAGGTCAGGTGCACCGGCGGCGGCTGGTGGACGCGCCCGGTGATCGGTTCGAAGTCGCCGATGTTGAAGGCAAACGGCCACAGGTAGCCATCCCAGCCGACCACGTCGAACGGATGGTGGTGGTAGTGGTAAGGCGTGATCCGATCGCGGCTGCGCACGCGGATCACGTAGTCGCCGTGGTCGGTGACCGGCGCCATCTCAGCCGGGGGGCGGATGTCGCGGTGGTAGTAGGGCGAGTGCTCGAGCAGCTGGCCGTACTCGTTGCGATAGCGGCGCGGTGGCTCGATCTCCGACGGGCACTCGAGCCACAGCATCCGCTGCTCCACGCCTGATGCCGGCAGCAGCCGATATGTGGTGCCGATGGGGATGACCAGGTAGTCGCCCGGGCCGTACTCGATCGGCCCGAAGTTGGTCTCCAGCGTGCCTGAGCCCTCGTGCACGAAGTACATCTCGTCGGCCACGCCATTGCGGTAGTAGTCGCCCATCGGCTCCGCCGGCCGCACCACGCCGAAGGTGACGTCGGCGTTGAAGAAGAGGGGAACCCTGCCCGACAGGGCATCGCCGGCCGGCTCGAGCGTCGCGGTGTTGACCAGGTGGTGCCGATGCGGCGCGCGGCCGTCCGGGTCGGCCCCTTCGATCTGGACTGGGGTCGGGTCATCGATCTGATGCGTCTGGGTCGGCGGCGTGTCGTGGTAGAGCAACGACGATCGCCCGGCGAAGCCCTCGACGCCGAAGAGCTCCTCTGCGTAGAGCGTTCCGTCATCGCGCCGGAACTGGGTGTGACGCTTGTGGGGGACGCGGCCGCGCTGGACGTAGAACACCTGCAGGGCAACCTCCGGGTCAGCCAATTCTAGGGCCCGAGGGCGACCTCGCGGTTGCAGACGCTACAGTCCAGGCCGAACGCAAGTGAATCAGTCGCGGACCCAAACACGGCGCGTCGCCGCCGAGCAGCTCGCCCGCTCGCCTCCTCGCCTCCTCGCCACCTCGCCACTCGCCGATTCAACTGGGGTAATCGGACCACGCATCTGCGCGCCGCCCCGCTCGCTCTGATTCCACTGGGTGCATCACCTGGAGCCGGAGAGCTGCATTCCGCTCGATCTGAGTTACCCAGTTGAATCAGGCCCGGACCCAAGCAGCGCGTCACCGCCGAGCGGCTCGCCCCTCGCCCCCTCCCCGATTCAGTCTGTGCCCATCAGTTGCATCGTCAACGAGCGAGACCTGACCGGATCGGTCGACGAGTACTTGCGCGATTGCGCAAGCGGTGAGATAGTTGCGCGAGCAACTAGATTCGCAGCTCGAAGGCAGGACGTTCATCTCATGCGAGTGGCAGTCATAGGAGTAGGAAACGTGGGCAGTGCGCTGGCGTCGGCGCTGACCGATGCGGGGCATGACGTCGTGGTCGCTGCCTCGAACGCCGAGAAGGCGGAGCAGGCGGCGGCGGGGCTCGAGTGCGAGCCGGCGGCGTCACCCAGCGACGCGGCCGACGGGGCGGACGCCGTGATCCTGGCGATCCCGGTCACGGCAGTCGAGGAGGTGGCCGGCGAGATCCGTCAGCAGGTGCCGGGCAAGCCCGTCGTCGACGTCACCAATTCGCAGGCCGTGCTCGAGACCGGTGTAAGCAACGCCGAGCAGATCCAGGGGCTGCTGCCGGAGGCGCACGTCGTGAAGGCCTTCAACACGGTCTTCGCCTCGAACCTTGGCCACCCCCAGGGCGGTGAGCGCCTGGACGGATTCCTGGCGGGGGACGACGCCAATGCCAAGGCGGCGGTGGCGACCATCGTCCGCGACGCAGGGCTCGAGCCGCTGGATGTCGGAGATCTGAAGATGGCGCGAGCGCTGGAGGGCATGGCCTGGGCCAACATTTCGCTGAACATGGCCAATGGCTGGCCGTGGAAGTCGGCCTGGAAGCTGGAGCGCTAACGACATGCCCATCACCCGCTTGAACCACGCAGTCCTGTTCGTGCGCGACGTCGACCGCGCCGCCGCGTTTTACCGCGACGCCTTCGGCTTCGAGGAGATCGAGCGCCCGGCCGGCATGCGAGCTGCGTTCATGCGCTCGCCGGCGGGCGGCAACCACCATGATCTGGGCCTGTTCGAGGTCGGGCCAGCGGCCACGAAGCCGCCGCGCGGCTCTGTCGGCCTCTACCACCTGGCCTGGCAGATCGACACCATCGAGCAGCTGGCCGAGATGGCGAAGACCCTCACCGCGCTGGGCGCGCTGAGCGGCGCATCGGACCATGGTGTGAGCAAGTCGCTCTACGGGCGCGACCCCGACGGCAACGAGTTCGAGGTGATGTGGCAGGTGCCGCAGGAGGGCTGGGGTGAGTTCGCCGATCAGGCGACCATCCTGCCGCTGGACCTGGATGCCGAGGTCGCGCGCTGGGGCGCGGGAGCCACCGTCCAGTAGCTCTCTCCGGGCGGTGCCGCGACGGCTACTCACGCCTTGCGTACATCAGCGCCGATGCAGCCGCGGACCGATGCGGCTACTCACGCCTTGAGTACATCAGCGCCGATTCCGCCGCTGAGGCGACGAGCCACGCGCAGGTTGAGTGCGCCGCGACGTGAGCGGCGCTGCTCCTAGAGAACGGCGCGCTTGTACTCACACGGTGAGTAAGCGTGCCAGGGGATTCGCGAATCTACCGTTCCGCGCGGCGGTCCAGCGCGTCCAGGTCGATGATGATCAGCCGCTCGTGCTCGAGGCGGAGGATCCCGTCGTCGATCAGGTCGGAGAGCAGGCGATTCACGCTCTGCCGCGTACCGCCGATCATGGCGGCCAGGTCTGACTGGGTATAGGGCCAATCCAGCTCGATCGAGCGGGTCACGCCGGGCTGCGCCTGCCGTGCCAGCTCCGAAAGCCGCGCGGCCAGGCGTCCGGCCAGGTCCAGGAAGTGCAGCTCCTCCACGTGCTTGGTGATGCGGCGCAGCAAGCCGGCCAGCGCCGCGAACAGCGCATCGCGCAGCTCCGGATGCTGCTGCACCAGCTCGCGGAAGACATCGCGCGGCAGGCTGAGCGTCTCGGTCGGCTCGACCGTCGTGGCGGTGGCCGAGCGCGGCCGGCCATCGAGCAGCGAGAGCTCCCCGAAGAAGTCCCCCGGCCGCAACGTGGCGATGATCGCCTCGTCGCCCTCGGCCGACGGCAGCAGGATCTTCACCGCGCCGGCGGTGATGACGTGCAGCGCGTCGCCCGGGTCACCCTGGTGGAAGATCACCTCGTTGCGCCGAAAGTGGCGGTGACGGAGGCGGCGCCCGACATCGGCCAGCACCGGCTCCGGGCACGGCGCGAAGAGGGGGCAGCCCCGCAGCGCCTCGACGGCGGCGCGGTCATCGAGCGAGGTCATCGCGCCGAGTGTACGACGCGCACGCGATCCGGCCTGCGGCGCCTCGGTACACTCGCGCCCCGTGACCGACCGCCCGTCACCCACGCCCGTCCTCCGCAGCGACGCCCACCTCGGCCACACCGGCCTGGTCGAGCTGATGGCCGGGCGCGAAGTGCCGTGCTTCGAGGCACCGGAACGGGCGATCGAGATCGAGCGCGCGCTGGTCGCCGACGGCGGCTTCACGCTGGTGGAGCCGGACCCGTTCGGCGCCGGGCCGATCACCGCGGTCCATGACGCCGACCTGGTGGACCTGGTGGACGCGGTCTGGACCGATGCCATCGCCAGCGGCGAGCTCGACGGCTCGCGGCCGCTGATCCCCGACACGTTCAGGCTGGCGTCCTATCCCGGCCCGATGACGCTGCCGGAGCTGCCGACGGCGGCGAACCGGCGGCTGGGCGCCTACTGCTTCGACACCGCCACGCCGATCGTCGCCGGCACTGCCGCCGCCGCGCACGTCGCGGTGGACGTGGCGTTGAGCGCAGCGACCCGCGTGGTCGGCGGGGAGCCGCTGGCCTACGGCCTGTGCCGACCGCCGGGGCACCACGCCGCCCGCGGCATGCTGGGCGGCAACTGCTTCTTCAACAACGCCGCCATCGTGGCCGAGTGGCTCCGGCGCGAGGCGGGATTCGCGCGGGTGGCCATCCTGGACGTGGACTATCACCACGGCAACGGCACCCAGCAGATCTTCTGGGAGCGAGGCGACGTCCTGTACGTCTCGCTGCACGCCGACCCGAACCGCGCATATCCGTACTACTCGGGCTATGCCTCGGAGCGCGGGGCGGGCGAGGGCGCAGGGCTGACCCTGAACCTGCCGCTGCCGGCGCGGACCGGGCTCGACGGCTACGCACCGGCACTCGCTCGCGGGATGGAGGCCATCGCCGCGTTCGCGCCCGATGCGCCGCTGGTGCTGTCACTCGGCTTCGACACCTTCGAGCGCGACCCGATCGGCGACCTGGCGCTCCGCACGGTCGACTACGGCGAGCTGGGGCGCATGGTGCGTGGTGCCGGCCTGCCGGTCGTGGCACTGCAGGAGGGCGGCTACGCCATCGATGCCATCGGCGCCAACGCGCTGGCCTTCCTGCGCGGGCTGCGCGGAGAAACGGGCTAGGGCTTGTCGCCGCCCGCCTGGATCGGCCCCAGCGTCCCGTCGGGCGCCAGCCACTGGGTGACCACGTACTCGCCGGCCGGTCGGCCGGCCAGGGCGGGCCAGGCGTAGCGGAGCCGCACGCGGTACTGGTTCCACGGGGTGGCCTCGGCGCCCAGCGAGCACGCCACCGCCAGCGGCTCCTGGAGCCGCTTCTGCCCGGGCAGCTGGTCGACGACACCGGGTCGCGTGCCGGTCTGCTCGTTGAAGCACTCGAACTGGCGGCGCCCCTGGGGCTCGCGTCGGAGGGCAGTCAGCGCGGAGGCGGCCATCTGGGTGAGCGTGACCCGATCGTCGGCGAGCGCGACCGGCGCCGGCTGGAAGCTGATGGAGGCG
>DATBME010000053.1:0-6114 GCA_036555005.1 Candidatus Limnocylindria bacterium | reverse complement strand
CGCCACTGGGCCGGCGCCGCTTCAGTGACTGGCTGCGGGAGGCGGCGCCGTGGCTCGGGCGGCGCTACCTGTCGGAGGTTGGCCGGCACTTCGCCATCGGTGCTCCCCGCGCTTGACGCTCCCCGCGCTTGACGCTCCCCGCGCTTGAAACACACGGCGAGGACCTGCGCCACGAGGCACCGGCCGGGTGGCCCTCGGACGCTCCCTCGCGCAGTCGTCCACTGCACCGGATATCCGACGACAGACTGATACGACACGGAGCGGACCTGAAACGGTTTCCATGCCGAGGTAATGCGCGGGCTGACTCGAACAACCCGGGAAGGGAGGTCGGGACGGTTTCGATGGTTGTAGCAGTCTGTGGCGGCAATACCCCGATCCCGTCACGCGACCCCGTCACGCGACCCCGTCACGCAGGGCCGAGCGCCAGGTTCCCAACTGGCGAGTCATCCGACCACGGAGCGTTGGCTCGGGAGGGCTCAGGCGCCAGGTTCCCAACTGGCGAGTCATCCGACCATGGAGCTCCCTTTCCCTGGTCCGATGACTCGCAGGCTGGGAATCCGCCCGAGGGGACGGCGTTGACCGGGGAGGGGGCATCGGGCACAATGAGCGTGAACACCGACTCAGAAAGTCGGGATTAGTCACCCGAGAGCCCACCGACAGCCCGCGCAGCGCGCGACGCGAGGAAGCATGGCAGTTCCGAACCCGGCCCTGAAGCAGATCCCGGACAGCTACAAGTACGGCTGGCACGACCCGGAGATGGTGCCCCTCAACATCATGAAGAAGGGGCTCTCCGCCGAGATCGTGGAGGAGATCAGCCGCTTCAAGGGCGAGCCCGAGTGGATGACCAAGATGCGGCTCAAGGCCTATCGCCACTTCGAGTCGCGGCCGACCCCCACCTGGGGCGCCGACCTGTCGGGGATCGACTTCCAGGACATCTACTACTACGCCGCCCCCACCAACAAGGCGGTCCAGTCGTGGGACGACGTGCCCGACTACATCCGCCGCACCTACGACCGACTGGGCATCCCCGAGGCGGAGAAGAAGTACCTCGCCGGCGTCGGCGGGCAGTACGACTCCGAGGTCGTCTACCACAACATCCGCTCCGAGCTGGAGGCCCAGGGCGTCCTCTTCCTGGGGACCGATCAGGCCCTCAAGGAGCATCCGGAGATCTTCAAGGAGCACTTCGGGACGGTCATCCCCGCCAACGACAACAAGCTGGCGGCGCTGAACACCGCGGTCTGGTCGGGCGGCTCCTTCATCTACGTGCCCAAGGGCGTGCACGTCGACCTGCCGCTGCAGGCCTACTTCCGGATCAACACCGAGAGCGTCGGCCAGTTCGAGCGGACCCTGATCATCGCCGACGAGGGCGCCAGCGTGCACTACGTCGAGGGCTGCACGGCGCCGACCTACAGCTCGGCCAGCCTGCACTCGGCGGTGGTCGAGATCATCGTCAAGAAGGGCGCGCGGGTGCGCTACACGACCATCCAGAACTGGAGCCACAACGTCTACAACCTGGTCACCAAGCGTGCGGTGGCCCACGAGGACGCGGTGATGGAGTGGGTCGACGGCAACCTGGGCAGCCGCGTCACCATGAAGGACCCGTCCATCTACCTGCTGGGCGAGCGGGCGCACGGCGAGGTGCTCTCCATCGCCTTCGCCGGCCAGGGGCAGCACCAGGACGCGGGCGGCAAGGTGATCCACGCCGCCCCCAACACCACGTCACTGATCACCTCGAAGTCCATCTCCAAGGGCACCGGCCGCACCTCCTACCGCGGCCTGGTGAAGGTCTATCCCGGCTGCGAGAAGTCGAAGTCGACGGTGCGCTGCGACGCCCTGATCCTGGACGACGAGGCGCGCTCCGACACCTACCCGTACATGGAGATCGACGAGGAGGACGTCACCATCGGCCACGAGGCGACCGTCTCCAAGGTTGGCAGCGAGCAGCTCTTCTACCTGATGAGCCGCGGGCTGTCTGAGGCGGAGGCCAGCGCCATGATCGTGAACGGCTTCATCGAGCCGATCGTCAAGGAGCTGCCGATGGAGTACGCCGTCGAGATGAACCGGCTGATCCAGCTCCAGATGGAAGGGGCGGTCGGCTAGCCGATGACGGCCCCGGACACGACGGTCGCCGCCCCGCCGGCGGAGGCCGCCTGGCTGACTGACCTGCGCGCCGGATGGGAGCGGCGCCTGGCCGGGACGCCGCGGCCCAGCGGGCTGGAGGAGGAATGGCGCCGGACGTCGCTGGACGACCTGCCGTGGGTTGCGGCGGAGGCGGCCGCAGCGCCGCGCACGACGCACGAGCTGCCGGACCACCTGGCCGCGGCCGGCGTCGTCTTCGGCGACCTGGCCGAGGTGGCGCGCGCGCGCCCGGAGCTGGTGCAGCGCCACCTGGGTCGCGGCCAGACGCTCGACTCGCACGCGCACTTCTGGGCGCTGGCGCAGGCGCGCTGGCGCGGCGGCACGTTCCTGTACGTGCCACGGGGCGTGGCCGTGGACGAGACCCTGGTGGCGCGGGTGGACGTCGGATCGGCGGCCGCCTGCTTCCCGGTCAGCCTGGTGGTGGCCGAGGAGGGGAGCAGCGTCAGCCTGCTGGAGGAGATCCGCTCCGATGACGAGGTCGCCACCTGGTACGGCGGCATCGCCGACGTGGTGGCGGGGCCGGGCTCGCGGGTCCGCTACGCCAGCCTGCAGCGGCTGGGCGACGCGGCCTGGAATCTCGGCGCGCAGCGGGTCGAGGTCGGGCAGGACGCCGAGGTGACCACCTTGAACGCCGAGGTCGGCTCGGCGGTCACCAAGCTGGGCGTCGACGTGCGCATGGCCGGCAAGGGCGGCAGCTCCCGGCTGCTGGGCCTGCTGGCCGCCGGCGGCTCGCAGCACATCGACATCAACAGCGTGCAGGACCTGATCGCCAGCCACACGACCTCCGACCTGCTCTATCTGTCGGCGCTGTACGACCAGGCACGGGCCGCGTTCTACGGCGTGACCCGGGTCCGCCGCGAGGCCAAGAGCACCAGCAGCTACCAGGAGTGCCGCAACCTGCTGCTCTCGCCGCAGGCCGGCGCCGAGCCGATCCCGGTGCTCGAGATCGAGACCAACGACATCCTGCGCTGCGGGCATGGCGCCACCGCCGGCGCCATCGATCCGACCCAGCGCTTCTACGCGCAGTCGCGCGGCCTGCCGGCCGAGGAGGCGGAGCGCATGATCGTGCGCGGCTTCTTCGAGCAGGTGGTGGCCCAGATCCCGTCGCAGGTCATCCGCGGCGCGGTGCTGGGGGCGCTGGCGTCCCGCATCGGCCGGGCGGACGATGCCGCCGAGGCCGGCGCGGAGGTGGCGGCATGACCGCCACCCGCTCGGGCTTCGCCACCGGCCTGGCCGCCACCGACGTCGAGCCGGGCACGGTGCGGGTGGTGCAGGTCGACGGGCGCTCGGTCTGCGTGGGTCATACCGAGGACGACGAGTGGGGGGCCATCGACAACGTCTGCACCCACGACGGCGGCGTGCTGGGCGACGGCGAGCTGGACGGTGAGGCGGTCGAGTGCCCTCGCCACGGCGGCCGCTTCGACCTGTTCAGCGGACGGGTGCTGGCCCTGCCGCCGGTGCGGCCGGTGAGCGCCTACGCGGTCCAGGTGGAGGACGGCGAGATCGTGGTGCAGCTGCCATGAAGCTCTCGACCCGCGCCGAGTACGGCATCCGCGTGCTGGTGGCGCTCGCCCGCGCCGAGGGCAGCGGCCCGATCTCGCTGACCACGGTGGCGCGCACCGAGAAGCTGCCGCATGCCTACCTCGAGCAGCTGGTTGGCGACCTGCGCCGCGCGCAGCTGGTCACCGCCACCCGGGGCAAGGCCGGCGGCTACCGCCTCGCTCGGCCCGCGGCCGAGATCAACCTGGTGGACGCCATGCGCGCCCTGGATGGGCCGATCCTTGAGATGCCGTGCGCCGGCCCGGACAACCTGGAGGTCTGCTCGCGACCGCAGGACTGCAGCGTCCACGACGTCTTCGAGCGCGTCCATGACTCGCTGGCCACCGCCCTGGCCGGCACCAACCTGGCCGAGGCGGCGATGGCCGCCGGCGGTCCCCCGTACCCGATGGCCGTGCGCCGGCAGCGCCGGCTCAGCGCCACCGCCAAGGAGCATCACGACATCGCATGAGCGACCAGCTGGAGATCCGCGACCTGGAGGTCAGCATCGCGGGCAAGAAGATCCTGAAGGGCCTGTCGCTGACCGTGGCCCAGGGCGAGGTGCATGCCCTGATGGGCCCGAACGGATCGGGCAAGACGAGCCTGGCCTACACGCTGATGGGGCACCCCGACTACGCGGTCGATGCCGGGACCATCACCTGGGCCGGTCACGACCTGCGGGCTGGACCGACGGCGCTGGGCATGGCGCCCGACAAGCGCGCCCGGCTGGGCCTGTTCCTGGCCTTCCAGTACCCCAGCGCCATCCCGGGCGTGACGGTGGCCAGCTTCCTGCGCAACATCTACAACGCCGTCCACCACCCCAAGCCGGCCGACGAGTCGGGCCAGCAGTCGATCAAGTACACCGGCATCCCGCTGGCCAAGTTCCGCAAGCTGATGGAGGAGAAGATGGCGCTGCTGCACATCGATCCCTCCTTTGCCAGCCGCTACGTGAACGACGGCTTCTCCGGCGGCGAGAAGAAGCGGCTCGAGATGCTGCAGATGGCGATCGTGGCGCCGAAGATGGCGATCCTGGACGAGACCGATTCGGGCCTGGACATCGACGCGCTGCGCAACGTGGCGGAGGGCATCAACGCCACCCTCTCGCCGGAGATGGGGGTGCTGATGATCACCCACTACCAGCGCATGCTGAACTACGTGAAGCCGCAGTTCGTGCACGTCCTGCTCGACGGGCGGGTGGTGATGTCCGGCGGCGAGGAGCTCTCGCAGCAGCTCGAGGCCAACGGCTACGACTGGGTGCGCGAGCAGGTTGGCCTGCCGGCAGGCGTGGGCGACGCGGCCACCGACGACGAAGCCACCGACGACCAGGCCACCGACGACAAGGCCACCGACGACAAGGCCGCCGACGCGGGGGCCGATGAGCCGTCCGAGCCGGTCGCGGAGCACGTCTAAACTAGGCCCATGGCTGTCCAGCCTGCCGCCCCGACGACGATCCCCGGAGCCTTCTCCGGCACTGCCCGGCGCGCCGACTTCCCGGTCTTCGAGCGCCCCACCGGCACCGGCAAGCGGCTGGTCTTCCTGGACGCCGCCGCCAGCTCACCCAAGCCGCAGGTCGTGATCGACGCGGTGGCCGATGCCTACGCGCATCACTACGCCAACGTGCACCGCGGCATCTACGAGCTGTCCGAGGACGCCACCGCCCGCTTCGAGGCCGCCCGGCGCAAGGTGGCCGCCTTCCTGAACGCGCCGTCGGAGCGCGAGATCGTGTTCGTGCGCAACGCCACCGAGGCGATCAACCTGGTCGCCTACTCCTGGGGCCGCGCCAACCTCGGTGCCGGTGACCGGGTCGTGACCACCCAGCTGGAGCACCACGCCAACATCGTGCCGTGGCAGCAGCTGACCAGGGAGGTCGGCGCCACGCTGGACTACGTCGCCATTACCGACGACGGCCGGCTGGACATGGACGACCTGCGCGCCAAGCTCACTGCCCGCCCGAAGCTGCTGGCCGTGGCGGCGGTCAGCAATGCGCTGGGCACGATCAACCCGGTCGGTGAGATCGCGCGGCTGGCGCACGAGGCGGGCGCCCTGCTGATGGTCGACGCGGCCCAGGCGGCGCCGCACATGCCCATCGACATCCAGGCCATCGACTGCGACTTCCTGGCCATCAGCGGGCACAAGATGCTCGGCCCGTCGGGCGTCGGCGCGCTGTGGGGCCGACGTGCCCTGCTGGACGCCATGCCGCCGTTCATGACCGGCGGCAGCATGATCATCCGGGTCACCCTGGACGGCGCCGAGTGGAACGAGGTCCCCGCCAAGTTCGAGGCGGGCACGCCGGCCATTGCGGAGGCCATCGGCCTGGGGGCGGCGATCGACTACCTCACCGCGCTGGGCATGGACAACGTCCGCGAGCACGAGCGTTACCTGTTCACCGCGGCCTGGCAGGCCCTGGGCGAGATTCCGGGCGTGCGGCGGCTGGGTCCG
>DATBME010000014.1:0-5724 GCA_036555005.1 Candidatus Limnocylindria bacterium | reverse complement strand
GTGGCAGATGGCCACGGTGCAGCTTGACTACCAGCTGCCGCAGCGCTTCGACCTGGAGTACCGCGCCGCCGATGGCGGCTTCGAGCGGCCGGCGATCGTGCACTACGCCATCTACGGCTCGTTCGAGCGCTTCATCGCGGTTATCACCGAGCACTTCGCGGGGGCCTTTCCACTGTGGATGGCGCCGCTGCAGGTCATGGTCATCCCGATCGCCGACCGCCACCTGGACTACGCGGTGCGCGTGCGAGACGCGCTGGCCGCGGCCGGGCTGCGCGCCGAGATCGACGACCGCTCGGAGCGGATGCAGGCCAAGGTGCGCGACGCGCAGGAGCAGAAGATCCCGGTCATGCTGGTGGTCGGCGACCGCGACGCGGAGGGCGGCGCCGTGTCGCCGCGGCTGCGCACCGGCGAGTCGTCGCAGGGGGTGCCGCTGGATGCGTTCGTGGCGGAGATCGCCGGCCGTGCCGAGCAACGCGAGTTGTGGCCGTATGCGGAGGCGAAGACGCCTGACCAGGCGGCGGGCCCGTCAGCCGGCGGCTGACCCCTTGCGCTCACCAATGGGAGTAGTGATACAAGCGGATTGCAGGCCGTTTCGACGCCCGCGACGCAGGTTCCACGCTCGCGGTGGCCCGCTCCCTGGCCCGAGAGGAGCCGACTTCCCCGCTACCACCACTGGCACGGGTGCGCGCAAGGAGAAGAAGGAACGGGCGCGGGGATGACGGCCTGGTGAGGAAGATGCGGGGTGTCGGGCAGCTGGCCCTGGCATCGGCCGATCCGTTGCGGGTGGCCGAGTTCTACGAGTCCGCCTTCGGCTTCAACCGCCGCGCCGCCGACGAGACCGGCGTGGACCTGGAGCTTGCCGGCTTCGAGCTCAGCTTCCGGCGGGCGGAGCAACCCAACCGGGAGGGGCTGCAGATCGGGTTCCGGCTGGACACCGCCGGCGAGGTCGATGCCTGGGCCCAGGAGCTGACGCAGCGCGGCTTCGCCGTGGTGGCGCCACCCTCGGGAGACCGATGGGAGGGCATGCGCTCCTTCCGGGTGGCCGATCCGGAGGGCCGGCAGGTGGCCGTCTTCTACGCCTACCCGGACTGAGGCGCGTTCGGCGGCTGAGGCCGAACACTCGCCCTGAGGCCTATGCGGCAGCGGCTGGGTACCAGTGCGGGAAGTACCAATGGTGGGCGGCGCCGCAAGGGTGAACCGGCGACCATCAATCGGTGGGCTCCCGCGAAGGCCACGCAGCGGCCCCTCCGACCGGCGCATCCACCCGGTCGCTCCTGAATCGGGGGCGTTCGGTGAGTCCCGCTGTCCGCGTCTGGGCCTTCTCGGCTGCGCTCGCCGGGCTGGCGCTCATCCTGTACGGGCTCTTCATCACCGATGACGTGGCGCTGGCCGCCCCCTTCGACATCCCGTGGTGGGTGATCGCGGCCGCCTTCGCGCTGGCCGATATCAAGGTCATCCAGGTGCACTTCCGGCGGGAGTCGCACGCCTTCTCGCTGACCGAGGTGCCGGCCGTCATCGGCCTGTTCTTCCTCAGCCCCAGCGCCTACGTGCTCGCCACCATGGCGGGCGCGTTGGCCGCGCTGGTCGTCAGCTCCCGCCAGGCGCCGGTCAAGCTGGCCTTCAACCTGGCCAACTACTTCCTGCTCTCGGTGGTGATGGTGTTGGTCTTCCGCACCATCCAGCACTCCGCCGCGGCGCCGGAGCTGCTGGACTACGTGGCCGCCTTCGCGGCGACCCTGGCCGCGACCGCCATCGGGGCCGTCAACATCGCGGCTGCCATCACGCTGTCCGGCGGCGCTCCGCAGTTCAAGAAGCTGCCGGATATGCTCCAGTTCGGGGCGCTGGTGGCGGTGGCCAACACCAGCATCGCGCTGCTGGCCGTCACCATCCTGTGGTTCAGCCCGGGTGCCATCTGGCTGCTGGTGATCCCGATCGTGACCCTCTTCCTGGCCTACGGGGCCTGGGTCTCCGAGCGCGAGAAGCACGAGCGGCTGGAGCTGATCTACCAGTCCAGCCGCATCCTGCAGCACAGCCCGGAGCTGGACACCGCGCTGGTGGCGCTGCTGGACCACGCTCGATCCATGTTCCGGGCGGAGCTGGCCGAGATCGTCCTGGAGTCCGGGGACGGCGAGCAGCGCGCGGTGCGCACGACCTCGATCCAGGACGGCCCGTCGGAGACGATCGTCCCGATTCGCGAGATGGAGATCGATGCCTCGCTGCAGCGGCTGATCGCCGAGCGCCGCGCCGGATTCGTGGTACTGCCGCGGACGCCCGGCGGCCGGACCATGCCCCTGCGCCAGGCGATGGTGGCGCCGCTGGTGGGCGAATCGGGCGTCATCGGCCTGTTCACCATCGCCAACCGGCTGACTGAAGGCACCGAGTTCGAGGCCGATGACCTGCGCCTGCTGGAGACGCTCGCCAACCAGGCCGGCGTCGCGCTGGAGAACGGCCAGCTGGAGCAGTCGCTGGCCGAGCTGTCGCGGCTCAAGGAGCAGCTGCGCTACCAGGCCTACCACGACCCGCTGACCGACCTGCCGAACCGCGTGCAGTTCATCGAGACGGCCACCAGCCTCATCGCCGACCAGGAGCCGGGAGCCTCGCGACGGCCGGTGATCCTGCTGCTGGACCTCGATGACTTCAAGAACGTCAACGACACCATGGGCCACGCGGCCGGCGACGAGCTGCTGGTCATGGTCACCGAGCGCGTCCGCGCCCGGCTACGTCCGGCAGACCTGGCCGCGCGGCTGGGGGGCGACGAGTTCGGGATCCTGATCGACGATGACGACACGTTGGCCCGTGCGGTGTCGCTGGCCGAGCGCCTGATCGACGACCTGTCGGCGGCCTTCCTGGTGCGAGGCCACGAGGTGGAGGTTGGCGTCAGCATCGGCATCGCCATGAGCGGCGCCGCCGACCAGTCGGCCAGCGAGCTGCTCGGCAACGCCGATGCGGCGATGTACACCGCCAAGGCCTCGGGCCGGCGCCGATTCGCCGTCTTCGACCCGACCATGCACGCCGCCATCGTGGCCCGCCGCGAGCTGAGCACGGACCTGACCCGCGGGATCAGCCGCAGCGAGCTGACCGTGCTGCACCAGCCGATCATGAACCTGGAGACGCTGCACCCGGTCGGCGTCGAGGCGCTCGTTCGCTGGCGGCACCCGACCCGCGGCCTGGTCGAGCCGGACGCCTTCATCGCGCTGGCCGAGGAGTCCGGCTCGATCCTGCCGCTCGGCCGCTATGTGCTCGAGACCGCCGCCAGCGAGGTGCAGCGCTGGGACCGGCAGGGCATCTTCCTGAGCGTCAACGTCTCGGCCCTGCAGCTGCAGCAGGCCGACTTCCTGGGCGAGGTGGAGCGGGCGCTGGCACACTCCGGCCTGCCCGCCGAGCGGCTGGTGCTGGAGATCACCGAGTCGGCCATGTTCCGCGACACGCAGGCCACGATCGACAAGCTGACCGAGCTGCGCCGATGGGGGATCCGGATCGCCATCGACGACTTCGGCACCGGCTACTCGTCGCTGACCTACCTGCGCCGCTTCCCGGTGGACATCCTGAAGATCGCCAGGGACTTCATCGCGCCCGCCAGCGAGGAGGGGCAGGAGTGGGCGTTCGCCGGCGCGATCCTGGCGCTCGGCCGCCGGCTGGGCCTGTCGGTGGTGGCGGAGGGCGTGGAGGACGAGGGCCAGCTGGCACGCCTGCGCGGCATGGGCTGCGAGCTGGGGCAGGGCTACTACTTCGCCCGCCCGGCCCCGCTGGACGAGCTCATCCCACGCACCGGACGCTGGCTGCGTGACGAACCGACCCGCGCAGCCGCGACCGACGCACCGGCGACGATCGACTGATGTTCATGGCCTACGCCCTCCTCGCGGGCCTGCTGGCTGGCTGGCTGCTGGGCGGCAGCGTGGCGAACCTGGGCAAGGTCCGCATCCGCTGGGCGCCGCTGGCGTTGGCGGGCCTGCTGACGCAGGTCGTCCTCTTCCTGGGGCCGGTGGCCGGGCGCGTGGGCGACCTGGGCATGCCGATCTACGTGATCTCCACGACGCTGGTGCTGGTCGTGGTGCTACGGAATATCGGTCTGCCGGGGCTGGTCCTGGTCGCCGCCGGAGGGCTCAGCAACCTGCTCGCGATCGTGGCCAACGGCGGCTACATGCCGGCCTCGGCGGCGGCCCTGGCGATCCTGGGCAAGGAGGTGAATGCCGGCTACTCGAACAGCGCGGTGGTGGAGTCGCCGGTGCTCGCTCCGCTGACCGACATCTTCGCGCTGCCGCCGCTCCTGCCATTCGCCAACGTGTTCAGCATCGGGGACGTGCTCATCTCGCTCGGCGTGGCGATCGCGATCGCGGCCGGCATGCGGCGTGGTGCGCCCAGGCATCTCCCCACAAAGTACCCCCGCCCCGGTACCACGGAGTCCTAGCCCGTCCGGGCTACCGACCATAGCGTGCGCTCGAGGGCGAAGGACGCCCTCCGTGGATCGTCCGTCCAGGGCAAACCCGTCGCGAGACGGGGACGCAAAGCCAGGGACCTCCGTGCTCACCCGAGCCCCGAGGCCGCCCGGTTGCCGGTACCGATCCTGCGGAAGCGATCGAGGTGATCAAGCGTGAAGGAAAAGCTGACGCGACTCACCTGGGCCCTGGCGATCCTGGCGTCCATGGCCTTCAGCCTCGCGGCCGGCATGCGGTGGTGGTGACCATGACCGCCATGCCGTCGACGAGGACCTCAGTGCCCGCGCGAATCGAGCTCGTCGTCCGAGCCGGCCACCGCTGGAACTGACGCATCAGCGGGGCGCTTCAGCCCCGACCTGAGCATCGAGGACCGCCATGCCCGTGGCGGTCCTCGTTCGTTGACCACCGGTGCCCAAAGCGGGTAAGATCCGTCGGCGTTGCGCATGGATGTCGGCCACCTGTCGGTATCGGCTGGTGGCCTGTTTGTTGAAGGAGAATCGGCACCATAGCAAGGGACCTGCGAGTCAACGACATGATCCGGATCCGAGAGGTGCGGGTCATCGACGATGAGAACCAGCAGCTGGGCGTGATGCCCACGTTCGAGGCGCTGGCACTGGCGCAGGAGAAGGGGCTCGACCTCGTGGAGGTGGCGCCCACCGCCGTCCCCCCGGTGTGCCGCATCCTCGACTACGGGCAGTACAAGTATGAGCTCCAGAAGCGCGAGCGCGAGGCCAAGAAGAAGCAGAAGTCGCAGACCTTCAAGGAGATCAGGCTCCGGGTCAAGATCGACGTGAACGATCTCCGGACCAAGCTCCGCCGGGCCGGGCAATTCCTGGACGAGGGCGACCGCGTCAAGGTGACGGTCCAGTTCCGTGGTCGGGAGATGAGCCACGCCAACCTCGGGCGTGACCTGCTCGACCGAGCGGCGGAGCTCCTGACGGAGCACGGCACGGTCGAACGGCCGCCGCTCCTGGAGGGCCGCAACATGTACATCGTGATGGCGCCGCTGGAGAAGCGGCCCGAGAAGAAGACGGATGGCGTGGCCGGGGAGCTGTCGACCGAGGCGGTGGCAGTCGCGGCCGATGCGGCCGATGCGGCCGATGCGGCAGGCGCACCAGGCGCCGGCGAGACCATCGGTGACGCGGTCGCCGCCAAGGGCCGCGCGCCGACGGCCACTGCCGAGACGGCCACTGCCGAGACGGTCACGGCCGAATCGGCCGCGGTCGAGCCGCCGGCGGACGAGGCGCAGCAGCCAGCAGAACAGGGATAAGTGAGTGCCGAAGATCAA
>DATBME010000010.1:0-3898 GCA_036555005.1 Candidatus Limnocylindria bacterium | reverse complement strand
CGCGCGGCGCTGGCTGGTGGTGATCTCGCCGAGGCCGTCGATGGCCTGGCCGAGCGGGTTGACGACACGGCCGAGGAACTCGTCGCCGACGGGCACGGAGAGGACCTCTCCGGTGCGCTTGACCTCCTGGCCCTCCTCGATGTTGGAGAAGTCACCGAGGATGACGACGCCGATCTCGTGGACGTCGAGGTTCAGGGCGAGGCCGAGCGTGCCGTCCTCGAACTGAAGCAGCTCGTTGGTCATGGCCGAGGGCAGGCCCTCGACGTGGGCGATGCCGTCTCCGGCGTCGCTGACGCGGCCGACCTCTTCGCGGGAGGCCGTGCCGGGCTCGTAGGACTGAACGAAGTTGTCCAGCGCGTCCCGGATCTCCTCCGGACGGATCGAAAGCTCCGTCATCTGATCTCTTCTCCTCGGTTGCCGGCCCGCTGGGTGGAGCCGAAGTCTGTGGTGTGGTGGTGCATCTTCAGGTGTTCGGTGTGCCAGGTGGCCGGCTCAGCCGGCGATGTGCCGGCGCGCGCCCTCGAGCTTGCGCAGGACGGTGCCGTCGACGACCTCGTCGCCGATCTGGACGCGGACGCCGCCCACGACCTTCGGGTCGACGACCATCTGGAGCTGGATCGTCTTGCCGTAGATGCGCTGGAGGGCGTTGGCGAGCCGCTGGCGCTGCCCCTCGTCGAGGTCGACCGCCGACGTGACCACCGCGGTGAGCTGCTCGCGGCGCCGGGCCGCCAGCGCGAGGTAGTCGCGCATGGTGCGGTCGAACCTGCGGCCGCGCGGGACGAGGACCGACTGGCGTGCCAGGCGGGCCGTCTCGGCGGAGACCTTGCCCTGGAGGAGCCGGCCGACGAGGTCGGCCTTGGCCTGCGGATCGGCGTTGCGGTTCGTCAGCGCGTCGCGCAGCTCGGGGTTGCCGGCCACGATCCGCTCGAAACGGAACAGCTCGTCCTCGACCTGGTCACCGCGGCCACCCGCCTCCGCGGAGGCGAGCACCGTCTCGGCCGCGAGGCTCTCGACGGTGTCGCTCAGGTCGCGCTCGGTCGACCAGCGCTGGGCGACGAGCTCGGAGAGCAGGTCGACCACGGGCTGGGAGACCTTGCCTCCGAAGAGGCGGCTGACGAGGTCGCGCTTGGCACCCGGGTCACGCGACGGGTCGGCCAGCGCCCGGCGGAGCGTGGCGTTGCCGTCGATGACCGCGGTGATGCCGAAGAGGTCCTCAGCCAGCGTGCCCCAGTCGGCGCCGGACTGCAGCGCCGACTGGAAGGCACGTTGGCCGGCAGCTGCCGCGGCGCGGGACGAACCCTGCATCAGGCGTCCTGACCGCGGTCGCCGTGCCCGAGGTCGAGCTCGCCCTGCGAGTGGGCGGTCTCGTTCGCGGGTGCGCCGGCGCCGACCTTCTCGGGCTGGATCTCCCCCGACTCGAGCTCGGCGAGGAAGCGGTCCACGATGCCCTTCTGACGGGTCTCCTCGTGCAGGGACTCGCCCACGATCCGGCTGGCCAGATCGGTGGAGAGGCGGCCCACCTCGGTGCGCAGCGTCACGACGGCCTGCTGGCGCTCGGCCTCGATCTGCTTCTGCGCCGCCTCGGTGATCCGCGCAGCCTCGGTCTGGGCCTGGGCGCGCATCTCGGCGACGATCGCAGCGCCCTGCTCGCGGGCCTCCTCGCGGATGCGACCTGCCTCGGCCCGGGCCTCGGTCAGCTGGGCGTTGTACTGCTCCAGAGCCGCCTGCGCCTGCTGCTGGGCCTCTTCGGCCTGCTGCATGCCGCCCTCGATCGCGGCGGTCCGCTCGGCGTACGCCTTCTCGAGGTTCGGCACGACCTTCTTGGCGACGACCCAGAGCAGGATCGCGAAGGCGACGAGGCCGAAGATCAGCTCACCCATCAGGGGCAGGATCGGCAGCCGCTGGCCGGTGGTGTCCGCGGCGGCCGCCAGGCTCCCCACCTGCGTGAGGCCGGTGATGTGCTGCACGGGGTTCTCCTAGTGCTGTGGTGCCAAGGTTTTCGGGCTGGTGGTGTCCGCCGGTTTAGCGGAAGACGAACGCGAGAACCAGACCGAAGATGGCCAGCGCCTCAGCGAGGGCGAAGCCGAGGATGGCGATGCCCTGGAGCATGCCGCGAGCCTCGGGCTGGCGAGCGACGCCGTTGATGTAGGCGGCGAAGATCAGGCCGATGCCGACACCGGGGCCGATCGCAGACAGGCCGTAGCCGAGGATGGCGATGTTGCCTTCCAGCATGGATGGTCCTCTTTCGTTTCTTCGGTGGTCCGTGCGGCAGGGCTGCCGCACGGACGTGTGGGTTGGCGTATTCAGTTGTGGGTCATGCGGTCGTGCCTCCGGGCCCCTGGTGGCAGGCGCCCGGCAGTCTCAGTGCTCGTCGGCGAGCGAGCCGGCGATGTAGGTCGCTGCGAGCAGCGTGAAGATGTAGGCCTGCAGGAACTCGATCAGGCCCTCGAAGGCGGTCAGGACCAGGGCCATGACGAACGACCCGATACCCGCCACCTTCAGGCCCAGGCCACCGTGCAGGAGCATGTACTCGCCGCCGAGGATGAACAGCAGGAGCAGCATGTGACCGGCGAACATGTTGCCGAAGAGTCGCAGCGCCAGCGTGAGCGGCCGGGTCACGAAGTAGGTCAGCAGCTCGAGCGGCACGATCAGGATGTAGATCGGCTTGGGCAGGCCCGGCGGGATCATGTGCTTGATGTGGCCCCACGCGCCGTTCTTCCGGATGCCCACGGCGTGGTAGACGACGAAGACGATCAGCGTCAGGGCGATCGGGAAGCCGATGCGGCTCATCGTGGGGTACTGCACCGGCGGGATGATGCCGAACAGGTTGTTCACGAGGATGATGCTGAACAGCGAGAAGAGCAGCGGGACGAACTTGAGGAACTCGTGGCTGCCGATGATGTCGCGCGCGAGGCCGTTGCGGACCAGGCCGTAGACACCCTCGGTGATCCACTGGCCCCTGCCCGGGACGATCGCCGCCTTGCGGGTGGTGGCGATGAGGAACCAGGAGATGAGGACCACGGAGAACGCGAGGACCACCATCGGCCGGGTGATCGCCCAGTCACCGGAGCCGATCAGCGGCTGGTAGAACTCCTCCGGGGTGGGGCTGTGGAATCCACCGCCCTCGCCGCCCTCGGCAGCCACAATGCTGGCACCCAGCACGTTCAGACTCACGTGTTCTCCTCGAGCTGATTGTTCGAACCATTCCGCGGGGCGAGCGCCGCCCCGGAGTGCAGCGCAGCAACGGCACAGGCCAGTCGCCGCCGTCGCGCGGAAGTCACTGCGTACCGTACCGGAACCAGATGTAGTACAGCGACAGGGCCATCCCCGCGAGGATCCCGACCGCGACCAGCCACGTTGTCCCCAGCCAGGCGTCGAGCCCCCAGCCGATCAGGCCGAACATCGCCGGTCCGGTGATGAGGTACGAGACGACGTTCCACATCCGCGCTTCCTCGAGCCGGCCGTGGCCGGCGTCCGCCTTCTCCAGCGGCGTCTGCGGGTGTGGCTTCCCGGCGTCGGGCCCGGGCTCGGGATCCGGCGGTGTCGGCCGGTCGGACGGGCCAGTCATGGAGGGCTCCTCGGGTGGTCACGGTGTGTCGCTCCCATCCTGCGCGCCGGGAGCCGGCTCGTCGTAGACGGGTCGGCGCGAACGCAGGAAGGCGACGACCTGGAAGACCTGCCAGACCAGGGCCACCGCGAGGGCGCTGAGGCCGAACGCGGTGCCGTCGAGCCAGTCGGCGTCCTGGAGGGCGACGATGACGAGCAGCAGGAAGATCATCTGGCCGAAGAACACGGCGAGCGAGCTGGCGAGGAAGCGCAGCGGGTCGGAGGCGCTCTGGAGGCGGCTCATCACCACCATGCCGAGCGCGAAGAACGCGATGGTGACCGCGAAGCCGAG
>DATBME010000005.1:0-25067 GCA_036555005.1 Candidatus Limnocylindria bacterium | reverse complement strand
AGGCGGTAGGGGCGAAGATCTCGCCGGACTGGGCGGGATCCACTCCGGCCCGTTCCAGGCGGTCCGCACTCGTCAGCTGCGTGGCTGCGGCCCGGACGGCGAGGAGCTGAGGGCTGGTCGCGGTGGCACTGGAGTACGCCTCGAAATTCAGGTCGCCGTCCGCCGCTCGCGTCACGCTCAACAGGCCGTCGAGCTCCTCATCGCGCACCTGGGCCCGGCCCGCCTCCTGGTCGGTGACCGCGACCACCTCGTAGGAGGTGCCGTCCTCGCCGGCATTCGCGTCCAGGATCGCCTCGAGCTCCGCGGCCTCGACCGTGCCGGCTTCCGCGTACAGGCCGGCGGTCACCTGCTCCTCGCCAGCGATGAGCCGGATCCCGATGGGCAGCAGGGCAATGCCGATGCCGACCGCGGCCAGCACCAGGGTCACGATGAAGAAGGTGCGGCTCTGCACGCGCTGCGAGTATTCGCGCCGGGCGACGTGCCAGGCATTGGGGAAGAGATCCCTCATGGCTGCGCCTCGTCGGGTCCTGGGACCGCAGGCCCTGGGGCCGCGGCCACTCCGACAGCGGCCAGGTGCCGCTCCTCCTCGTCGGCGCGTCGGCCGACGTGCTCGATGAAGATCTGCTCCAACGAGGGGTCACCGATCTCGAATCGCGTGACTCGCTCCCCGCGCTGCATGGCGGCGCGCAGGATGATCTCCGGATCGGTGCCGGCCGGGACCGTCAGCTCCACGTAGTCGGCCCGATCGGCGGTGACGTGCACGCCGTCGAGGTTGTCCAGCCATTCCATCCCGTGGCTGTCCCCGTCGGTGGCGAGCCGCACGACCTGGCGTCCCATGGCGTGCTTGACGTCGCGAACCGAACCGGAGACGACCACCCTGCCGCCGTCGATGATGGCGATCGACTCGCACAGCTCCTCGACCGTCTCCATCTGGTGCGTGCTGAAGATCAGCGTCTTGCCGCGGTCGCGCATCTCCAGAAACGCCTCCTTCAGGAGCTGCACGTTCACCGGGTCCAGGCCGCTGAAGGGCTCGTCCATGATCAGCACGTCCGGGTCGTGGAGGATGGCGGCGATGAACTGGACCTTCTGCTGGTTGCCCTTGGAGAGCTCCTCCACCTTCCGGTCCCGATAGTCGGGCACCCGGAAGCGCGCCAGCCAGTCCTCCACCTCGCGGGTCGCCTGCCCATCCGGCACGCCGTACAGCGCCGCGAAGAAGCGCAGCACCTCCATCACGGTCATGCGCATGTAGAGGCCGCGCTCCTCCGGCAGGTAGCCCCATGTGTCCCGCGGCAGCTGGATGTTGGGCGTGCCCTGCCACGTCACGCTGCCGGTGTCCGGCCGCAGGATGTCGAGCACGATCCGCATCGAGGTGGTCTTGCCGGCGCCGTTGGCGCCGAGCAGGCCGAAGATGCGCCCCGGCTCCACCTCGAAGCTGACGCCGTCGAGTGCCTGGATGGCGCCGAATCGTTTCGAGACGCTGTCGACGACGAGGCTCAAGGGCTCGCCTCCCCGCGGTGCTGCTGCAGCCTGCTCACGGTAGCCGATTGGCGGTGACAGCACACCGCCACGCCCCGGCCCTGCCCTGGCAGCGCCGAAATATCGGTCCAACGGCGCGGGAACCGCGGTTCCAGGGGTCGGGACGCGCATTTATCGGGCGTCCCGCCACCGGTCGGAGCCGATTAGCCCTACTCACGGGCATTGGAGCGCGATATTTCGGCCGCCCCGTGCGTGGAGCCGATCCCCAAGGCGCCCGTTACCCGACATTTCGGCATCGCGACCCCACAGCCCGGCGCCCCCGCCACGATGGTTGGCCGATCGGCTACACTTCGATTCCCGAACCGCCCTGCTACGCACCGCCGCGGGCGGTTCGGCCTGTGTGCGAGGCGCGCCAAGCCCGGCGGCGCACCACACGACCCATTCAGGAATGCGGATGAAGATCGCTGTCCCACGCGAAACCGCGCCCGGCGAAACGCGAGTCGCGCTCACTCCCCAGGCGGCCGGCCAGCTGGTCGGCGACGGGGTGGAGGTGCTGGTGCAGGCCGGTGCGGGCGACGGCTCCCACCTGCCCGATGCGGACTACGGCGAGGCCGGCGCCACCATCGTTCCCGATGCCCCGGCGTTGTACGGACAGGCCGACATGGTGCTGCGCGTGGGGCGCCCCACCGATGAGGAGATCGCCTTCCTGAAGCCCGGCACCGTCCTGATCGGGACGCTGGGCACGCTGGCCAACCCCAAGCTGGCCGAGCGGCTGGCGGAGGCGAAGGTCACCGCCTTCAGCATGGATGCGATCCCGCGCATCACCCGCGCGCAGGCGATGGACACGCTCAGCTCCCAGGCCACGGTGGGCGGCTACAAGGCCGTGCTGCTGGCGGCCGAGCGGCTGCCGAAGTTCATGCCCCTGCTTACCACTGCCGCGGGCACCGTGCGCCCGGCGCGGGTGCTGGTCTTCGGCGCCGGCGTGGCCGGGCTGATGGCGATCGGCACCGCCAAGCGGATGGGCGCCGTGGTCGAGGCGACCGACGTGCGGCCAGTCGTCAAGGAGCAGGTCGAGTCCCTGGGCGGCACCTTCCTGGAAGTCGAGATGACCGACGAGGAGAAGGCGCAGGCCGAGACGGCCGGCGGCTACGCGCGCGAGATGAGCGACGACTACAAGCGGCGCCAGGCAGAGCTGATCGCCAGCCGGGTGGGGGAGGCCGATGCGGTCATCACCACCGCCCTCATCCCCGGCCGGCCGGCGCCGAAGCTGATCACCGCCGACATGATCAAGAGCATGCGGCCCGGCAGCGTGATCGTGGACATGGCCGCCGAGATGGGGGGCAACACGGAGCTGACCGAGTCGGGCAAGGAGATCGTGACCGACAACGGCGTGCGGATCATCGGCTTCACCAACCTGCCGGCCACCATGCCCGGCAGCGCCACCCAGATGTACGCCAAGAACGTCCAGACGCTGGTCAAGCACCTGCTGAAGGACGGCAAGCTGGAGCTCGACTTCACCGACGAGATCACCGCCGGAGCGACCATCACCCACGACGGCAAGGTCGTGCACCCCGCGACCGCGGCGGCGCTGGGGATCGAGCCCACGCCTGCCGCGGCCGGTCCATCGGCTCAGCCACACGAACCGGCCCAGCCGGAAGCATCGGCTCAGCCGGACCCGTCGGCCCAATCAGAGAAGGGAGGCGCCTGATGTCCGATGCCAGCACGCTCGACCCGTTCGCGCTGATCGCGGCGCTCTATGTCCTGGTGCTGGCCGGCTTCGTCGGCTACGAGGTCGTCTCCAAGGTGCCGACCATGCTGCACACCCCGCTGATGAGCGGCGCCAACGCCATCCACGGCGTGATCGTGGTGGGCGCCATGCTGGTCGCCGCCACGGCCGAGGGGCCGTTGCGCATCATTCTGGCCCTGCTGGGCGTCACGTTGGGCACCATCAACGTGGTCGGCGGCTTCGTGGTCACCGACCGCATGCTGGAGATGTTCCGCAAGCGCCCGGGGGGCCGCGAGTAGATGGATCTGCTCCAGGTGCTGACCTACCTCGTCTGGCTGGTCGGCTCGGTCACCTTCATCCTGGCGTTGAAGTTCCTGGCCTCGCCGGCGACCGCGCGCCGCGGCAACCAGCTGGGCGCGGCGGGCATGGCGCTGATCATCCTGTGGACCTTCTTCACGGTCGAGGGGATGCTCGCCAACTGGTGGATCCTGGCCGTGGGCGGGCTGGTTGGCACGGTGGTCGGCGTCCTGGGCGCGCGCCGCGTGCCGATGACCGCCATGCCGCAGATGGTCGCCATCTTCAACGGCGCCGGTGGTGGGGCGGCGGCCGTGGTGGCGATCGCCGAGTTCCTGCGCGACACGGGCGAGCATCCCGGCGAGCTGCTGTCGCTGCCCTTCATGATCGCGACCCTGCTGGGCGCGGTGATCGGCTCCGTCTCGCTGACCGGCTCGATCATCGCCTTCGGCAAGCTGCAGGGCATCGTCGCGGCGCGGCCGGTCAAGTACCCCGGCTCACAGGTCGTGACCGCGGTGCTGTTCCTGGCGCTGGTGGCGCTCGGCGTCTATCTGGCCGCCGTCGAGAACAGCGTGCCGCTCTTCCTCCTGTTCTGCGGGCTGGCGCTGGTGCTGGGCGTGCAGCTGGTGATGCCGATCGGGGGCGCCGACATGCCGGTGGTGGTCTCCCTGCTCAACTCGTACACCGGCATCGCGGTGGCGGCCACCGGCTTCGTGCTGGGCAACTACGCGCTGCTGATCGCCGGCACCCTGGTCGGTGCCTCCGGCGCCATCCTGACCCAGCTCATGTGCCGGGCCATGAACCGGTCCTTGTTCAACGTCCTGTTCGCCGGCTTCGGCACCGGCGGGGAGGCGGTGGCGGCCGGCGCCGAGGGCGAGGAGCAGCTGCGCGAGATCAGCGCCGAGGACGCGGCGGTGCTCATGGCCTACGGTTCGAAGGTGGTCATCGTGCCCGGCTACGGCATGGCGGTGGCCCAGGCGCAGGGCCCGGTCCGCGAGCTGATGGACCTGCTGCTGGCGCGTGGCGTGGACGTGCAGTTCGCCATCCACCCGGTGGCGGGCCGCATGCCCGGCCACATGAACGTGCTGCTGGCCGAGGCGAACGTGCCCTACGACCGCCTCAAGGAGATGGACGAGATCAACGACGACTTCGATGAGACCGATGTGGCGCTGGTCATCGGCGCCAACGACGTCGTCAACCCGCTGGCCCGCGAGGAGGGCTCCCCGATCTCCGGCATGCCGATCCTGAACGTGGACCAGGCGCAGAACATCGTGGTCCTGAAGCGCGGCCGCGGGACGGGCTTCGCGGGCATCCCGAATCCGCTGTTCAGCAACCCCAAGACCACGATGCTGTTCGGCGATGCGAAGCCGTCCGTCGAGAACCTGGTGGCGGGCGTCAAGCAGGCCTAGTTTCGGCTCACCATTCCCAGCATGCGGGTCATCCGACCAACGAGCCTCTGCCCGCGAGAGATGCCCTACCGATTCCGCGATGTGGCTCGATCACGACCACTGATTCCGTGGGTCCTATCACCGAATCCGCCATGCCCGCCATGCTCCCTGGTCCGTTGACTCGCCGGCTGAGACGGCGACCACTGAGCACCCGGCGAGGGTAGGATCGGTCCATGAGCCAGAGCGAGACCCGGAGCGAGACCCGGAGCGAGACCCGGAGCGACACCGGGACCGATACCGATTGCACCCTCTGCGCCGGTCCGGCCGGCGACGAGGAGCTGCAGCGCACCGAGGTCTGGCGCGACGCTCACTGGCGCCTCTCCATGGCCGTGCGCGGCGAGACGCTGGGCTTCGCCTACCTCGAGCCGCTCCGCCACATCCCGTACCTCGCCGACCTGGACGGTCCGGAGGCCGCAACCTTCGGATCGGCCATCGCCCGCGTCTCGCACGTCCTGCGTGAGGCAACCGGCGCGCAGCTGGTCTACGCCTACGTCTTCGGCGGCGGGATCCCGCACCTGCATGTCCACCTGGCCCCGAACCGACCGGCGGGCGTCCTGAACACGGCCATCCTGACCGGGGAGGTGGAGGAGCGGAAGCTGCCGTCCGGCGCCACCGAGATGGTCAGCCTCGCCCACCCGCCGGTGCCGGCGGCAGAGGCGCGCGCGGTGATCGAGCTCGTGCGCGAGCTGATGAACGCCTGATGGCCGGCTGATGGACCGATGGGTGGCGCTGGACGTCGGTGAGACGCTCGTCGACGAGTCGCGCATCTGGGCCACCTGGGCCGACGTGATGGGCATCCCGCGCCTGAGCCTGATGGCGATGCTGGGTGCGGTGATCCAGCAGGGGGAGGTGCACGGCAGCATCTTCGGCAAGTTCGGGATCGATGAGCCAACCTGGCGGGCTTGGATGCCCGAGGTGGAGCGCCGCTACGGTGGCTTTCGGGAGGAGGACCTCTATCCCGATGCGCGGGCCTCGATCGAGAGCCTGGCCGCGCGCGGCTATCGGGTGGCCGTGGTCGGCAACCAGCCCGCCAGCCGCTCGGCGGAGCTGCGAGCCGTGGGCATCCGCCCCGAGGTGATGGCCATGTCCGACGAGCTGGGGGTCCACAAGCCCGACCCGGCGTTCTACGCGCGGCTGCTCGAGCTCCTGGGCGGCCCGGATCCGGCGGCGGTGGCCTACGTCGGCGATCGGGTGGACAACGACGTGCTGCCCGCCACGGCGGCGGGAATGCGTGCGGTCTGGATCCGTCGCGGGCCGTGGGGACTCATCCAGCCACCGGATGGGGCCAGCCCGGCGATGGTGGTGCACTCGCTCGACGAGCTGGTCGAACGCATCGGCGAGGCCTGGGCGGACCAAAGCTAAGCCGGCTCATTGGCGCCGGCGCAGGATGGCGTCGATCTCGCGCTCGCTGACCCCGTAGCGCCAGAGGGTGTGGCGCACCAGCTCATTGCCCAGCTCACGCTCGGCGGTGATCACCCGCGCCACGCCCATCCGCCGCAGCTCCGCCTCCTCCTGCGAGGAATGGGCGCGGGCCACGACGTGCAGCCGCTCGTTCTGCCGCAGGGCGTGCTGCACCGCCTGGCGGATGGCGAGCGAGTCGTCGATGGCGAAGACCACGGTGCTGGCCTGGTCCACGCGCGCCACGTCGAGCACGGACGGCGTGCCGGCGTTGCCGTAGATGATCGGCAACCCCGACGCTGACGCGCCGCGCACCATGGGGTAGTCGGCGTCGATGGCCACCCATGGGATGCCCCGGGCCTGGAGCACGCGCGCCACCGTCCTGCCCACCGCCCCGTAGCCGGCCACGATCGTGTGGCGACGCATCTCGGCCGCCGGGTTGGCCTCGGCGATGGCAGGCGCCGGCGCCACGCGGGGGGACAGCCAGTCTCCGAAGCGAGCGGCGACGGCCGCCAGTGGGCCTGCCGCCAGGATGGAGAGCACCACCGCGCCCATCGCCTGGCTGAAGGTCTCCGATCCCAGCACACCCAGCTCCAGGCCGACGGTGGCCAGCACGAAGCTGAACTCGCCGCTCTGGCCCAGCAGCCCACCCACGCGCAGCGCCGTGGGCAGGCGGTGGCCGCCGGCGGCCACGATGCCGGCGATGGGAACGGCCTTGCCCAGCGTGATGACCAGCAGCAGGGTGAGGACCAGCGGCCACGCCGCCAGCACCACGCCAGGCTCCAGCAGCAGGCCGATGAACACGAAGAAGACGGTGGCGAACAGCTCGCGGAGGGGCACCACCTCGCCCAGCACGCTGGCCGCCAGGTCGGACTCGGCCAGGGCAAGGCCGGCGACGAAGGCGCCCAGCGCCACCGACACGCCGACCTCGTGGGCGAGCGCGGCGGTGCCGATGGCGACCACCGCCACCGCCACCACGAACAGCTCGCGGGAGCCGAGATGCGCGATCCGCCCCAGCAGGGCGGGCAGCACGCGCGAGCCGATGATGAGCACCGCCGCCACGAAGCCCAGCGCGATGGTGCTAGACAGGAGGGCGCCGACGAACGGGTCCTCGGCCGGCGCGGCCACAGCGGAGAGCAGGACCACCAGCACCACCGTCAGCAGGTCCTGCACGATCGACCACGACAGCGCGATCCGCCCGTGCAGCGTGGCCTCCAGGTCGCGCTCGCCGGCGACCTTGGCGAGGACCACGCTGGAGCAGACGCTGACGGAGGCGCCGATGAACAGCGCCTCGATGAACCCGATCCCCAGCAGCATGCTTGTCCCGACGCCGAGGGCCATGGTGATCGCCACCTGCAGCGGGGCGCCGATCAGGACCAGCCGACCGACCTGCCACAGCTCGGCCATCCGGAACTGCAGGCCGATGCTGAACATGAGGAGTGCCACGCCGATGTCGGCGAGCGCCTGCACCTCCTCGGGGTCGGCCTGGATGCCCGGCGTGAACGGCCCCACCACCAGCCCCGCCGCGATGTAGCCGATCATCGGTGCCATGCGCAGGCGGTGCGCGATCGTGCCCAGGACCAGGGCTGCGCCCAGGGCCGCGAGGAGGGTGATGGCGAGGCTGCCGGTCATCGGGTCACGGCGGGTGGGCTCCCATGGCCCGATCATACCGGCCGCTCACGGCTTGCCTGCCACCGAGCCGGGCGGCTAGCATCCGCTTGCCGGCGTCCGCCGGCGGGTGTGGCATCGGCCCTTAGCCCGATGCGAATGGTGGAGACTGCGCAAGGCTGCGCGGTCTTTTTCCATATGAGGGCGGCTGATCGTGGAGACCCCGGAGGGCATCACCCAGGCCACGCCGGTCGAAGAGGTCGCGCGGCTGGTCAGGGGAACGGAGCCGATCCTGGCTCGAGCAGGAGACTCCCTTCGCGATCTGGCGGAAGCGGCGATTGCGAATCCGGCGTGCCGGACGATCGCCATCGTGGACGACGAGCTGCGGCTGATTGGCGTGGTGAGCGTCGTCGAGCTGCTGAACGACATCTTCGTCAAGGTGGTTCCGGAAGAGTTCCTCGGCGAGATCGCCGACGTGCCGGCAGCTTTGCGCTATGCCGAGAAGATCGGCGCTCGCGTCGCCGCAGACGTGATGGCCGCGCCGCACGCGGTGCACCCGCAGGACGCCGTGCGCGACGCGTTCCGTGAGCTGCACGAGTCGGGCCTTGATGGTCTGCCGCTGATCGACGCTGACCGTCGCGTCATCGGCTACCTCGACCAGCTCGAGCTGCTGGTGCTGTGGACCGGAGCCACCGGTCGCGCCGGGCTGGTCGAACCCGGCCAGGAGGGATGGCGGGAATGACGCCGGTGGTCGCGATCGGGATCGCCGTCTTCGTCGTGACCTACGCGGTGATAGCCAGCGAGAAGGTCGACAAGACCGTTGCCGCCGTGTCCGGCGGCCTGGCGATGGTGCTGCTTGGCGTCATCGACCAGGAGGAGGCATTTGCCCATATCGACCTCAACGTGATCTTCCTTCTGGCCGGGATGATGATCCTGGCCGACATCGTTCGCCGCACGGGCATCTTCGGCTGGATGGCGGTTCGGTCCGCACGCCTGGCGGCTGCCGACCCATATCGAGTCCTGGTCGTGATGACGCTGGCGACCGCCATCCTGTCCGCCTTCCTGGACAACGTCACCACCGTCGTCCTGATCGGGCCGGTGACCCTGTTCCTGGCCGCGGGCCTGGGCATGAGTCCGCTGCCGCTGATCATCAGCCAGATCCTGGCGTCGAACATCGGCGGTGCGGCGACGCTGATCGGTGATCCACCGAACATCCTGATTGGCAGCGCAGCCGACCTGGACTTCAATGCCTTTCTGGCCAACATGGCCCCGCTGATGGTGATCCTGTTGGCGCTGTACCTGGTCGCCGCGCGCTGGATCTTCCGCTCCTACCTGGTGGTCGACAAGGAGCGGGTCAGGGCCCTGCTCGCGCTCGATGAGCGTCGGATGATCGAGGATCCGTCGCTCTTGCGGCGGTCGCTGGTCGTGCTCGCCCTCACGCTGGCGGGCTTCGTGCTGCATGGGGTCCTGCAGCTGGAGGCGGCGACGGTGGCGATGACGGGCGCGTTTGGCCTGATGCTCGTCACCCGGCAGGACCCACGTCAAGTGCTGCGGGAGGTGGAATGGCCGACCCTGTTCTTCTTCATCGGGCTCTTCATGTTGGTGGCGGGGATCATCGAGATTGGGCTGATCGACGCCGCGGCAGAACTGGTCACTGCGATCACCGGCGGTGCGCTGGCGGGCACGGCCTACCTGCTTCTCTGGGTCTCGGCCTTCGCGTCGGCGGTCATCGACAACATTCCATACGCGGCCACCATGACGCCGCTGGTGGCCCAGCTGACGGCCGAACATGGGCCATCCGGTGACGTGCTGTGGTGGGCGTTGGCCATCGGTGCGGACCTGGGCGGCAACGCCACCATCATCGGTGCCTCGGCAAACGTGGTGCTCGCTGCCCTCTCCGACCGAGAGGGTCACCGGATCACCTTCGGCACCTACCTGCGCTACGGGCTGACGGTCACGCTGGCCACCATGGTGATCTCGACGATCTACCTCTGGCTGCGCTACCTGAACTAGTCCAATGGAGCACCTGGCCGAAGTCCTGGCGCAGCTCTTCTTCCTGCTGCTGGCCGCCAAGGTGGGTGACGAGGTCTTCAAGCGGCTGCGGCAGCCCACGCTCATCGGCGAGATCCTCGGCGGACTGGTTGTGGGCCCTGCGGTGCTCGGACTGTATGAGGTCTCCCCTGAAACCAGCCTCTTCGCCGAGATCGGCGTGGTGATCCTGCTCTTCCAGGTTGGAGTCGAGACCCGCGTGGGCGACGTGCTGCGCGTTGGCGTGATTGCTGCCGCTGTTGGCGTGCTTGGGGTCGCCCTGCCGCTGGTCGGCGGGCTGGCGGTGGGGATGGGGCTGGGCTACCGGCTCGAGGAGAGCGTGTTCCTGAGCGCGGCGCTGACTGCGACGAGCGTGGGCATCAGCGCTCGCGTGCTGGCCGAGGCGAACGTCCTGCAGTCCCGCCCCGGCCGCGTGATCCTCGGCGCGGCGGTCATCGATGACGTGCTCGCCATGCTGATCTTGGCCGTCGCCACCGGCCTGGCAGCCGGATCGGTGGCACCCGGGCAGATCGCCGTCCTCGTGGGGCTGGCGTTTGCGTTCATCGCGGTGGTGCTGCTGGTAGGCACCCGCCTGCTGCGCCGCAGGCCGTCTCTGCTCACTGATCCGGAGTTCGCGTCGACGCCGTTCCTGCCCGGCATGATCCTCATGCTTGGCCTGGCCGCGCTGGCGGCGCAGATTGGCCTGGCCGCGATCATCGGGGCGTTCCTGGCGGGGATGGTTGTCGGGGAGTCCAACGAGCGGCATGCCCTCGAGCAGGAGGTTGCGCCGCTGGCCGCCTTCTTCACCCCGTTCTTCTTCGGCACCATTGGAGCGCAGCTCGACATCGCCCCATTCACCACCCTGCCGGTCATCGGCCTCCTGGTGCTGATCACCGTCGTGGCCGTGCTGACCAAGCTGATCGGTGCGACGCTCGGCGCGCTCCGGCTGGGATGGCGCAGCGCGCTGCTGGTGGGGTGGGGCATGGTACCGCGCGGCGAGGTCGGCATCGTGGTGGCGGGCCTCGGTCTGGCAGCCGGGGCGATCGACCGCGCCCTCTACAGCGTGGTCATCGGCATGGCGGTGGTGACGACCCTGGTGGTCCCGCCGTTCCTGCCCCGCCTGGTTCGGGGCGCGGGGGACGATGTCGCCCGGGAGGGAGCGACCGGAGCCCCCTCGGAAGGGAACCCCGGTCGATCGACTGAGCGCGACTGAAGGTCAGGCGGCCATCTCGGGCGCTGGGGCCGGGGCCTCCTCGGCCACGCGCTCCTTCATCGGCGAGATGAGGTTCAGGCCGAGATACGCAAGGAAGGCGGCCGCCAGGCCGACGACCCAGCTGTAGTCGTACAACGGCTTGAGGAACGGGATGATCCCCTCAGCCGGGAACGGCCCCTGCGTTCCGGGCGCTGTGTAGGCGCCACCCAGGGCCAGGACGGCGCCGAACAGGAGCGCCACGATCGCCCGCCAGTTCCAGCCGGCGGCGTACTTGTAGGCGCCGCCATCCGTCCTGAACAGGTCGCCCAGGCGCAGGTTGGTGCGCCGGATGGCCCAGTAGTCGGCGATCAGCACGCCGGCGATGGCGCCGGTGGCTCCGCCATAGAAGCCGAGCCAGGTGAAGATGTACACGTCCGGGTTGCTGATCAGATACCAGGGTTGGATCAGCACCGCGATGACCGCCGTGATGATCCCGCCGGTGCGGAAGCTGATGACTTTCGGGAACGTGTTCGAGAAGTCGTACGACGGGCTGACCAGGTTGGCCGCCACGTTGGTCGTCAGCGTGGCCAGCGCCAGCGCGAAGAGGGCCACGATGATCACCAGGGCATTATCGAAGCGCCCGACCAGCGCCACCGGGTCGAAGATCGCCTCCCCGTAAACCACGGCCGTCGCCGACGCCGTGATGACGGCCAGGAGGGCGAACAGGGTCATGGTGGTCGGCAGTCCCAGGACCTGCCCCACGGCCTGCTCTCGCTGGGAACGCCCGAAGCGAGTGAAGTCCGGCATATTGAGGGAAAGCGTCGACCAGAAGGCGATCATGCCCATCAGGGACGGGAAGAACAGCGCCCAGAAGTCGCCGGTCCAGCCGCCGAAGGCGCTTGGCTGCGCCAGGATGGGGCCAAGGCCGCCGGCCTGCACCACCATCCAGATCGTCAGGAGCAGTGAGATCGCGATCAGGAACGGCGCCGACCAGTTCTCGAAGATGCGCAGCGTGTTCATGCCGCGCAGGATGATGAACAGGTTGAGCAGCCAGAAGATGGCGAAGCTCAGCCACAGCGTCCATGGTTGCGGGTCGCCGAAGCCGATGCCAAGCGTGCTGGCGGTCGACCACCAGGAATCAGCGCCCAGGATGGCGCCGACGAGCACGAAGATCGCCGTGCCGCCGATCCAGGTCTGGATGCCGAACCAGCCGCACGCGACCCCTGCCCGGATCAGGGCCGGCAGATTGGCGCCGATGACGCCGAACGAAGCGCGCGCGAAGACGGGGTAGGGGATGCCGTACTTCGTGCCCGCATGGCTGTTGAGCAGCATCGGGATCAGCACGATCACGTTGCCGAGCATGACGGTGAATACGGCCTGCACCCAGTCCATGCCGAGCGCGATCAGGCCGGCTGCCAGGGTCCAGCTGGGCACGTTGATCGCCATGCCCACCCAGAGCGCGAAGTACGAGTATGTGTCCCAGGTGCGCTGCTCGATGCGCACCGGTGCAAGGTCGTCGTTGTAGATCGCGCTGTCAGCGAGCGCTGCCTGCGCATCCGTCGTGAGCTCGTGTCGCCCGTCAGGATGGACAGTCTCGCCTGTCGCGACAGTCATGGACCACCTCCGACTGGGTCAGCCCGATTGGGCGCCCCCGCTCCTCGTCGGCCCGGGCTCAACCGGCGATGAGTTCCTCCTCCAATGCTGACGATCAGTGGCAGTACCTCCAGTGCGTGCTATCTGCCAACGGCAGCGTCGGTCACTTCCAGCGCGCCGTCAATGATCGCGAACGCCTCGCCCAGCTGCTCCTCGGTGATGCACAGCGGCGGATTGGTGAAGACACTGTCCCAGTGCTGCATCGTGTACAGGCCGTCGTTTTTGAGGCGGGCATCCAGCGCCACCATCTCGGGGGATGAGCCGTTGAAGGGAGCCATCGGCTCACGGGTGGACCGATCGCGCACCAGCTGGAAGACCCCGAACAGCCCCAGGTTGCGCACCTCGCCGACGCTCGGATGGCTGGCCTGCAGCCGGGCCAGGTGCCCGCCGAGGACCGGCCCGAGCCGGGCGGCATTGCCCACCAGGTCGTCGTCGCGCAGCACGTTGACCGCGGCGATGGCCGCCGCACAGCTGACCGGGTGCGCCGAGTAGGTGAGGCCGCCGAAGTAGACGCGGTCGTTGAAGGCCTCGGCGATGCGCGGCGCCATGGCCACCGCGCCCAGCGGCAGGTAGGAGCTGGTCAGCCCCTTGGCCATGGTCAGCAGGTCCGGCACCACGCCCCAGTGGTCGACCGCGAACCAGCGTCCGGTGCGGCCGAAGCCGGCCATCACCTCGTCGGCGATGAGCAGGATGCCGTAGCGGTCGCACAGCTCGCGCACGCCCTGCAGGTAGCCGTCGGGCGGGATCAGGATCCCGTTGGTGCCGACCACCGTCTCCAGGATGAAGGCGGCGATGGTGTGCGGCCCCTCGTAGTTGATGACCTCGTCCAGGTACGCGAGGTGCTGCTCCACCGGCTCCGACTCGCCGGACGGGTACCGCTGCGGGTCGAGCACGCGCACCACGCCTGGAACCGCCGGCTCGTTCGCCCAGCGCCGCGGGTCGCCGGTGGCGCTGATTGCGCCGGCGGTGGCGCCGTGGTACGAGCGGTAGCGCGCGATCACCTTCTGGCGGCCGGTGAACATCCTCGCCAGGCGCAGGGCGTTCTCGTTGGCCTCCGCGCCGCCCAGGGTGAAGAAGAAGGTGTTCAGGTCACCCGGCGTCAGCTCGGCCAGCAGCTGCCCCAGCCGGCCGCGAACCTCGGTGGCGAACTGCGGTGCGGCGAAGGCGAGCCGATGCGCCTGCTCGGCGATGGCGTCGGCCACCCGCGCGTCGCCGTGGCCGATGTTGATGCTCATCAGCTGCGAGTTGAAGTCGATGTAGCGCTTGCCGTCCGGGTCCCAGAAGTAGATGCCCTCCGCCCGGTCGATGACGATGGGGCTGATCTTGGCCTGGGCCGACCACGAGAAGAAGGTGTAGTCCCGGTTGAGCCGCAGGATCTCCTCGGTCGTCAACCGGTCGGCGGAGATGGTCATTGGGTACCTCCGAGCGGCGGCGCGCGCCGCGGTTCTGATCGCCGATTACACCACACCCACTAGCCGCGCAGGAAGGCGAGGACCTCGCGGTCGAAGTCGGCGGGCTTCTCCCACATCGGGTTGTGGCCGGCGCCGCGGATGACGACCAGCCGGGCGCCTGGGACGGTGGCCGCGATCTGCTCGCCGATGCGGGGGTTGCAGACGCGATCGTGCTGGCCCCAGATGACGAGCGTCGGCGCGGTGATGGCCGGCAGCTTATGGCGCCAGTCCTGGCGCAGCAGGTCGGCGGTGGCACGGGCCATCCGGATCGGGCCGGAGCGAAGCAGGTCGCGCAGCAGGACCGGCATGATGCTGGGTGAGGTCCACGGCAACGTCCGCACGAGCCCGGTGATGCGGTGCCGCCAGGTGGGGTCGAGCGACAGGAACCCGGCGTCAACCAGCACCAGCCGATCGACGCGCTCGGGGTGGTCGGCGGCAAGGCCCCCGGCCACCAGACCGCCCATGGAGTGGCCGATGACATGCGCTCGCTCGATGCCCAGCTCGCCCATCAGCCCGGCCACCTGGGCGGGCACCTCGTCCAGGATGAGCCGCGCGTCCGGATGGCTGGAGCCGAAGCCCGGCAGGTCAATGGCCATGACGTGGAACCGGGCAGCCAGGGCGGGCAGGTTGTGCTCCCACCAGGCAGCCGAGCCGGCGAGGCCATGAAGCAGGACGAGGGGCGGACCCGAGCCGGCCTGCATGGCCACGACCGGGCCATGTCGCGGCCGGCCGTCCACGACTAGCCCGTGCCGGGGCTCAGGAAGACGCGCACTCGGCCTGGCGCGGCCGGGTCGTCGACGATCGGCCGATCGGCCATCCAGCTGCGGACGACGTTCGCCAGCTGCTCGGGATGCGAGAAGTTGATCGCGTGTGCGGCACCGTGGATGGTCACGCCGGTGACATGCGGCAGGCCCGCCGCGCGCCGCTTGACCCAGCGCTCGCTGACAAACGGGTCGCGATCGCCCAGCACGACGAGCACCGGCAGCGTCAGCTCCGCGATCCGCTCGGTGGTCGGGTAGGCGAGCATCGCGCGGATGAGGTTGTAGGTCGCGACCGGACCGTAGGCCAGGTAGTCGGTGACGACGAACTTGGCCATGCCCGGTGGCTCCCGCAGGGTATCGACGATCAGCTGCGAGAGGCCCCTGCGGAACGGCTGGTTGTAGAGCCCGCCGGCGGGCGAGACGAAGATGGCCCGCTCTGCCCGATCCGGATAGTGGTCGATGAACTCGCCGATGATGGGACAGCCGAGCGAGTTCCCGAGCAGCGTCGCGCGCTCGACGCCGACCTCGTCCATGAAGCGCGCCAGCGCATCGGCCAGCTCCGGGATGTCGAACGGATGCGGCGGACGTTCGCTGCGGCCGAATCCCGGCAGGTCGGGAACGTACGTCCGGAACTCCTTGGCCAGCCGCCAGGCGGTGGGCATCAGGTAGCGGCCGGAGATGGCGAAGCCGTGCACGTGGATCAGGACGGGCGCGTCCGACGGAGGCGGAGACTCGCCGTGTGTCCGGTACAGCAGGCGGCGCCCGTCGAGGTCGAGCCAGGCCTCGCGGAGGGAGATGGGGTCGCCGCTCAGCTTCACTCGGCTTCCACCTCGAACGCCGCGCGCAGGATGGCCTGGACCGTTGCATCCGCGTCGGCCTCGGTGGTCGACCAGTTGCTGACGCTGATGCGCATGGCGCCCAGGCCGCGCCAGCTGGTGCCGCCCATCCAGGCCGTGCCGTCGGCCTGCACCCGGGCGATGACCGCCTGCGTGCGCTCGTCGTCGCCGAAGCGAGCCAGGACCTGGTTGAGGACCACCTCGTTCAGGATCTCGACGCCGCCCTCGGCCAGCTGGTCGGCGATGCGCCTCGCCAGCCGGCAGCAGCGCTCGACCATCTCGCGGATCCCATCCCGGCCCAGGGACCGGATGGCCGCGTACAGGGCGAAGCCGCGGGCGCGCCGCGAGCTATCGAAGACGTACTCCCACGACTCGCGCTGGTCGCTGCGCAGCAGGTAGGCGGCGGTGGCGGCCATGGCCGTGCGATGCGCCTCCGGGTCGCGCACCGCCACGAAGCCGCAGTCGTAGCCTGCGTTCAGCCACTTGTGCGCGTCGGTCGACCACGAGTCGGCCTTGTCGACCCCGTCGACCAGGTGGCGCAGTGTGGGAGAGACGGCGGCCCACAGGCCGAAGGCGCCATCCACGTGCAGCCAGGAATTCGGGTGCGAGGCGAGCAGGTCGGCGATCCCGCCGACCGGGTCGAAGCCGCCGGTGTTCACGTTGCCGGCCTGCGCGATCACCAGCAGCGGGGTGCCTGGCTCAAGCCGATCGACGGCGGGGCGCAGCAGGTCGAGCCGCAGCTGACCCTGCGCGTCCGAGCCGATGCGCGTCACGCGGTCGCGGCCGAAGCCCAGGTACTGGAGGGCGGTCAGCACCGTGGCGTGCGCCTCGTCGCCGATCATGACCACGATCTCCGGCGCGCCGTACAGGCCGGCCGCCTCTACGTCCCAGCCGGCGCGCTGCAGCAGCCGATGACGCGCCGCCGCCAGTCCCACGGCGTTCCCCAGGCCGGCCCCGGTGGGCAGGCCGACGCTGGCATCGGCCGGCAGGCTGAGCAGGTCGAGCATCCACTCGCCGGCGATCTCCTCGGCCGCCGCGGCGGCCGGCGAGAGGGCATGCAGCGCCCCGTTCTGGTTCCAGGCGGTGGTCAGCATGTCGGCGGCCGACGCCGCCGGCACGGCTCCGCCGATCACGAAGCCGTAGTAGCGCGGTCCGGTCGAGGCCACGATGCCGGGGTCGAGCGCCTCCGCCATGTCCGCCACCACCGTCTCGGCATCCTCGCCGGCATCGGTGAGCTCGGAGCGCAGGCGGTCACGGATGCCCCGGGCATCCATGGTGGCGCCGACATGCCGCTCGTCGAGCGTGGCCAGGTAGGCGACGCTCAGCTCGTGGGCGCGCGCCAGCGCGCGGTCGCGCTCGGCCTTGAGGGCCGCGATCCGCTCCGCATCGGTCATGGCCGTCCGGACCATCGGCGTCATTCCATCGCCAGGCGCAGCGGCGCCAGCGTGCCGAGCGACTCGGCCACCACCACCGCGTCGTCGCCCGGCTGCAGCTTGAAGTCGGTGGCCGGGTTCATCGACACGCGGCCACCACGGCTCACAGCCAGCAGCGTCGCCTTGTGGTCGGCGCGCAGCCGGGCGGAGAAGTCATCGACCGACAGGCCGCACAGCTCCTCCGGGATCTCGATCCGGTATAGCTCCGACCCAGCGCCACCGGAGACGAGGTCGGTGACCAGCTCCGACAGGCCGGGGTAGAGAGCGGATCGTGCCAGGAGCCGGGAGGCGAGCGTGGAGGTGACCAGCACCTCGTCGGCCTTGGCGCGACGGAAGTGCTCGACGTGGGACGGGTTGTTGGCCTCCACCACGGTCCGGACATCGGGCGCGATCGACTCGATCGCCATCACGCACAGGATCGAGCGCATGTCCGCGTCGTTGGTGCCCGCCGCCGGGAAGACGATGGCGCTCGCCGCCTCTGGGATGCCCGCGCGTCGCAGGTCGGCCTCGGCGGTGATGTCGCCGCGCACGAAGTAGACCCCGTCGCCGGCAGGGTTGCGCTCGCTGTCATGCAGCACCACGACCTTGGTGTTGTACTCGTCGCCCCTCAGCTCCTCGATCAGGTCGCGGGCCGTGCTGTTCCAGCCGCAGACGACGATGTGGTCGCGGTAGCCGGCCGCTCCCATGCCCTGGCCCTCCTTGAGCAGAAAGTCGATGACGAACCCCACCACCGCTCCGGTCAGGGCGGCCACGATGGCCACGCCAAAGAAGGCCAGCAGCCATCCGACCACGAAGCCGCCGGGCGAGGTCACGTACGACGCGTCGCCGGAGCCGATGACGGTGGTGATGGCCCAGTGCAGGGTGGTGCCGATGCCGCCCGGGTTGAGCTTGTTCTCGAGGGTCGCGACCAGGATCGTGGCGACCACCACGAAGCCCAGCACCGCCGCCAGCAGGGTGGTGAAGAAGTGACGGTCGACCTGCGAGCCGATGCGCCGGGCGTGGTAGGCCACGCGCCGCAGGATCGGCACGTTGAAGAACGAGAGCACGCGGGACGGGACTCGGACCGGCATCGGTGGGGCGAGTGTACCGATGCGGTCCGGCTCGGACCAGATCACGGCTGTTTCTTCGATTTCTTCGCGCGGCGGCGGCGGCTTCTCAGGCGTGATTCCCGTGCGCGTTACCCGCCGCTCCCCACCGGCTCGTTCTCAAGCGTGAATGGCACGCACATAAGCAAGCTGGTGGCTTCCCCATTCCGCTGCCGGAGCGAGCCCTCACGCTCAGTGGGCCAGCGCGACACCCGCATTGGGCCGATTCTTCCTGCCAATGTGCTCCTGCGTCACGCCTGAGAAGGAGCGCGCAGGACTCGCAGTCATCCGCCAGCGTTGCCCGGCGCCTCTGTCACGGGCGCGGCGCGCAGTGGCTCGCCGCGCACGGTGGCCAGGCGCTCGGCGATGGACCACCAGTCGAACGACTCGGTCACCGATGACGCCGGGATGCTGATCAGCCGCTCGGCGGCGACGTAGGTCGGCAGGATGCGGTCCAGGATCGCCTCGATCGCGTCGCGGAAGGCGTCGTTGGTGGAGCGCACGCCGTCCGGCAGCAGCGCCACGTCGGGCAGCAGCCGCACGAACAGGTCGTAGGTCTGGGACCAGCGCCGGATGAGCGGCTCCACCCCGAACGGATCGGCACCATCGGTCACGCGCAGGTAGTAGGCGAAGTTGTCGACCACGGACCGATCGGTGACCAGCACCTCGGCCCGGGTGCGGAGCTCCAGCTCCTGCTGGATCTGCGCCATCAATACCCACAGCTGCGACTCGGGGGTGGCGCCCTCGTTGATGCCCAGCGGGTTGAAGCGGACGACCTCGCGACCGACCTCCACGCTGCGTCCTGCCCGCCCGATGGTGCTGGCAAAGGCGTGCACGGCGTTCGACTTGCGCACCGAATGCGAGCCGATGAACGCGATCTTGGCGTGGCCCTTCCACGGCATCTCGTCGATTCTGCACTTGCCGGGGGCTGGTCGGCTGGGGCGCGGCGGACTAGCCTCAGCGCGAGAAGGTGGCGAGGACGTCCCGTGGCGCAGCCGATCGAGCTCATCCTGGTCCGGCACCTGGCCAGCACCCTGTCGATCCCGATCTTCCTGGTGGATGGGCAGGGCACGCTGGTCTTCTACAACGAGGCGGCCGAGCCGCTGCTGGGGCACCGCTTCGATGAGACCGGCGAGATGCCGTTCGACGATTGGACCAGCGCCTATGCGGTGCGCGACGAGTCCGGCCGCCTGGTCGGGGTCGACGAGCTCCCGCTGGTCCGCGTCCTGCGCGGCCGTCGACCGGTCCACGACCGCATCGACATCACCGGGATGGATGGCGCGGTGCGGACGCTCGAGGTGAGCGCGTTTCCGCTGGAGGGCCACGGCGAGCAGCTGCTGGGCGCCGCTGCGCTGTTCTGGGAGTCGGCGGCAGGGGCCGAGTAGGGGTGCGCGTCCGGCTGTGGGGCACCCGCGGATCGGTGGCCAGCCCGGGGCCGGACACCGTGCGCTACGGCGGGAACACGGCCTGCGTCGAGGTGCGCACCGATGGCGCCCTGATCGTGCTCGATGCCGGTACCGGCATCCGGCCACTGGGCGCGCAGCTGCGCGACTACAGCGGCCGGATCGACCTCCTGCTGAGCCACCTGCACCTCGATCACATCCAGGGGCTTGGCTTCTTCGAGCCCTGCTTCCGGCCGGACGTCGAGCTCCACATCTGGGGTCCGGCATCGGCCACGGCGGACCTGGGCGAGCGGCTGTCGCGCTACCTGTCGCCGCCGCTGTTCCCGGTTCGGCTGCGTGACCTGGGCTCGCACGTCCTGCTGCATGACGTGCCCCATGAGCCATTCACGGTCGGCGACGCCGTGGTGCGTGGGGTGCCGGTGATCCATCCCGGACCGACCGTCGGATATCGGATCGAAGATGCCTCAGGATCGATGGCCTACCTGCCCGATCACGAGCCGGCGCTGGGGGCGCCGGCCTTTCCGCTGGCTCCGGCCTGGACATCGGGCCACGACCTGGCGGCCGGCGTCGACGTCCTGCTCCACGACTCGCAGTACACGACCGCGGAGTACCCGGCCCGGGTCGGCTGGGGACACAGCTCGACCGAGCAGGCCTGGGCCTTCGCCGCCCAGGCGGAGGTCGGCCGGCTCGTCACCTTCCACCACGATCCCAGCCACGACGACCAGGAGCTCGACGCGCTGGTGGCGCAGCTGCAGGGCCGCGACGGCCTGGACGTGATCGCCGGCACCGAGGGCCTGGAGCTGACCGTCCAGGCGCGCTAGTGCCCGGCGATCTCCCAGATGTGGCCGGCCGGGTCGGCGAAGGCGGCCGTGCGGATGCCCCATGGCCGGTCCATCGGCCCGTTCAGGAGCTCCACGCCGCGCGACTGCAGGTCGGCGCACACCGCGTCGACGTCGTCCACCTCGAGGGTGAACTGCATCCGGGAACCGGCCTCCCGACCGGCCACGGCCGCCGGCGCGATCAGCTCGGACGCCTCGCTCGCCGCCAGCAGGTTGATCAGCACGTTGCCGAAGCTGTAGACGGCCGAGACGTCATCCTCGAAGTGGATCGGCAGCCCGAAGGCGCGCTGGTAGAACTCGCGCGCGGCGGCCAGGTCCTCGACGAACAGGGTGATGGCGTGAATGCCCTTCGGCCAGGTCAAGTCGTTACCTCATCGGTGCAGTTGTGAACGCCGGGAAGACCGCGCCTCCGGCGCTGGCTCATCGGTCCGGAGCGGGGAGTGGCGAGGTGTAGAGTATCGGCCCTGATCACAGACACGCCGAGCATCCGATCCGGAGGAGGCTGATCTTCAATGGCGCGAACCATCCGTGCCGCCCTGCTCCAGGCTGAATGGACGGGCGACAAGGACACCATGATCGAGAAGCACGAGAAGTACGCGCGCGAGGCCGCCGAGCAGGGCGCCAAGGTGATGTGCTTCCAGGAGCTGTTCTACGGCCCCTACTTCTGCCAGGTGCAGGACCCCGAGTACTTCAGTTACACCGAGCACATCCCGGACGGGCCGACCACCAAGCGCATGCAGGAGCTGGCGCGCGAGACCGGCATGGTGCTGATCGTCCCGATGTACGAGGAGGACGAGCACACCAACGGCATCTACTACAACACCGCTGCGGTGATCGACGCCGACGGCACGTACCTGGGCAAGTACCGCAAGACGCACATCCCGCACGTCAAGGGCTTCTGGGAGAAGTTCTACTTCCGCCCCGGCAACCTGGGCTACCCGGTCTTCGACACCGCTGTCGGCAAGGTGGGCGTCTACATCTGCTACGACCGCCACTTCCCGGAGGGAGCGCGGGCGCTGGGCCTGAACGGCGCCGAGCTGGTCTTCATCCCGTCGGCCACGTCGCGCGGCCTGTCCGAGTACCTGTGGCGCGTGGAGCAGGTGTCGCATGCGCTGGCCAATGGCTACTACGTGGGCACCATCAACCGGGTCGGGATCGAGCCGCTGGGTGACGACGACTTCTACGGGCAGTCGTACTTCGTCGATCCGCGGGGCCAGTTCGTGGGCGACGTGGGGGATGCCCACGAGGAGGAGCTCATCGTCCGCGACCTGGACATGGACAAGATCACCGAGGTTCGTCAGCTCTGGCAGTTCTACCGCGACCGCCGGCCGGACGCGTACCAGGACCTGGTCCGTCCGTAGCGGTTGGGCTCTGGGACCGTGGGTACGCTGGGTACCGTGGGCTCCGTGGGTTTCGTGAGTCCCGCTTACACACAGCTTGCGTACGTTGGCGCCGATGAGCGCCGCCAGCGCCTCTCCGGGGCCGTTCACGCGCTGTCGCACTCACGGTCTGAGTACGGTGACGCATCGGGACGTCCATCCGCGCTGATGTACTCGAATCGTGTGTTTCGCGCGGGGGCTAGCTGATGGACTTCGGGTTCACCCTCAAGCCGGAGAACGACCTGGCCCGCACGGTCCAGCTCGCCAAGCGCGCCGAAGCGAACGGCTTCACCTACGGCTGGCTCTTCGACAGCCACGTCCTGTGGCGGGAGCCGTACGTGCTGCTCACCCTGATGGCGCAGGCCACCGAGCGCATGCGGCTGGGGACCTGCGTCACCAACCCCGCCACACGCGAGCCGAGCGTCACCGCCTCGACGTTGGCGGTGCTCAACGAGCTGAGCGAGGGGCGCATGGACCTGGGCATCGGCCGCGGCGACAGCGCGCGCCGGGTGCTCGGCAAGCCGCCGACCAGCATGAAGACGCTGGAGGAGGCGATCGGCGTGATTCGCGACCTGGTCGAGGGCCGATCCGTCACCTACGAGGGCACCGAGCTGCAGCTGCCATGGACTGGCAACTGGAGCCTGCCGGTCTGGGTTGCGGGCTATGGACCGATGGCCATCGCCATGACCGGTCGAGTTGCTGATGGCCTGATCCTGCAGCTGGCCGATCCGGACCTGATCCGCTTGTTCGCCGGCCAGCTGCGCGAGGCGGAGGAAGCCGCCGGACGCCCGGCGGGCAGCGTGAGGATCCAGGCCGCCGCGCCCGCCCACTTGGCTCCCCGCGAGGAGGGGCGGGAGCGGACCCGGTGGTTCCCGGCCCTCGTCAGCAACCACGTGGTGGACCTGGTCAACAAGTACCCGCGCGAGCAGCTGCCAGAGTCACTGACCGGCTACATCAGCGATCGCGAGGGGTACGACGACCTGCATCACGCCGAGGTCGGATCGAGCAACGCCGCCTTCGTCGGCGACGAGGTGACCGATCGCTTCTGCGTCCTGGGGGACGCCGAGGAGCACCTGGACAAGCTGCGTGACCTGGCCGACGCAGGGGTCGACCAGTTCAACATCTACCTGATGAACGGGGACGAGGAGGCGCAGCTCGACGCGTACGCCCCCATCATCACCCGGCTGGTGGCCTAGCTCCCAGGCTCGGCTCCTAGTAGTAGGCGCCCACCCGGCCGCGTCCGCCGACGGCTCCGCCGGCGTACGAGAAGACATCGGCCGCGACGGCCAGGCCCATCCAGACCCACTCGAAGCCGACGATGCCGCCCTGCCCGACGAGGACGAACATCAGCGTCGTCCATGGCAGGAACAAGATGCCCAGCAGTGGCAGCAGGAACGTGTCGAAGACCGCGTTCCAGGCCGCGGGATAGATGATCCACCACAGCAGCAGGACGGCGCGCGGGCCCAGGAAGAGCAGCGTCAGGAAGAAGCACATGGCTCGGGTTCTCCAGTGGTCTGCGTATCGAAACCGGGCTACGCCTCCTCCCGCGACCGTGAGCCGATCGCGTTGCCCGCCCACATGATCGCGCCGATGGCAAGCAGGGAGCCGACAAAGATCGCCACGCAGTAGGTGCCGACGGTTCCGTAGCCGCCGTTGGCCGGGTCAAGGAACGGGTACGGATAGCGGTCGGTGACGGCGCCGCGGACCATGGTGTAGGCCAGCCACGCCAGCGGATAGGCCAGCCACCACACGGCGCGACGTCACGTGATCCTGCTTGCCGGCGGAGCGATCAGCCAATCGATGACCAGCACCAGCGGCAGGATCCGATGCAGCACGCGGTCGACCCAGAAGACGGCTGTGTCGACGTCGGTCTCTGCCAGCAACAAGGCGAACACGACGAACGTGATGGCCAGGTAGGTCGTCGCCGCCCCACGGAACGAATCGAGGCGCGGGCTGGGGCTGGCGCCCGATGCCGCCGACCACAGCAGCGCGGCGATGGCGATCAGGTTGCTCTGGATGGTGAAGTAGCTGAAGAAGTTGACCGCGTCCAGCGTGCCCTTGCCCGCCAGGTCCAGAAGCTGATAGCCGATCGCGGCAAGCCCTACTGCCGCGAACGCTACCCGGAGCGCCGTGTGGATCGCTCGCCCGCTCATCCGCCCGACGCTAGCACAGGCCATCGGTAGCATGGCCCGGTGATCGAAGGCACGCCGCCGATCGACCGGCACGCGGCCGCCGAGGCGGTGGAGCGCAACTTCGTCGAGACGTGGCAGCTCATTGCCGGCGCCTACCCCGGCGCCGAAGTCCGCGAGGCCGATGGGCTGACCTGGCATTCGTTCAGCGGCCTGAACGAGGATCCGCGTGCGACCAGCGTGCTGCGGATCAACCTGGCGGATGGCGAGGCGGACGCGGCCATCGACTCGCTGCGCGCCGATCTGCGCGGCCGGCGCCAGGGGTCGGTGTGGTGGACGTGGCGCGGCAGCCGCCCGTCCGACATCGGGCGACGACTCCGCGCGAGGGGCATGGAGCCATGGCCCGCCTGGCCCGGAATGGCGATCGAGCTGGACGCCCTGCCGCCGCCTCCGACCCATGACGATCTCACCATCCTCGCGGTCCGGTCGGCAGCCGACTTCGCCGACGTGCTGGCTATCCTGGAGCCACTCGGCATGCGCGGCATCTTCGCCGGAGCATACGAGCGCATCGGTGCTCGCGATGGGTGGGGCGCATCGGTCCCGCTGCAGCACTTCGTGGGCAGGCTGGACGACGGCGTGCCGGTGGCGTGCGGCACGCTGTGCACCGCCGGGGAAGCGGCCGGGCTGTACGCCGTCGCGGTGGCGGAGGATGGGCGACGTCGCGGCTACGGGCGAGCGATCAGCCTGGCAGCCCTGCAGGCGGGAGCCGACGCCGGCCACCGGTTTGGCGTGCTGCAGAGCTCGGCCATGGGCTTCGGTGTGTATCGGTCCATCGGCCTGACCCTGGTGAGCCGCCTCCAGGCCTACGAGGATGTCGCGGGCTGACGCCAGGGCCTGTGCCCACTGGCGCCGGGATACGCACTGACGT
>DATBME010000106.1:0-2369 GCA_036555005.1 Candidatus Limnocylindria bacterium | reverse complement strand
CAAAGGCGGTCGTGTAGAACGCCGCGTCGTGGTGACGAGTCCGCCGACGCCGGCTGCCACGGGTCGGGGCCGGCGCCGGCGCCACCCAGTGGGCGAGCTCGTGGAGCAGGGTCAGCCGCTGATCCACCGGGTCGCGGCCTGCCCCCACCGACACGAGGCCGGCAGCCTGGCGGGTGACGCCGGATGAGGTCGGGCGGTCGCGAAGGCGCCAGGCCAGGCGCGGAAGGGGCGCATCGGCCTCGGCGCAGACCGTCAGGACCAGGCTGCGCGCCCAGGCCGGGGCGTCAGCCATCGGTCTCCGGGTTGGGCTTCGCCTTGGCGGCAGGCTTCGCTCTGGTGCGTGACTTGGAACGCTGCTTGGCCTCCTCGGCGGCGGCCTCGTCGGGCGGGGGCTCAGGCGTGGCGGCGGCCTTCGGCTTGGGCTTGGACGCGCCCTCGCGCTGCGCGCGGAGCAGCTCCCCGACCTCCACGATCCAGGCGTCCAGATCGGCATCGGCATACGACTCGTCGTCGTAGGTGAAGCCGCCCATCTCGGCGCCGTGCTCCGCCACGTAGTCGGCTGGACTCACCTCGCGATAGGGAAAGCCGCGGCGGGCCAGCGCCTCGCGACCGGGATTGGCACGCGGGCGGAATGGGTCGCCCTCGCGACGCAGGTCGTGCCGCGCGCGCCAGCGCGCCGTCAGGCGATCGAGGTTGGTCCGGGTCGAGGCCGGAGCGAAGCGGCGCGGCATGCGCCGCGCAGCCTAGCGCGCCCCGGCCGCCTCCGGCGTGGCCGAGCGGCGAGCGGCCTCGGCATCGGTCATGGCCGGCTCCTCGTAGAGACCCAGCCGGGCGATGACGCGCTGCACGCCGCGCGGCGCCCACCAGTTGATGGAGCCCATGACCCGCATGAAGGCCGGGACCAGGATGCCGCGCACCAGCGTGGCGTCGATCAGGACGGCCAGCGCCATGGTGAAGCCCAGCGCCTTGATGAAGGTGATGCTCGACAGCGCGAAGGCGGCGAACACCGCGACCATGATCAGGGCCGCCCCGGTGATGATCCCGCCGGTCAGCCCGATCCCTTCGGCCACGGCGCGCGTGTTGTCGCCGTGGGCCAGGTACCGCTCCCGGATCCGCGAGAGCAGCAGCACCTCGTAGTCCATGGACAGGCCGAACAGGATGGCGAACATGATCACCGGCAGCCACGCACCCAGGGCACCGGAGGCGTTGAACCCGAGCAGGCTCTCCAGGTGGCCCTGCTGGAAGATGAAGACGAGCGCTCCGAAGCTGGCGCTGATGCTGATCAGGCTCATCAGCACGGCCTTGATCGGCAGGAAGACCGATCCGAAGGTCAGGAACAGCACCAGCGCGGTCACCAGCACCACGATCAGGACCGCCCACGGCACCGATGCGTTGAAGCTGGTCATGAAGTCGGCGGAACGCGACGGCAGGCCGCCCGTCAGCACCTGCGCCCCGTCGGGTGACGGCACGTCGCGAATCTCGCTCACCAGCGCCCGCCCCTCGTTCGAGTCCGGCAGCTGGCTGGCGAAGACGCGCACCTTGGCCGTGTCATCGGCGATCCAGTCGGCCAGGTAGGTATCAAGGCCGGAGCGGACCTGCTCCGGACGCTGGTCGGCGGGCAGCGCCAGCAGCGCCAGGTAGTCCGCCTCGGCCATGCCCGGCGGTGGGTTGAGGACGCTCTCGACATCGGTCACGCCGTCCAGCGCGCTCACCTCGTCGACGTACGCCGCCAATGCCTGCTGGCGGTCGGCCGCGACGCCGTCGTCCAGGTGGGTGCCGTCCCAGGTCACGACCGCTGTGATCGGGTCGTTCTCGCTGCCCGGGAACTCATCGAGCAGGGTCTCGAAGCCGATGCGCGCGGGCGTCGGCGGCAGGTCCTCCAGGTTCTGCCCGGTCGACAGCTGGATCTGGAAGAACGGAACGCCCGCGATCAGCAGCAGGGCAAGCACCGGGCCGGCGATGCGGAACGGATGCCGCATCACGCGGGCCGCGATCCAGGCCCACACGCCGTGACCCTGCCGGCGGTCGGCGACCTCGACGTCGGTCTGCAGCCGCAGGAAGCTCGGCAGCGGGACGCGCAGGCGGTTGACGCGAGGACCCAGCATCGCGAGCAGCGCCGGCAGCACGGTCAGCCCATAGAGCAGCGTCGAGGCGACGGTGATGACGCCGGCGATGCCCATGCTGCGCAGCGCGGCGGCATCGAAGACGGCCAGCGAGGACAGGCCGATGGCGACCGCGATGCCGCTCACCGCCACCGCCTTGCCAACGCTGCCCATCATCCGCTCGAGAGCGATCTCCACCGAGTGGTGGCGCAGCTCCTCGCGGAAGCGGCTGACCATGAAGAGCGAGTAGTCGATGGCCAGCGCCAG
>DATBME010000070.1:0-6826 GCA_036555005.1 Candidatus Limnocylindria bacterium | reverse complement strand
CCGGAGCAGGTGATGCTCCAGGAGCTCATCCCCGGCGGCGGCGAGAAGCAGTACTCCTTCGCCGCCCTGTGTTCCGACGGAGAGGTGCTCGCGTCGGTCGTCGCGCGGCGGCTGCGCCAGTTCCCGATGGACTTCGGCCGGCTCAGCACGTTCGTCGAGTCGGTCGACCAGCCAGAGGTGGCCGATGCGGCCCGGCGGCTGCTGGCCGCGTCCGGGCACACCGGGCTGATCGAGATCGAGTTCAAGCTCGACGCGCGCGATGGCAGGTTCAAGGTCCTGGACGCGAACCCGAGGATCTGGGGGTGGCACACCATGACCCGGCGCGACGGACCGGACTTCGTGCACCAGCTGTACGCCATGGCCGTCGGCCAGCCGCAACCGGGCGTGACGGCTGGCGCCAGGCTGCGCTGGACGAGGCTCGACCTGGACCTGGCGGCGGCGGTCCCCGAGATGCTGGCAGGCCGGATGCGGGCGCGCGACTGGTTCGCGTCGCTCTCCGGATCTGTGGAGCCCGCCATCTTCGCCACGGACGACCCGCTGCCGAGCATGGTCGCCCTCGGACATCTCCAGTACCTGGCCGCCCGCGCCGCGGCCGAGCGGCTGCAGCCCGCGCTGGCTCAGCGAGGGTCCTGGCTGCCGCGCATCACGGATAGGACTCGATCGACTCCTGCAGGTTGATCAGCGGCTGCTGGCTCGTTCGTATCAGGCCATCCGCCGGCCGGTCGATGTCGACCACCAGGGCGATCACCGTCCCCATCGCGATGATCAAGATGATGGCAATGATCAGCGAGTGCTTTCCGCTCAGGCCGGCGCCGAAGCCGACGAGCCCCAGGCTCAGCGCAACCCCGCCAATCAGGAGCCACAGGATGCTCGCCGGCACCCGGGCATACAGGCCGGCGGTGATGCGCAACGAATGGACGTCGATCACCTCGTTCAGCGACTCCAGGAACAGGGCCACGACGTCGGAGCTGTTCTCGCGGGCAACGTCCTGCGCGATCGCCCACATCTCGTTCTGGATCTCCTCCGACCGCTGGATGGCGGTCTGCATCTGCGCTGCGTCGGAGGTCGCGATGCGCAGCGGTACGTACTGGACCAGCAGCGACCGGAGGTCGGACGACGCGGGTTCGGGGAGGTATCCGGCGCGCAGATAGGTCGTCCCAATCGCATTCGCCTCCTGCTGGACGAGGCCGCGCCGCGTGTCGAAGCGATCACCCGCCATGCCCATGGTGATCGCCAGCAGGAAGGCCATCAGGGCCAGGATCGCGCCGATGAGCGTGGCCGTCGGGCCTTCGTCCGGGGCGTCGCCGCGCTTCTGGCGCCAGACCCCGATCCGGAAGCCCGCCTCGTAACAGGCGAGGCAGAGCAGCATGAACAGGACGACGAAAAGCCATACGGGGATCAGGTCCAATGGCTGCTGGCTGGGCATCGGCTCGGGGTCCCCTGCCGCGTGATTGCGCGAAGACTAGCGCACGGCATTCAGTGCCGATCGTGCTCAGCCGCTGTCGATGAGCCGATGGAGCTGCTCCAGGTGCATCACGTCGTGGACGCCGGCAAACAGCAGCCAGCCGCCGCAGCGCAGGTGGCCGACCAGCGGGTGGTCGAGCGGGCAGGGATCCGTCTCGTGGCCGGCGATCGCCGCGGCCGAGGTGGCCATCGAGCGCCGCGACTTGTCCAGGTAGGTCCGCAGCAGCTCGCGGCTGGCATCGGCCGGGCCGGGAATGCCGGGTCGTACCACGGGCTGCTCGTCAACCGGCCACTCGCCGCGCGCGGCCAGGGCGCCGGCGTGGGCCAGCCAGCGGCGCGCGGCGGTGGTGTGCGCGAAGGCCTGGGCCACGTTCCAGTCCTCCTCGCCGCCCGGCTCGCGCAGCTGCTCGTCGCTGGTGGCCGCCAGGGCATCCGTCAGCGCATCGGCGATGGCCTCCTGCTGGGCCAGGATGCCGGCTGCCGTGCCCGGGCCGGATCGGCGCCGGATCTCGCGGTGGAAGGCGGTGCCCGGCTGGTCGGCCACGCGCCAGACAGCCACCACATCCGGAGCCCGTCGTTCCAGCTCGAGAGCCCACGCGTATTCCATGCTCAATCGCCCCTCGCGATCGCTTTGGCCAGATCCGCAAACGACGGATATCGGTAAGCGCCCGGGTACCAGTTGGCGAAGTCCCACGACTCCCATTCGCCGGACTCGTCGATGGCGGCTGGGTTCATAAGCAAGATCCGCTCGTCCGACACGGTCGAAACCACCACCGTGCCGGCGAGCTGGTCGGTGGCCATCGTGGCGGGATCGGCAGGATCGTCCCTCAGTCGCCCTTCCGGCGCTGGCATCGTCGCGGCCGCATCCCAGCCCTGCATCCAGCCCGCGAGCCACTCCGGCTCGAGCCGGCCGAACCGATCGATCCTGGAGACGGGGAGCAATGCCAGCCCATGGGCGCCGGGCAACGCGGCTGAGCCAAGCATGTGCTCGCGATAGGAGGGCGGAAGACGGAGGCCAAGCCGGGCTTCTGCCGCCCGGATCTCCACTTCGCAAGCCATCGGGACGCTCAGAGGCGCTCGAACCGCTCGACCGGGAGGACGAATACGGTGGCACCCCCGACCTCGACCTCGACCGGGTAGGGCATGTAGAACTCGCCCGGCTCCATGATCGGAGGCATGGGGTTCACGAACTGCTGGCGGGAGTGGCAGTTGGCGCTGATCAGCCCCAGCACCGCGTCCACCTGGTCGTCCTCCACGCCCACCAGGATGGTGGCGTTGCCCTGCTTCAGGAAGCCGCCGGACGAGTGCAGCCGGGTGGCGCGGTATTCGCCCTCGAGCAGGGCGTCGACCAGGTTCGCGGCGTCCTCGTTGTGCACGATCGCGGTGACGAGCTTCATGCGCGACGCTCGATGCGAGGCAGGGCCCGATTATGCCGCAGGCCGGAAACCGCGGCGGACGCCACAGGGCTGGGCCAGGTCCGCGGGTTGTCGCGGGTCTTCTCAGGTGTGGGTGTGGGGCACGTTATCGAGTCCAGGGTCCGACGGTGTTCTCAGGTGTGACTGTCAGGCGCGATAGAGGGGAAATGCTGCGTCGTCGCCGCTCGACATGCGGCGATTCACGCTCACGCGCCGCGACCAACGGGCCATGGAGGGGCGCACGGGCCTTCTAAGGGTGCGGTCATTCGCACCTGAGAAGAAGCGGACTCGTGGAAGCGGGTGGTGGCGGCGGTTCAGCCTCGCCCGGATGGCGCGAGTAACGGCTCGACCGCGTCGCGGATGAGCGCGTCCGTCTCCTCTACCGTGCCCGAGCCGTCGACCACGCGGAACCGATCCGGCTCGGAGGCGGCCAGGTCAAGGTAGGCGCCGCGCACCTTCTCGAAGAAGGCCACGTCCTCAGCGTCCTCGAAGCGGTTCCACTGGCCGGCGCGCTTGCGGCCGAGGCCGACCTCGACCGGGACGTCGATCAGGACCGTCAGGTCGGGGAGCAGGCCGAACGTCGCGAAGGCCTGCAGGCGGCGCATCTCGTCCAGGTCGATGCCATAGGCCACTCCCTGGTAGGCCAGCGACGAGTCCAGGTAGCGGGCGGAGACGACGTGCTCGCCCCGCTCGAGCGCCGGCCGGATCACGCGCGCGGTGTGCTGCGCCCGCGCGGCGCCGTACAGCAGCGCGTCGGCGCGCGGGTCGAGGTCGTCGGACACGTCGCGCAGGTGCAGGACCAGGCGGCGCACCTCGTCACCCAGCGGCGTGCCGCCAGGCTCGCGGGTGACCACCACCCGCTCCCCCCGGGAGCGGAGCCACTCCCCGAGATGGCGCGCCGCGGTGGTCTTGCCGCTGCCTTCGGATCCCTCGAGCGTGATGAACCGGCCGCGGCGGGTCAGCGCCACGCGCGGCCCTCGTCGGGCAGCAGCTCGACCCGCCGGTTCGGCTCGGTGCCGCGGGAGCGCGACATGATGTTGTTGCGCTCGGCCATCTGGTGCTGCAGGCGCCGGACGTAGGCGTTCTGCGGGTCCAGCTCCATCGGACGGCCCGATGCCTGCACCAGCCCGATCGCCTCCGCCGTCTCCCGCAGGGCGGCCTCGGACGGATCGGCCTCCAGGTCGAACAGGCTGGCCAGCAGGTTCTCCATCTGCAGGATGGTGTTCGTCTTGAGGACGTAGATCGGGATCCCGTTCGACTCTGCGTCGCGCAGCGCCGATGGCTTGCGGCGGTAGTAGTTGCGCAGGGTCACGACCGCGTCCGCGTCGTCCAGCTCGCGCGCCGTGGTGACGGGGACGCCCAGCTCGCGCACCGCCTGCTCCATCCGCTTGCGGCTGACCCCGAAGGCGAACAGGTTGAGGGGCCGATGGTTGCGGCTGGCCGACCGCGGGCGGCTGGCGCCGACCGGCTGCTCGACCAGCGCCTGCTCGTCGGCCGCCTTGTCGCGCAGCGCCTGCTCCAGCGAGCGGCGCGGATCGGAGGCCTCCGACGGCTCGAAGCGGTCGCCGCTCAGCCGCTCGCCGGGGAGCGCGCGGCTGGAGCGCCCGGATCGGCCGGGCAGCGGACGCAGCCCGGTGGCGCCTCCCATCCCCGTGCCGCGGCTGCGGCCGAAGGCGCCGAAGCTGCCGGTCGGCTCCAGCGGGGCGAAGGCCGGGTTGCCGGCGGCCGTCTCGCTGATGCGGTAGTCGTACTTGGTGGCGGCCTTCAGCTCGCCGTTCTCGCGCCAGCGCGACTCGGGCGGGACCATGTGGCCGCGCAGGATGGCGTCCATCGTCTCGGCCACGTTGCGGTGCACGATCACGCTGTCGCGCTCCACGATCTCGACCACCACGTCGAAGGTGGGCGGCGCCTTGCGCTCCAGCACCGTCTTCTGCGTGCCGCGACGACGGGCCTCCTCATCGCCCAGGGTGACCGGCTGGATGCCGCCGACCAGGTCGGACAGGGTCGGGTTCAGCATCAGGTTGTCCAGCGTGTTGCCGTGGGCGGTGCCGACCAGCTGCACGCCACGCTCGGCGATGGTGCGGGCGGCTGCCGCCTCCAGCTCGGTCCCGATCTCGTCGATGACGATCACCTCGGGCATATGGTTCTCCACCGCCTCGATCATCACGCCGTGCTGGTCGGTGGGGGTGCGAACCTGCATCCGCCGCGCGTCGCCGATGCCGGGATGCGGGATGTCGCCGTCGCCGGCGATCTCGTTGCTGGTATCGACCACGATCACGCGCTTGCCCAGGTCATCGGCCAGCACCCGGGCCACCTCGCGCAGCATGGTCGTCTTGCCGACCCCGGGGCGACCCAGCAGCAGCACGCTCTGCCCGCCCTCCACGATGTCGCGGATGATGTCGATGGTGCCGAACACCGCCCGGCCGATACGGCAGGTCAGGCCCACCACCTTGCCGGCGCGGTTGCGGATGGCGCTGATGCGGTGCAGGGTCCGCTCGATGCCGGCGCGGTTGTCGTCGCCGAAGGCACCGATGTGGTCGATCACGTAGGCGATGTCGGTCTCGGCCACCTCGCGCTCCAGCAGCAGCTCCTCGCCGTGCGTGAAGCGCGCCTCGGGACGGCGTCCCAGGTCCATCACGATCTCGAGCAGGTCCGCGCGGTTCGCGAAGGCGCGCACGCGCTCGACGATCTCGAGCGGCAGCGCCTGCAGCAGCGCGTCGAGGTCGTCGGTCGTCTCCAGCCGGGTCACGTGGGTCGCTCTGCCTCCTGCGTCATGGGGTCGCGCTAGATGGCCGGCACCATGGCCGGCTGCCGGACCGGCGCACGCACGTCGCGCACCAGCAGGGTGACGCGGCCCACCGGCTCGAAGCCGGTGGCGGCCGCCGTGCGCAGTCCGGCCGACTCATATGTTCGCACCGGCGACAGGATGCCCGCCGCCAGCGCCTCGTTGCCCATCGCCTCCAGCACGGCTCGCAGGAACGATGCCCCATCGGTTGACTCGCGGACCAGGAAGCGGAGGTAATGCGGCCCCTCGCGGCAGCTGCCGTGCTGGCTGAAGCCGCCGGCGCGCTGCTCCCAGGGCAGCAGCCAGGCGTTGACGCCGGAGAAGTGGAGCAGCGGGTTCAGGCTGCTGCGCGGCACGACCCCCTCGTGGCCCACCGACTCCCAGTCGGAGGCCTGGTAGTCCTCGACGCGAGCGATGGCCGGCGGGGTGGCGTGCGACCACAGGTCGAAGAGGTGCCATGCATCCGGCGCGCCGGCCGGCTGCAGGGTGACCTCCGACACGTGCTGCTCACCGTGGCCGTTGCCCTTGGTGGCCTCGCGGCCGAACATGCCGCGCAGCCAGGATCGCGCGCTGCTCTCCGACTCGGGTGGCCGGTAGAGGATCTCCTCCTGGGCATAGGCCATGAAGCCCAGCTGCCCGAACAGCTCCAGGTTCTCCGGCACATCGGAGCAGGCGGCATGGAAGCGGGCGACGTCGCGCTGGGGTGCCTCCTCGATCAGCGCCTGGAGCAGCGCGTAGCGGATCTCGGTGGCCAGCGGGCCCTCGGCCGCGTCCAGCTCGATGATCGCCCAGTCCTCGCGCCGCGGCTCCTCGATGGCACGGCAGGAGCCGACGAGCTCGCCGTCGGCCTCGGCGACCAGGTGCAGCGACGCCGGGCGCAGCGGCAGCCATGACGGGATGAGGGCCGCCAGGCTGATGCGGGGCAACGTGGCCGATGGCGCCGGCACGCCGAGCGAGCGACGGTAGCTGTCCGCCGAGGTGTGGACGCGCCGCGAGAGCTCCACCAGGGCCTGCCGGTCGGTGATGCGGGCCGTCCGCACCGCGCCCTCGGTGGCCGTCACTCGCCGATGAGCTCCAGCAGGAGCCGATGCAGGCGCCGGTCGCCGGTCAGCTCCGGGTGGAAGGCGGTGGCCAGCACGCGCCCCTGCCGCACGGCGATCGG
>DATBME010000024.1:0-6356 GCA_036555005.1 Candidatus Limnocylindria bacterium | reverse complement strand
AGCACCACGCCATGGGTCGGGCGCGGGCTGCTGGTCAACCCCGGCGCGCGGATCGACGGTGGCCGCCTCACGCTCCGCATCTACCCCGGTCCGCTGCCGTCCTTCCTGCCCGAAACCGTGCGCTGGCTGGCCAAGCGTCGGCCACGCGCCCGGCCCGTCCACGCCCGTCGGCTGACGATTCGCACCGGCGACGGACGGCCGCTGCCGGTGCAGGCGGACGGCGACCTGATCGGCTCCAAGCCTGAATGGTCCTTCGAGATTCGCCCTGCCGCGGTACGGATGATCGGTCGCTGGTGACCCGGCGCACCGTAGCGCCGGATTTTGGTTGCGGTGCCCAACCACAGGCAGTAAGGTCCTCACCGCATCACCCCGCCGCCATGCAGTCAATCTGCAGTTGATCGCGTTCAGGCCGGAGTGAGTGGGTACACAACTGGGGGATCCCGAGCAGCGGTCCGGTAGGACCAACGCCAGACGGCGTGCCGCTGCGCGCCGTGCCAATCGCGCAGCGTCCTGCGCCGAAATAACTGGCAGGCGCTCGTGCGCGTGCCGTCATCAGATGTGAGGAGGGACCTGACATCGTGCGTGCTAACGCACATGTCGCCGCATGGCGACTGTTGACCCCGTTTGTCGTGCTGGCACTGCTGGCCACGGCCGTATTCGTCGGCCGCGCCGCCGTTGCGCCGGGCGCGCAGGCCAGGACACAAGCGGGCCCATCGACCGCGGTACGCGATGCGACCGCGACCAACGGATCGATCGCGATCGCGCCGAAGGACTATTACCTGAACCTGGCCGCGCCCCGGATCGACAAGGATCTGAGCCGCGACCGGAAGGTGCCCGGGAACCGTCCCGCAGAGGCAATGGCCTCGGGGCCGATCAATGACCTGCAGCGCTGGTGGGGCCAGCAGGTGCAGAAGCACTCCGGTGGCTTCCCGGTCGCCGCGCGCCAGCTGGCACAGGCTGAGGCCCGAGCCCTGCAGAACGGCGGCGTGAACCCGAACCGCTTCAAGGAGGCGGACTCCACGCAGACCGCCCGGTTGCTGACCGTGCTGGTCGAGTTCAACCCGAATGCGAATGACGATTTCTCCGGGTTCAACCGCATCATCGACATCAACAGCGTGGCCGGGCAGGACTGCGTCATCGAGCCGCCGGGAACGCTGCTGAACGGACCGCTGCACAACCAGCTCGACGATCCGGCCACCATCGGTCGGGGCACGGACAACAACACCTTCTGGGTGCCTGACTTCGATACCGAGCACTACCGAAAGATGCTCTATACGGAGGACGGCATCCAGCAGCGCGTGCGCCCGGATCTGACCGGGCCGGATGGCAAGCCGGGCATCGACATCAGCGGCTACACGCTGCGCAACATGTACAAGGAGATGTCGAAGGGCGCCTACGACATCACCGGCGACGTGGTCGGCTGGCTGCAGCTCCCGCACTCCGAGGGCTGGTACGCCGCCGACACCTGCGCCGCCGGTCGCGCCAGCAACGTCGGCCACCCGGACAACGCGCGTGGCGTGACCCAGATGGTCGTGGACGCGGTCGACATGATTGCGGCCCAGCAGCCCAACTTCCCGTGGGCCGACTACGACATCGAGGACCAGGGCGACATCGACGGTGACGGCAACCTGCTGGAGCCCGATGGCGTCATCGACCACTTCGTCGTCGTCCATGCCGGAGCCGGCGAGGAGGGTGGCGGCGGCGAGCAGGGCGTCTATGCCGTGTGGTCGCACTCATCCGTCGTCGACCCGTCGACCGGGGGCTATGCGATCCCGGGCACCGGCATGAAGGTCTTCAACTACATCGTGCAGCCAGAGGATGCCGGCGTCGGCGTCTTCGCCCACGAGTATGGCCACGACCTGGGCCTGCCCGACCTGTACGACACCAGTGGTGCTGGAGACTCCGACGTGGAGTTCTGGGACCTGATGAGCACCGGCTCCCACTCGGGACCGATCTTCCAGGCCATCCCGGCCCACATGGGCCTGTGGGACAAGTTCGTCCTCGGCTGGGCGAACCCGCTGATCCTCCAGCCCGGTGACAACGCGACCCGCGTTGCCCTCGGTCAGACGTCGCGCACCCCGCGCGATACCGAGGACGGCATCCGCGTGAACCTGCCCAACAAGGTGATCGCGCTGGCCACGCCGCACAGCGGCAGCAACATGTGGTGGTCGAACAACGACCAGAACTGGGCCGACGTCAAGACCACGCGCACCGTCGAGGTGCCCAGTGGCTCGGACATCCGGTTCTGGATGTGGAACAACTACGTCATCGAGTTCGACTCGGGCGGCGTCTGGGATGCCGGCTTCGTCGAGGTCTCGACCAACGGCGGCTCGTCATGGACCCAGCTGATCGTTCGCGACGAGGCTGGCAATGTGGTGACCACCAACCTGGACGGCCATGGCCGGCTCCAGGACTACGGTGGCCTGCAGAACGCGTTGAGCGGTGATACCGGCGGCGCGTGGCGCCACGACTACGTGGACCTGACGCCGTATGCCGGGACGACGATCCAGCTTCGGCTGCGTTACGCAACCGACGCCGGGTTCCTGGCCAGCGGCTGGTTCGCGGACGACTTCGCGCTGACCGCGGGCGGGACCGCGGTCTGGACCGATGACGTCGAGGCCGGTGCCGGTGACTGGACCACGTCGCTCGGCACGTTCGCCGGGACGACGGGCGCCGGCTGGCTGATCACCGACGGCGTCTTCGAGTTCCTGCAGTACTACCTAGCCGAGTGGCGAAACTTCGATGGCTTCGACAAGGGCCTGAAGTACACGTACGACAGCGACTACCTGCGGTTCGACAACGGCGAGTGGTCGGTGCAGCGGGTTGCCTACAACGCGCCAGGCATGCTGGTGTGGTATCGCGACACGCAGTACGGCAACCAGAACTGGGTCACCGTCAACGAGTTTGCGGCGCCCAGTGCCGGCTCGAAGGGTGGGCTGCTGCTGGTCGATTCGCACTTCAATCCGTTCCGACGGAAGGGTGCGGCGGCCGATGCCGATCCCTCGACCCTGAACAACATCCAGTCGAGGCCGCAGGCCTCGAACGCGGCGTTTGCCAAGCACAAGACCTACAAGTTCACCGAGTGCCTGGAGATGCCGGTCGACTCCTACCAGCTGTTCTGCACCAACTTCGGGAGGCAGGACGCGAAGGACCACTTCACCGATCGCCGGGCGTGGTATCCCGGCTTCGAGCTGCGTGGCAGCACGATCTTCCGGCGGGACATCGACGCATCGGTGGTCATCCCGTCGCGTGACAACCAGTGGTACTCGACCCGCATCGTGGATGCGGCCGGGGACCTGATCACCAGCCTGTTCGGCGTCGACCTGTTCGGCGACGGCACCATCGTGCTCGGCACCGGGGCCCCGAAGGACGGGCTCTTCCCAAGCGACGACAGTGTCGCGATGGGCGTGCAGTTCGAGATCAAGGGGATCGGCGCCAAGAACCGCTGGGCCACCATCTGGGTGGACCCGGGGAACTGACGCCGATAGGCGGCAATGCAGAGTGGGGCGCCGGAACATCCGGCGCCCCACTCACGTCATGCGTGCAAGAGCCGCCATTTTGACGTGGGACATGAGACACACGACCGCGGCCTGTAACCGGTCTCGCATTAGCCTCGACATGCAACGACGCCTGGCGCTCGCCGCCGCTTCCCTGGCCTTGATCCTGAGCGTGGCCGCCTGCCGACCCGTTGACGGCGGTGCGGGCGGCAGCGCCTCGCCGGAAGCATCCGCCGCGGAAAGCCCCGCGCAGAGCGACGTCGCGCCGGCCGCGCCGACCGATGCGCCTGAGGAGACACCCATCGCCACGGTCGGCAGCGACTACGGTTACTGACCTGCGTCCGCACTCGCCAGGTGGCGTCGCACCCGGTCCAGGGCCGCGAAGGCGGCGCGCCGCAGCCGTTGGTCTCCGCTGCCGTGGATCCGCAGCTCTTCCCGCGGCAGCTGCACGGCGCCGCTGACCGCCACCCGTACCCGGCTGCGGCCGTGGCCATCCTCGGGCAGCAAGGAGAGCTGGATCACCGCGTCCGCCAACGGAGCGGTGGTCGCGCCGCCCGCGTCCAGGGTGCCGCCGACGAAGGCCGCGGCTCCCTCGGCAGGCCGTGCTGCCGCCAGGGCGGCCAGCAGGGTGCCGTTGGTATCGGCCTCCCACGAGGCCACCGTCGCCGCACCGGCCGCGCCCAGGCCGGCCAGCGCCACCTCGGGCAGGTGGTCGTCATCCATGCCCCAGACCGCCTCCCCCAGCGCCGCCACACACGCCCCTACCGGTACGTCGAGGTCCGCGGCGGCGCCGTGCGTGGTGAAGCGCAGGTGGACGCCGTCGTCCCGGGCGTAGATCCCCGCCGTCACGCCGGCACCCGGCGCCTCCAGCAGGCGGCCCAGCGTCTCCGCCACGGCCGACTCGCCGACGCCGAAGGTCTTGACTGTGCGCACCGCCAGCGGCCGCGCGCCGAACCGTGCCGCCAGCCGGGGCGCCACCTGCTCGTCGAACATGCGCCGCATCTCGGACGGGACGCCGGGCAGGAGCGCGGTCACTCGCCCATCACGATCAACCCACCAGCCGGGCGCCGACCCGATCGGGTTGGGGAGCGCCTCGGCAGAGGGGATGCGCAACGCCTGGCGAAGGTTCGATGGCGGCATGCGGCCGATCCGCCCGAACCGCTCGCGGAGCTCTGCCTCCAGCGCCGGGTCAGGCGTCAGCGGCTCGTCCAGGGCATCGGCCAGGCCCTCGCGGGTGAGGTCGTCGTGGGTCGGGCCCAGGCCGCCGGTGACCAGCACCAGCTCGACCTCCTCGCGGGCGTCCACGAAGGCGCCGGCGACCGTCGCTCGCTCGTCCGGCAGCTGCTGGACGCCGACCAGGGCGATCCCCAGCCCGACCAGGCGCCGCGCCAGGAAGGCGGCGTTGCTGTCGACCGTTTCCCCGGCCAGCAGCTCCGAGCCGATGCTGAGCAGCCGGGCCCGTACCGCCGCGTCGGCCACGCCGCCGGCTAGCCGAATCGCTCGCGCAGCGGCTCGGCCACGCGCTCGGCCAGCCGCCGCAGCCCATCCGGACCGTCGCTGGCCGGCATGAGCAGGATCACGTGGTCCGCGCCGTTGCGGGCGAAGTCGCTGGCCACCTCGAGACAGGCCTCGTAGTCCGCATCGCGCAGGAAGGACTGGGCGCTGATCTCGATCTCGGCCGGGTCGCGCCCGACGGCCTCGCAGTGGCGCAGCAGGGCGTCGCGCTTGGCGACGAAGGTGGACGGGTCGCCGGTCTGGTTCCAGCCGTCGGCCCGCTCGGCCACGATGCGCAGGCCACGCTTCATGCCCTGGGTGCCGAGCCAGATCGGCGGGCCGCCGGGGGTGATCGGCGCCGGGTCGCAGACCGCATCGGCCAGCTGATAGGGCGGGGCTTCCAGCGAGACGCCGTCGGGATGCTGCCACAGCGCCTTGATGACCTGCACCGCGCCGTCGAGCATGGTGATCCGCTCGCCGATCGGCGGCAGCTCCATGCCGTACATGGCGTGCTCCGGCTCGTGCCAGCCGGCGCCCAGGCCGAGCACGAAGCGGCCGGGCGCCAGGTGATCCAACGACGCGCCCATGTTCGCCACCACCGCGGGGTGGCGATAGGTGTTGCCCAGCACCAGGTGCCCGAACTGCAGCCGCCGGGTGAGGACGGCCAGGGCGGCGGCCAGCACCATGCCCTCGTGGCTGCCGCCACCCTCGTCGCCCAGCGCGACGAAGTGGTCGAAGATCCAGCCGGAGTCGAACACTTCCAGCGTGTCGCCCAGCTCCCAGGTCTCCCGCAGCGTGGGCCAGTCGACGTTCGTCTGGCTGGTCTTGAAGCCGATGCGCATGCGGCGAGTGTACGGCCTGCCCTGTCGCTTCCCCGATGGCAGCGCAGGCGTGGCGGCATCGGTCTACGATCGGCCGACCGAAGACCCGGACCGCTACCCGACCGAGGAGACGAGCCTTGACCGACCCTGCCCTGACCGTCGAGCGGGTGATGACCGACGAGCTCCGCGACTGGCTGCTGGCTGCGCTGCGCTACCCGGTGTTCGCCTGCCTCACCACCGACGGATCGCCCAGCCAATCGGTGATGTGGTTCGACCTGGACGCCGATCAGCGCGACACGATCCTGATGAACACCAAGGTGGGGCGGGCGAAGGACCGATACCTCCGCCGTGACACCCGGGTCAGCCTCTGCTTCGAGGACGGCCTGAATTGGGTGGCGCTGCGGGGCCGGGTGGAGCTGGACGATGATCGCGAGCGCGCCCTGGACGACATCAAGCGCCTGGCGGTCCGCTATGGCGACGACCCGGCGGCCTTCGATGGCCAGGCGCGGGTGACGATCCGGATGCGGGTCGAGAAGGTGATCCG
>DATBME010000058.1:0-6785 GCA_036555005.1 Candidatus Limnocylindria bacterium | reverse complement strand
TCCAGCTCCAGCTCGCGGAACCAGTAGTACTTCAGCGAGAGGATCTCGTCGCCGAACAGGGCGGCCACCACGTCGCTGGAGTGCGGGCCCTGGATCTGGAGCGGGGAGACATCGGGCTCTGACAGGTGGACGTCCCAGTCCAGACTGGCGGCGAGGCCGACGGCGTAGAGCAGCGCGTCCGAGCTCGCCAGCGCGAACCAGAAGTGGTTCTCGCCCAGGCGGAGCATGACCGGGTCGTTGACGATGCCGCCCTCGGGCGTGGTGATCAGCACGTACTTGCCCTGGCCGACCGCGCACTTCGTGAGATCGCGGGGGGTCAGCAGCTGGGCGAAGCGGAAGCCGTCGCGGCCGGTCACCTCCAGCTGCCGCTCCACGGCCACGTCCCACAGCGTGACGTGGTTGAGGAGGTGCCAGTACTCGGCCTCGAAGTCGTCGTAGTTGATCGGGAAGAGCATGTGGTTGTAGACCGTGTAGCCCTTCGGCCCGTAGGCCTGCTCCGCCTCGTAGAAGGGTGACTGGCGAAGCCGCGCGCCGCGCTGGACCAGGCTCATGTCGAAGGCCATCCGCTTCCTCAACCGATGCGTGGCGGCATGCTCTCACCCGCGTCAACCGAACACCCGGCTGGACGATCCGCAGCGCTACTCCGGCGCGATCACCGCATTCCTGCGGACGAGGTAGAACGCCATGCCCAGCGCCCAGAGCGGAAGCACGGCCAGGTAGAAGACGCCGCCGACGTAGACCGGCAGGCTGTCCTTGTCGCCCACCAGCGTGCCGACCGCGAACAGCACCACGCCCAGCCCGGCCGCCACGCCGAACCAGCGGAACGCCGTCAGCCACGGCCCGGCCAGCAGGTTCGCGCCGGCGATCCATAGGCCGATCACGATCAGCGCCACCGCCTCCAGGGCGTATGCGCCGGTCGCCGGCAGGTCGTAATTGATGTCCACCACGCCGATGACGAACAGCAGGTGCGTGAGGCACCACGCGCCCGCGGCCAGCCAGCCGGTGAACTGCGCCATCCTCGCCAGCGGCGTGGGCGTCAGCCCGCCCAGCTCCCAGAAGGCCAGCATCAGGAACGGGATGGCAGCGGTCATGACGATGAGCGCCAGGTCGTTGAGCGTGCCCCACGGCTGGCCAACGCTGAGGAAGAGCAGGATCGTGATGAGCGCAACGACGCCCGCCGCGCCGACGACGCACGCGCCCACCACGGCGCGGCGAAGGTTGGGGTGCACGGCGGCATCGTAGTCCTGCTCAACCGGCCGCAGCGGCAACGCGCGCCTCCGTACACTCCCCCGGTCATGCGCATAACGGTCGGCCTCCTGCTGGCGCTGCTGGTTGTCGGCTGCGGTGGTCCATCGGGCTCTCCGTCACAGGCGCTCCTGCCCTCGGCCGGCGGCGCGCCCTCCAATGCCGCCACGCCATCGGTCCCGCCCACACCGGAGCCAATCGTCGGCGACGGCGAGGAGTGGCTCGCCTACCAGTGGCTGGATGCCACCGGTGACGGCATCTACCTGGCACGACCCGATGGCAGCGGGCTGCACCAGATCCTGACCGACATGGCGGGCAGCGAGATCCACCCGGACTGGTCGCCCGACGGCGGGCGCATCGCCTTCGTCCGCTTCACGCCGGAGGACGAGAGCGAGCTGTGGGTCGTCAACGCCGATGGCACCGGCGAGGAGCTGCTCGCCTCCTGCGAGCAGCCGTGCAACTCGTTCGGCTTTCCGGACTGGAACGCGGACGGCACCCGCATCTACTTCAGCCAGGACGCGAACGCGGGGCCGAACGGCATCCCCAGCACCTTCCAGGTCGCGCGGCTGGACATGGAGACGCGAGAGATCGAGGTCGTGCTCACCCGCCAGGACACGATGACGGCCGAGCAGCCCCGCGTCTCACCGGACGAGACGCAGTTGGCCTACGTACGCTTCAGGAGCCTGACCGATGCGTTCGCCGGCTCCGCCATCTTCGTCTCCGACCTGGAGGGCGGACCGGAGCGAAGGCTCACCGAGTGGGACGCCTACGGCGCCTACCCCGACTGGTCGCCCGATGGCTCGCGCATCGTCTTCAACACGTTCGACCTCGGGGCCTTTCAGGAGATCAGCGCCCAGGTCAACCTGTTCACCGTCAGGCCCGATGGCTCCGACATCCGGCGGCTGACCGACTACGGCGAGGGTGCCACTCGAGCCACGCAGCCGCGCTGGGCGCCGGATGACTCGGCGATCGTCTACACCCAGGTCGCTGGTGCCGGCTTCGGCACGCGTACGGCGGCGTTGCTGCCGCTCGACGGCGGCGCGTCGCCATGGGCCGACTTCGACCCGATCATCGCCACCCACCCGACCCTCCGCCCGATTCCCTGATCCCTCCACGGGGCCTTCACAGTTCCCGCGCAATTGCCGGCCAGCCTGTCCCCATTGGCGGCCGAACGATGGCCGTCGGCACGAAAGAGGTGATTGCGCATGTTTCGCGAGATGAGGCACGGGGCCGCGATGCCGCCGATGCGCGGCTACGGCCGCGCCTACTACGAGCCGTACCCCGGTGAGGGCAGCGGATCGGTGCTTCCCAAGGTGATCGGGGTGGTGGTGGCCATCGGCCTGATCCGCCTGCTGGTCAGCCACAAGCGCGGGCATGAGGGGGCAGGCAGCCGGCGCGAACGGCGCCGCGAGATGATCGCCGAGGTCCACCGCGAGCTGCATCGCCAGGAGAACTTCAAGGCCGATGCACCCGCGTCCTCGCAGGGCACCGCCAAGGCCTGACCGCGCCGCCGCTGAGTCAGCTGCGGTCGAAGTTCCCGCTGACGACCAGCCCCTCGGCGCGGCCGAAGGCGCGGTCGACGGAGACGCTGACGTCGCCCGCCGCCTGCGACCAGACCCTCAGCCGGAAGGTGCCGTCGTGGCGGCGGATGACGAAGGCGGCGTCATCGGTGTCGTCGTTGTCGAAGTCGCCGCGCACCATGCGGGCGCCAACGCGATACGGCTCGAGGCGGACCGTTACCTCGCTGGCGCTCACGTTCCGCGGGCCGTCGATCAGGTATCGGCGCAGCCCCAGGTGCTTCGCATCGAGGCGCTTGGCCATGGCGATGTCATCGGCATACCCGTCGCCGTCGAAGTCGCCGGTGGTGAGCCGGCCCTGGTTGGAGCCAAGCGTGTACTGCCAGCGCGGATCGAAATACACGCCGGCGGCCGTATCGGCCTCGCTCCAGACCCGGACCTGGATGCTGCCGTCCACCTGCTGGATGACCAGCGCAATGTCGTCGACGTCGTCGTTGGTGAAGTCGCCCACCAGCATCCGATCGGCGACCCGCGCGGGCGGGACGTTCACGGTCTGCCGGCTGACCGTGACGGCCTCCGGCCCGTCGAACAGGAACCGGACGATACGCGTGCGGTCTGAACCGATGGCCTTGGCCATGACGATGTCATCGGTGAAGCCATCCCCATCGAAGTCGCCGGCCGCCATCCGCCCCTGGTTCAGGGCGAGGGAGTATCGGTACTCCGGATCCGTGTACGAGCCGACCCGGTATCGGCCTTCCGACCAGACCTTGATCTGGAAGCTGCCGTCCCGCTGCTGGACCACCAGCGCGATGTCGTCCACCCCGTCGTTGGTGAAGTCGCCGGTCAGGACGCGGTCGGCGGTGCGGGCCGGCCGGACGCTTACTCGCTCGCGGCTGGTCATGACCTCGGTGGCGTCATCGACGAGGTAGCGGCGGATCTTCAGGGCCTTGGAGCCGGCGATGCGGACTGCCACCAGGTCGTCGGCAAAGCCCGTGGCCTGCAGCGCCAGGTCGGCCGGAACGCCATCCCCCTTGCAGTTCAGGCTCATGACCGCGACGGCTTCGCCCCTGCCCAGCACCGGCAGTCTCATCGCCTGGAGCTGCATCCGCTGGGTCGTGGCGTCGTAGACGCTGAAGGGCTCCTTCGCGTCGTGCTTCTGCTCGTAGTGCAGGTGAGCGCCGAAGGCCATCACCGGGTTGGGGCTCTGGTCGACGTAGCCAAGCACGTCGCCCGCTTCGACCTCGGCGCCGTCCTCCACGCTCGGCAGGCCGGGGTCGAGGTGGGCGTAGAAGCTGTACCAGCCATTGCCGTGATCGATGTAGATCTGGCCGTTGAAGCGCCAGAGCGAAACGTCGGCTCCCTCATCGCGCACGCGGAGGTTCGTCTCGTCGGCCATTGCCAGATTGCCGTCGTCGATGCGCTTGTCGGACGGCTCGAAGAACTCGGTGTCGGTCGCGTGCACCAGCCCGGGCGCGGACGCCAGGACAGGCTCTCCGGCCTCGGCGTTGTCCGCCGCGTTGAAGTCCAGGGCCCGATCGCCCGTGCCGTGATCCGGGTAGGTGGCGCCATACCGCGTCTCGCCGCAGGCCCAGGGTGCCTGGAAGGCCGGAGGAGCGGCGGCGTCGGGTGGTGCGCCGAGCGCCAACGACGGCACGGCGACGGCAACCGACGCGACAGCTGCGGCGGTCGCCAGACGAAGCGTTCGGCGCCGGGCACCGGTCACCAGGCCGTGGTCCTCCCCGAATCACCCGAAGCGCCAGCCACCGGGCGTCAGCTGGCGAGCACGCGTGAGCGTCCATGCTAGCGACGCACGTGCAGAAGTGCGATCGGGGGCAGTCTGGAGCGGTGCGTCGCCGCAACGGCCGACCCGGCGTAAGGTTGACCGATGCCGGTCACGGTCCCGCCGAAGGGGACGCGCGGGTTTCCCTTCCCGCGCTTCTTCGTCCGCCTGGGTGCCCGGTTCGCGCCGGGCATGTTCCGGCGGCGCCCGAACAAGACCGGCGGCGGTATCCAGACGCTCCTGCTCGAGACGCGCGGCGCCAGGTCGGGCAAGCCGCGCAATGCGATCCTCGGCTTCCTCGAGGACGGACCGTCAGCCTGGCTGGTGGTTGCGTCGCTCGGCGGTGCGGCGCGCCAGCCGGGCTGGCTCTACAACCTGGCCAAGGATCCTCACGCGACGGTCGAGTTCTACGGTGGGCGACGCGTCGAGGTGGAGGCTGAAACGCTGTCGGGCGCCGAGCGCGATTCGGCATGGAAGCGGCTGGAGGTCGAGGCGCCCGAGTATCCGAAGTACCTGACCAAGACCGATCGCGAGATCCCGATCGTGCGCCTGAAACGGCTGCCCAACGGGTAGGTCTGGGTCGGGGGCTACGCGTCCGCAGGCAGCAGGCGAAACGGCCGGCCGCCGGGACCTCGCATCGCGCGGAAGTGTCGCTCGTCCAGGGTCAGCACGTCGCGCACGCCGTATCGGGTGGCCAGGACGGCAATCGAAGCGTCAGCCAGCCCGATCGCCAGATCCCGATACCGGCCAATCACCCGGTTCGCCTCACCGACCGCATCGGCATCGAACGGCTCCAACCGGTAGACCTCCCGACTCACCTCGCCCAAAAGCGCCTGCTCTGCCACGACGTCCACTCTGGTCGCCAGCAGGTAGTCGATCTCGGCCAGCACGAACGGCGAGAGGATCCAGGGTGGATCGGCCTCGCTGAGTGCCGCTGCCGCCTCGGCATGCCGTCGCTGGCTGGCATCGATGGCGGCGAGCAGGCCGCTGGTGTCCAGCAGGATCACCGCTCGCCGAACCCCGCCAGCAGCTCGTCTGCGCGCTCCGCGAGGTCGGGATGGCCGCTTTCGAAGAGCGGCAGTCGAGGCTCAGCCACCCGGTGGGTGCCAACCACCAGTCCCACCCCCTCGCGGATCAGCTCTGCCTCGCTGCGCCCGCTCGCCTGAGCGGTTCGACGGAGCGCCCGCTTCAGCTCGTCCGGGAGGTAGACGGTTGTCTTCTCCATGCCATACATACTACCATATGATATATGGCATCGATACCACCCCTTGAGCTTGGCGCCATTCCTCAACCGGCGAGTAGGGCGTGGGAGCGCCTGCGCGACGAACTGCTGACAATCCTCGGCGACGACCTCATCGCGATCTGGGCGCACGGCGGCACACTCGCCTCCAGGCAGCCGCGCGCCGCCGACCTGGACACCTACGTGATCGTCAGCGGGCGCCCAATTTCATCGAAAGCCGAGAGAATCCAGGCGTCCGAGGACGCCATCGCCGCCGATCTGGGCGTCGACTGGGACAGCTGGTACGTGACCATCGACCAGGCACGGCAAGCTGACGAACCGACGCATGCCTTCCGCGAAGCGCGGCGGGATACCTCGTGGGCAATCCATCGGGCCCAGTGGCTGGCCGGACGCTGCGCCGTCGTCCACGGCCCGGCGCCGGCCGAGATCGTCCCCGCGCCGAGCTGGCCCGAGATCGAAGCCGAGCTTGACCGCGAGCTCGAGCACCTGGAGGCGCATGTGGCGGCGGGCGAAACGGATCCCTACGAGGCCACCTACGCCGTCCTCAATGGCAGCCGCATCCTCCGCGCCGTCGACACCCGCGACGTCGCCGTCTCGAAGGCAGAGGGTGGGACCTGGGCGCTCGAGCACCTGCCGGACCGATGGCACCCGGTCCTCAACGCCGCCCTCCGGAACCACGACGCGCAGGCGACGCCCCAGGACGAAGCGCTCCTGGCTGCCGACATGGCGCCCTTCGTCGCCATGATCCGCGAACGACTCCCGTTCTCCGACGATCGGGCGCGTGGTGCCGCTCCCCGGTTCTCCGGCTGCTGAGCGAAGCCCGCAGCTAGCCTTGGCGCATGCCCTCCTATGGCGGGCCGCGGGATCGGCTCGCGCTCTACGAGCAGCTGGTCGGCAGCACACCGGACGTCGAGCGCAAGGGCGCGACCATGCCCTACACCTCGCGCAACGGGCACATGTTCAGCTTCCTCGACCCAACCGGCACCGTGGCGCTCCGCCTGCC
>DATBME010000135.1:0-1514 GCA_036555005.1 Candidatus Limnocylindria bacterium | reverse complement strand
GAGGCGTGACGGCTCCCGCGACCACCGCTCCGGCGCCGGCCGCCGGCCCATCACTGGTCGAGCGGATACGTGCCGTCGCGCTCCTTCCGACCATCGCCATCCTGCTCGCGCTCCTCATCGGGGCGGTCGTCATCATCTTGTCCAGCCCCCTGATCCGGGGGTTCGACCCGCTCCTGCCCCTGGTCGCCTACCGGGCGCTGGCGCAGGGCGCGTTCGGGTCGCTCCAGGCCCTGGTGAACACGCTGGTGAACGCCACGCCGCTGGTTCTGGCCGGGCTGGCGGTGGGAATCGGCTTCAAGGCCGGCCTCTTCAACATCGGCGCCCAGGGCCAGTTCCTGCTCGGCGCCGTGAGCGCCACGGTGGCGGCCATTGCGTTGAACGACGCGTCGCCGTGGGTTGCCATACCACTGTCGCTGCTGGCCGGCATGGCCGGCGGCCTGGCCTGGGGTTTCATCCCCGGCTTCCTCAAGGCCTTCACCGGCGCCCACGAGGTGGTCACGACGATCATGCTCAACTTCGTCGCCATCCACCTGGTGGCCTACGTGATCTCCGGATTTCTGCGCGGTGCCAACGTGACGTTCGCCCGGACGGACGACTTCGCCGCTGCCGCATTGCCGATCCTGGTCGGTCGAAACGGCCACCTGGGCCTGCTGTTCGTGGTGGTGGCCGTCCCGCTCGCGTGGTGGGTGATCTACCGCAGCACCGTGGGGTTCGAGATCCGAACCGTCGGCGCCAACCCCGACGCGGCGCGCTACGCGGGCATGCATCCCCGCTGGATCACGATCCTGACGATGTCCGCCTGCGGCCTTCTGGCCGGCCTGGCGGGCGCCGGGGAGATCCTGGGCGAGGTCGGCTACATGCCCGCCTCGTACGGGACCACCGTGGGCTTCGACGCCATCGCGGTCGCGCTGCTCGGTCGGGCCCACCCGGTGGGCATCCTGTTCGCCGGCCTCCTGTTCGGCGCCATGCAGGCGGGTGCCGGCCTGATGCAGGTACAGGCCGGCGTGCCGGCCCAGATGGTTGGGCTGCTCCAGGCGATCATCCTCTTCTTCCTGGCGGCCGAGCTGGTCGTTCGCCGCGTGCTTCGCGTCCGCGGTGCCGGAGCGGAGATGGCCCAGGAGCTCCAGACCGTCAGCGCCTCCTACGGCGACCAGTCGACGAGGTAGACAGATGGACGCGATCTACGGCATCCCGGTCATCGGCCTGGTCGTCCAGCTCGTCGTTTACCTGGTGGAGGCCTTCCCCGTCCTGGCGCCGACGATCGTGGCCGCCGCCACGCCGATCGCGCTCGGAGCCCTGTGCGGCTTCATGAACGAGCGCTCCGGCGTGGTGAACATCGGCATCGAGGGCATGATGCTGACCGCGGCGTTCGTCGCCTGGTGGACCGCCTCCATCGCCGCCCAGCTGGTGCCCGACTTCCGCCTGGCGGTGTTCGGCATCACGCTGCCCTTGCTCATCGGCCTGGCCGCCGCCATCGCCGCCGCCATGCTCGTCTCGGCCGTGCACGCCTGGCT
>DATBME010000107.1:0-6175 GCA_036555005.1 Candidatus Limnocylindria bacterium | reverse complement strand
ACCCTCCCGCGAAGTAGGTGCTCATCACCCTCCGGACCAGGGGAGCGGCGTCGGAGCCGCCGGTCGCGAGCGGGACGCGGACCAGGACCGTGGCGACCGAGATTCTCGGGTCGTTGGCCGGCGCGATGGCCGGGAACCAGGCGTCGGGATCGGGCCCGCCGGTCTCGGCCGTGCCGCTCTTGCCGGCGACCGGGATGCCATAGCCGGCGAAGGCGGGGAAGGCGGTGCCATACGGGTAGGTCACGACGGCGCGCATCGACTGGACCACGTAGTCGAGGTCGCCACGCCTGATGCTGATCCGCTGGGCCACCTTCCCCTTCTTGACGCGTTCGACCACGGTGCCGTCCGGCAGGCGCGCGGAGACCACGATCCGCGGCGTCCATCGCCTTCCGCCGTTGCCGATGGCGGCGTAGGCATTGGCCAGCTGCAGCGGCGTGCCCAGGTAGCTGCCCTGGCCGATGGCCAGCTGGATCTGATCGAAGGGCCCGTACGGGTGGATCTCGCCGTCCCAGCGCTTGGCGTGGCGGAAGTAGCGATGGTCGGGCAGGATGCCCGGCTCATCGGCCAGGTAGCGGATGCCGGTCGACTGCCCGAAGCCGAACTCGCGGATCAGGTCGGTGAGGGCGTCCTGGTCCCGCTGGTAGACCATGATCGAGAGGGGCATGTACGTGGTGTTGCAGCTGAAGGCCATCGCCTGGAGCAGGTCGACGAAGCCGGGCAGCGTGTGCTCGAGGTAGTTGCGGAAGGTGAACCCGGAGTAGGTCCAGGTGCCGCTGCAGGTCATCCGCGTCGCCGGCGAGGCCACGCCGGTCTTCAGGGCGGCGGCCAGGGTGAAGACCTTGAACGACGACCCGGCCGGGTAGGCGGCCAGGGTGGCGTGGTTCAGCCCGGCGGCAGCCGTCGGCGCTGCAAGCGGCGTCCCGGACAGGGTGGTGCCGATGGTCATCGCGTTGGGGTTGAAGAGCGGGGCCGATGAGATGGCCCACACGTCGCCGCTGCGCGGATCGACCACCGCCGTGCCAGCCTCGGCGTAGCCGGCGATGGCGGCGTCGGCGGTGGCCTGGATGCCGGGACGGATGGTGATCGTGACATCGGCGCCGGGCACCATCTCGCGGCGCAGCACCGCCACCGGTTCCCCCTCGGCGGGGATCGCCTGCAGCACGAGGCCGGGCGTGCCGGCCAGCAGTCTATCGGCGCCCTGCTCGAGCCCGCTGCGGCCGACCAGCTCGCCGCGCCGCAGCCCCGGGCGCAGGTTCCCGCGCACGTCCTCCGGGGTGGCGGGGGTGGCATAGCCGATGGTCTGGCCGGCGAGCCACTCCTGCGGATAGATGCGGGCACCATCCGCGCGGTTGCGCGCGAACACCGTCCCGTCCTGGGCCACGATGCGGCCCCGCTCCGAGGGCTGGTGGCGGAGGCGGAGGCGGCCGCCCTGACCCAGCTCCGGGAAGAGCAGGCCGGGGTCCCAGCGGACCTTCCACTGGTTCCCGGAGGCAACCAGCGCCAGGGAGCGGTCGAGGTCGACGTCACCGAACAGCTCGGTCCTGAAGTCGAGCAGCAGCGGGGCCTGCAGGCCGAGCCGCGGGCCGCCCAATGGCGTGTCCGGAGCTGCCGGCGTGACGATCGGCGTCGGCTGCGGGGTACCCGACGGGGTGGGCAGGGCGGAGGCATCCGGGGTCGGCACCGGCGTCGGCGTGGGCGGCGGCGCGTCCGGCGGACGGGGTGCAGGCGGCAGCACGATCCGCTCCGGCCGGCCAAGGGCCCAGTTCAGCCGAGTGACGCCGGCAAGGCGGCGGAAGTCGGCGAAGGGGGTGCGGAAGTCGTCCTCCGACGCCCGCGCCTGATCCTCGGCGGCGAGCATGCCGTACATCGCCGACCACCGGGCGTCGCGCCATGCCTCCATGAAGGCGGCCATGGCGGCGGGCGCCTCGTCGACGGGTGCAGCCGGGCCCGGCGACGGGAGGGGCGTGGGATCCGGTTCGACCGCGGCGCAGCTGACCAAGATCACGACGGCCAGGACGGCGCCGGCTGCCTGTCGCAACTGCCGCAGGCCGCTCATCGGGCCAGCATCACGCGGCGAAAGCCCTCGGCGGCGCGATAGCCGGTCCGCTCGCCGAGCTCCTCCGCCCGGCGACGGAGCCAGCGGGCAGTCTCGGCGAAGTCGTGGAATTGGCTGCGGTGATGGGCCAGCGCAGCCACCTTGCGCTCGATGGTGTCGCCGATGTCGACGATCTGGTTGGCCTCGTTGGTGCTCCACAGGTAGAGCTCGGCCACCTTCCACGCATCGAGGCCCTGGGCGATGTGCTCGGGGAAGTTCAGTGGATCGCGAGCGGTGGGATAGACCGCGTCGACCGTGACTTGGCCGACGGCACGGTGGTCGGGGTGGTTGACCCACTCGTTGTTCACGAAGACGACCGTGGGGTCGTGGCTCATGACCGCCTCCGGCCGAAAGGCGCGGATGGCGTGCGTCACGCGCTCACGCAGCCGCAGGCCGGCCTCGACCTGGCCATCCGGCTCATCCAGGAAGTCGACCCCGGTGACGCCGATCTCGGCCGCCGCCGCCCGCTGCTCCGCCTCGCGCGCTCGTCCGATGGCCGCCGGATCGGCGGATGGGTCGTCACTGCCCTTGTCCCCGCGGGTGACGACCAGGTAGCGCACGTCTGCGCCCTCTCCCACCCAGCGCGCGACGGTCCCCGCCGCGCCGAACTCGATGTCGTCCGGGTGCGCAGCGACAACGAGAACGCGATCTGGGGTCGGCAGTCGGTCGTTCGGCATGCTGGCTGATTGCGCGCCATCGTAGCGGAGGGCGCTCGAGGGTGGTCGCCAGCGAGCTCAGTCGGCGACCCGCACCGGTTCTGGGGCGAAATCCCCGGCCCGCTGCACGGGCACCGCCGCCAGGCGCGATCGCGGCTCGAGCCGGACCAGCCGATCCTGCGGCTCGCGCAGCGCACCCTCGGCCCAGGCAACGACGTCGTCGTCGTGGGTGAAGAGGACGACCTGCCGCTCGGCGCTGAGCTGGTGCAGGACCTCCAGCAGCTGCAGCTTGCGCTGCGCGTCGGACTGGATGGTGACCTCGTCCAGGATCAGCGGGGCGCGCTCGTCGGTGGTGACCAGGTGCTCGGCCATGGCCACGCGCAGCAGCAGGAAGATCTGCTCACGGGTCCCCTCGGACAGCAGCCGAGCGGTGCGCCACTGGCCGGTCGCCTGCTCCTTGACGGTGACGTTCAGGTCGGCCGGGTCCACGCTGATCTCCGAGTAGGCCCCGCCCGATACGATCGGTAGCCAGCGCGCGACCGCCTGCCCCAGGATCGGCGCCAGGTCGCGGTGGACCCGCTCCTGCGCGGCCCGGAGCAGCGCCAGGGTGGCGTCGATGGTGGCCGCCAGCGCCTGCACCCGCGCCAGCTCCGCCTGGCCGGCCAATGCCGCCTCCTCGGCCTCGGCCACGTCGGGCAGGGCATCGCGACGAGCCTGCAGGCTGCCGCGGGCGAGGTCGTATTCGCGCGACAGGCGCGCGGTCTCGTCGCGCAGCGTCGCCAGGTGACCCTCCGGGTCGGCCAGATCCGGCAGCGCGACGCTGCCTGGCGGCAGGGCGCTGGCGAGGTCCGTCGCCCGCTGGCGCCGCCTCGCAGCCTCCGCTTCGAGCTCGTCGAGGGTGCCGCCGTCGAGCAGCGCCTGAAGCTGCTGCCACTCGGCGAGCGCCTGCTGCGCGCGGCGCAGCTCTTCGCCCCGCGCCGATTGCCAAGCCACCAGCGCCTGCATCAGCTCCCTGGGCTCGTCGACCGCGGCAATGCCCGCCGCGGCGCCGGCGTCACGCAGGGCGGCCAGCGCGGCCTCCTGCCGCCCCTGGGCGGCATCGCGAGCCCGCTCGGCGGCCTCTCTCCCCGACAGCTCGGCGCCGAGGGCGTCGCGACGCGACGAGAGTGCGGCCTCCTGTGCCCGCGCGTCGCAGGCCGCGAGGTAGTCGTTCGCGGCCTGGCGCAGGTCGCCACCATCGGCGACGGGTGCGTCGCGCTCTGCCAGTGCCTGCCGCAGGCGAGACTCGGCTGCCTCCTGGCGAGCGCCCAGCGTGGCCCGGCGCGCGTCCCAGTCCGCGACCCGCACCGCCCGTTCGGCGGCCGCGACCAGTCGATCGGCAGCCTCGTCGAGCCTGGCGGGATCGGCCTCCAGGCCGCGCCGCTGGGCTTCGGCCACGGCTTCGTCGCGGTCGCGCTCCGCATCGGCCAGTGCCTGACCGTAGGCAGCCGCGGCCGCGTCCCCGCGCGGGCCGGAGCTGCCATCCGGCGCACCGACCACGCTCGGGAGGACCAGGCCCGCGGCGCCCGCTGCCAGCGCCACGCCCAAGAGGATGGCCGCCGGGATGGTGGCGCCGGTCGCGAACAGGACGACGGCCGCGACCAGTCCGAGGCCCGCCGCGGCGAAGGCAATGGCCGAGCCACCGCTGCCGCGGGCCGTGGTGCGTTCAGCGCCCGCGGGGCGTGCCGGCGGCGCCGAGAGCTGCGGCGTGCGCAGCCGGCGGGCCAGCTCGCGCAGCTCGCGGACCTCTGCCTCTGAGCCGGCGCGGTCCGGCGCCGACGGTCGGCCGCCGAGCAGCGCGATCGACTCGGCCACGAGGTCGGCGGCCCGCAGCGACTCGCTGACTGATGGGTGTGGCCGCGTGTCGCCGACCGGCGCCTCCGGCAGCGCCGCGATCTCAGCGGCGATGACGGCAGCCGTGCGGTCGTCGAGCACCGGCACCTCGGGACGTCCGGTCCAGCCCTCGATCGCCGCCGCGACGCGATCCGCCTGCTCGTCCCGCGCGACCAGCGACGGCGGCGGCGCCGGATACCGCTCCGCCAGCTCGCGGGCGCGTGCCGCGCGCGCCGCGGCATCGGTGGCCAGCATGCGGGCGTGGGCCGCCTCAGCGCCCGCCAGGCGCCGGTTCGCCTCGGCCGACCGCAGCTCGGCTTCCTCCACCGCCGAGCCACGCTCGAGGTAGTCGGCGTGCAGGCGCCGCGCCTCGGCCAGGGCGGTATCGGCGGCGGCCTGGCGGTTCTTGGCGGTCCGCAACGGACCCTTGGCCGCAACCGTGTCGGCGCCGACGGCGTCGCGGCGGAACTCCTCCAGCCGGGCGATGGCCTCGGCCGCGGTCGCGTCGCTGCCGCGGGTGGCAGCGGCGCGCTGCATCTGCTCCTGCAGGGCGTCCGCGGCCTCGGCGACGGCCATGATCTGGGCCTGGCCGACGCTCACCGTGGCCGCGAACGAGTCGCGGTCCAGGCCGAGCCAACGCGACGCGTCGGGCGTGCCGTCCATGATCTCGTCGGACACGTCGCGACCGAGGGCGACGTCCACGGCCCGGCAGGCCACCTTGCCGGCCAGGTCCTGGCTGATGTCGATGGTGCGCCCGTCATCCAGGCCGAGGCGCGCCTCCACCTCCCAGCGGTCCGGCACGTCCCACGGTCGGTGGCGCTCGGCCAGCTGGCGCTCCGCGGCCGTGCCGGGTCCCTTGCCCCGCCGCACGCCGGTGATGGCCAGCCGCAGCGCGGCGTGCCAGGTCGACTTGCCCGACTCGTTGGGCCCGGCGACGACGCTCAGGCCCGGGCCAAGCTCCAGGACCTCGTTCTGGAATGGGCCAAAGGCCCTGGCGATGACTCGCTCGATGCGCATCGGCTCAGGCGACCTCCAGGTCGGCTCGGCCCTCGAGGGCGCGCAGCCCGGTGATCACGACCTTGCGCCGCAGCTCATCGTCCGCCACCTCCGCCAGCGCGTCGCGCACGAACTGCCCGCGGACGGTCGACTCGGCCGCAACGGCATCCAGGTCGTAGCCAACGCCGATGCGGCCGGCGCGCACCTGCAGGCCGTCGAGATGGGACCCCAGCCGCTGCAGCTCGTTCAGGTCCAGGCTGACGCCCGACGCCAGCTCTCCCTCGACGGTGACCCGCACGCAACCGGCCAGGCCGGCGATGGCCTCCGCCACCGCCCCTGTCACGTCGGTGGCGTGCCGCGCGTCGTCGAGCGAGACGGTCACGTCGGTCACCTCGCTGACGGCGACCCGGCGTCGTTCGCGCTGGACGCTGCCGTCCGGCCCGACGCTGACCAAAACCGCGCCGCGGTCGCCATCCTCGCCGAACTCGAGTGGGTCCGGGTTGCCCGGGTAGGTGTGGCGCTCAGCGTCGCGGGGCAGGTGATAGTGGCCCAGGAA
>DATBME010000089.1:0-26396 GCA_036555005.1 Candidatus Limnocylindria bacterium | reverse complement strand
GCACCTGGACGGCTACTACTACAAGCCCCGCATCGACAAGGAGCTGCTCAGCAAGCATGCGGAAGGGCTGATCGGGACATCCGCCTGTCTCGGCGGGGAAGTGCTCAGACGCCTTGCTGAAGGCGACGAGCGGGGAGCCCGCCAGGCGGCCGACGACTATCGGTCCATCCTGGGCGCCGACAACTTCTACATCGAGGTCCAGGACCACGGCGTGCCGGCGCAGAACAGCCTGCACCCGCAGCTCGTCGAGCTGGCGCGCGACCTGAAGATCTCGCTGCTGGCGACGAACGACACCCACTACACCGTGCCGGACCAGCACGACGCACACGACCTGCTGCTCTGCATCGGCACCGCCACCAACGTCGACACGCCGGGCCGGCTGAAGTTCGAGACCAACGAGTTCTTTCTCAAGTCGCCGTCCGAGATGCGGCGCCTCTTCCGCGGCGAGCTGGGCGAGGCCATGGACAACACGCTGCGCGTGGCGGAGCAGTGCGACCTCAAGCTGGAGTTCGACCAGCTCCGCCTGCCGCACTTCCCGGTGCCCGATGGCGAGACCGCCGGCTCGTGGCTGCGCACGGAGTGCGAGCGCGGGCTGGTGGACCGATACCCCCGCGTGACCGATGAGATCCAGCACCGGCTCGACTACGAGCTGGGGATCATCGATCGGATGGGGTACAGCGGCTACTTCCTGATCGTGGCCGATTTCACCCGCTTCGCGCGGGAGCAGGGGATCTACACCACCTGCCGGGGGAGTGCTCCCGGCAGCATCGTGACCTACTCGCTCGGCATCACGCCAGTCGATCCGCTGGCCTACGGCCTGCCCTTCGAGCGCTTCCTGAACCCGGACCGGGTGACGATGCCGGACATCGACATCGACTTCCAGGACTCGCGTCGGGACGAGGTGATCGAGTACGTCACCCGCAAGTACGGCGACGACCGGGTGGCGCAGATCATCACCTTCGGGACGCTGGGCGCCAAGGCCGCCATCCGCGACGTGGGACGCGCCATGGGCCTGACCTACGCCGAGGCGGACCGGGTGGCGAAGGCCGTGCCCAACGAGCTGAACATCAGCCTGGAGCGGGCGGTCGAGACGTCACCCCAGCTGCGCGAGCTGATCGCCGGTGACGAGCGGGTGGACAAGCTGATCGGCGTCGCCAAGCAGCTGGAGGGCGTGGCTCGCCACGCCTCCACGCACGCCGCCGGGATCGTCATCAGCCGCGAGCCGCTGACGGAGATCATGCCGCTCCAGCGCGCCACGGACGGGCGCACCACCATGACCCAGTTCGAGATGCACGCCTGCGAGGCGCTGGGCCTGCTGAAGTTCGACTTCCTGGGCCTGATCAACCTGACCATCCTGGCCGATGCGGTCGAGCTGATCCGCAGCCACCGCGGCGTGGAGGTCGACGTCGACAACCTGCCGCTGGACGACGCGAAGACCTTCGAGCTGCTGTCCACCGGCGAGACGACCGGCATCTTCCAGCTCGAGGGCTCCGGGATGCGCCGCTACGTCAAGGACCTGAAGCCGACCGAGGTCCGGGACCTGGCGGCCATGGTGGCGCTCTTCCGGCCGGGACCGATGGCCAACATCCCCGCCTACATCCGCCGGAAGCATGGCGAGGAGGCGGTCACCTACCTGCACGAATCGCTGGAGCCGGCGCTGCGCGACACCTACGGCATCTTCGTCTACCAGGAAGACATCATGACCGCGGCCATCGCCATGGCCGATTACACCGGCCCCGAGGCCGACAACCTGTGCTATGCGATCCGCAAGAAGAAGGAGTCGGTCCTCCGCGAGCACGAGGCCAAGTTCAAGGCCGGCGCCAAGAAGAAGGGGATCCCGCCGTCGGTGGTGGACCAAGTCTTCGCCGCTTTCGAGCCGTTCGCCCGCTACGGGTTCAACAAGGCGCATGCCACCTGCTACGGGCTGATTGCGTATCAGACCGCGTACCTCAAGGCCAACTACCCGGTCGAGTTCATGACCGCCGTGCTCAACGGCTTCCGGGAGCGCGCCGAGAAGGTGGCCGCCGTGGTTTCCGAGTGCCGAAGGCCGGAAATCAGCATAGAGGTCCACGCCCCGGACGTACAAAGGTCTCGCGCCGCGTTCACTGTGGAGACCGATGCTGATGGGGCGCCGGTTGCGATCCGCTTCGGCCTAGCGGCCATCAAGAACGTAGGGCAGGGAATGATCGAGGCGATCGTGGCCGCCCGCGAGGGACGTTCTGAGACTTCCGGTGTCGCGAGTCCCTTCGCCTCTTTCGACGAGTTCTGTCGACGTGTCGACTACCAGACTCTAAATACCCGTGCTGTCGAGTCTCTCGCGAAAGCCCGCGCCTTCGACGGAATTGAGTCGCTCGAGTCTCTTCTAGCAATCTACTCAGATGGCACAACCCGCATAGAACGTGCGCTGGAACGAGGAGCGAAGTACCAGCGAGAAGTTACGGCCAATCAAACGACGCTCTTTGCTAGCGCTGATCTAGCGAACATCCAAGCAAGCATTACAAGCATCACCGCGGATGCGGTCATCGCTTCTGGAGCTGATGTTGTGAGCGCTCCGATTGAGCGCAAGGAGCGGCTGCGCTGGGAGAAGGAGCTGCTGGGCCTGTACCTCTCCGAGCATCCGCTGGGCGACATCGCCGACCAGCTGCCCGAGTACGTGACCGCCTACACCGGCGACCTGGCCGAGGAGTCGGACCAGGCCAAGGTCACGCTGGGCGGCATCATCCAGGGCTCGCGTCGGGTGGTGACCCGCGCCGGCTCGACGATGCTGGTGGCCACGCTGGAGGACCTCCAGGGCTCGGTCGAGGTCGTCGTCTTCCCCAAGGTCTTCGCCGAGACGGCCACCTTCTGGACCGATGACAACGTTGTGCTCGTCTCCGGCCGCGTCGACCACCGCGACGAGGCGGCGCAGATCCTGTGCGAGGCGGTGCACACCTGGGAGGACGCGGCCCGCATGGGGCCGGTTGCCTTCGGGGCGGAGCGTGATCGGCTGCTGCGCGGTCGCGGGCGGGGCTCTTGGACGCCGACGGCGACGAACGGGAACGGTGGTGCGCTGCCGGTTTCCGCACCGCCGCCCACAGAGCCTGTGACCGTTCGGCCGCGCGGTGCGGTGTCGGTCATGCCAGCGCCGAGCGGCGCGGCGGCCATGGTGGCGGCGGAGCCATCGGTCCCCACCCCGTTGGCGGAACCGGCGGAGGAGACGCTGGCGCCCGCCGATGCCGTGCCGCTGTCGGCGACGCCTGCGGAGGCAGGGACCATCCGGATCGGCTTCGAGGAGGGGATCGGCACCGAGCGCCTGCTGCCGGCCATCGAATCGGTGACCCAGGCGGTCCGCGACCGGCCGGGCGCCCTGCCGGTCGTCATCACCATCCCGGTGGCCGGCGCCACGCGCGAGGTGCGGCTGCCGCATCGGGCCGAATGGAACGATCGCCTGGCCGAGAGCGTGCGCCAGGCGGCCGGCGTACCGGTGGCGGTGGAGCTGCGCGCGGAATCGGTCGAGGGCTGAACGCGCTGGTATCCTCGCGTCCCATGCCACGTGCCAGTGCGGCCAAGCCGCCCGCATCCGCGACCGCGCGAGCGTCGCGTGCGCGCCAGAAGCCGAAGCCGCCCACCACCAGGCCCGCGGCCGACCCGACGCATCCGCTGCCGCACGACGAGCTCTACGCCCGCATCCTGCGCGCGCTGCGTGCCGCGCCCAACCAGGTCGTGGAGCTCACCCCGCTGGCAGGGGAGCTGAAGATGGAGCCGCAGGCTCTGCAGGTCGAGCTGGAGCGGCTGGGGCGGCGCGGCTTCGTGGTCCTGCCCTTCATCGAGCCCGGGCTGGGCGGGGGAGCGGAGCTCACCCAGCAGGGACTTGCCTGGCTGATCGCCTACGAGGGCGGCAAGCCGAAGGATGTGCCGGTGGCGTTACAGCCGGCGAAGGGCCGTGTTCGCGCAGAGGACGAGGCGGCGCGACTGCCGCGAGCCGAGGTCTACGGACCGAAGAGCTAGGCCACCTTCAGAGCCGGGCCACCGTCCGAGCTAGGCCACCTTCGCCGCGTCGCCAACCTCGAATGCCGCCGTTGCGCTGCGCGGGTCACCTGCCATGAAGTACGCCGGTGCGTCGTCGAATCCGTGGCGGAGTGGGGGCAGGTCCGGGTCGAGGCCGCAGACCGGGCAGTTGACGCGGTCGATGGGCGGTACCTCGATCTCCGCGTCGCAGTGCGTGCAGCGCCGGGTGATCATCTCAATGTTCCTCCCATGCTCGGGTCCGGAGAGGACCTGCTGAAGCGGCCCCGCAGGTGCATTCAGCGTGCCCGACCTCAAGACGTCGACAACGGCGCATCAGTTGCGTGTCAACTTGGCCGATCAGGTGTCCAGGAAGCGACGCAGGAAGCTGCGGGTCGCTTCCTCGTGCGGATCATCGAGCACCTGCTGTGGTGGCCCCTGCTCCACGATCGTCCCGTCCTCGATGAACACGACTCGATCGGCTGCTTCGCGCGCGAAGTGCATCTCGTGGGTGACGACGATCATCGTCACGCCCTCGTGGGCGAGCTCCTCCATCACGTTGAGCACCTCCCCGATGAGCTCTGGGTCGAGCGCCGACGTCGGTTCGTCGAAGAGGAGCACCTTCGGCTCCATGCACAGGGCCCTGGCGATGGCGGCTCGCTGCTTCTGACCGCCGGACAGGCGTGACGGGTACTCGTCGCGCTTGTCGATGAGCCCGACCTTCTCGAGGTAGGCCTCGGCCACCGAGACCGCCTCGCCCCGGCTGATCCTGCGGACGCGCGTCGGCGCCTCGATGCAGTTGCCGAGGACGGTCATGTGCGGGAAGAGGTTGAACTCCTGGAAGAGCAGGCCGGTGCGAAGGCGAATCTGCCGAATCTGCTCCTGATGCGCTCGGCTGCGGGCATGGAGAGGATCCGCATCCAGGCGAAGTCCGTCGATCTCGATGTAGCCAACGGTCGGCTCCTCGAGAAAGTTGATGCAGCGCAGGAATGTCGTCTTCCCCGAGCCGGATCGGCCGATGAGCATCACTGCCTCACGCCGCTGCACCTCGAGATCCATGCCGCGCAGGACATGGTGCGATCCGAAGTACTTCTCGATGCCGGACGCCGTGACGATCACCTCGCCGAGGTGGCGCGGCGCGCCGGCATCGTGCTGATGGCCCCTGGCATCGCCCGCCGTGTGTGTGTCTGGGCGAGCGTCGCGGTCCGGCATCGGCTGGTCGGTCATCGATCGCTGCGCGCCATCCGCCGTTCGAGCCGCTGCTGCACCTGGCTGAAGGCAATGGTCAGGATCCAGTAGATCGCCGCGGCGATGATCAACGCCTCCAGGCTGCGGAAGTTCTGCTGGCCGACGAGACGCGCCCGGAAGAGCAGCTCCTCGACGGCGAGGATGGAGACCAGGGACGAGTCCTTGATCATCGCGATGAACTCGTTGCCGATGGCCGGGATCACGATGCGAATGGCCTGCGGCAGCACGATGCGGCGCACGATCAGTCGCTCGGGCATGCCCAGCGCCTCCGCCGCCTCGCGTTGTCCGCGGGGCACCGCCTGGATGCCGGCCCGGAAGATCTCGGTCATGTAGGCGCCGTAGTTGAAGCTGAGGGCGATGAGGCCGGCCGGAATTGCCGGCAGCACGATCCCGATCTGGGGCAGCGCCAGGTAGACGAACAGGATCTGCACGATCAGGGGTGTGCCGCGCGCCAGCGAGACGTAGAGGGACGCGACGCCGTTGATGTACGCGTTGCTGGAGAGCCGCCCGAAGGCACCCAGCAATGCCAGCACGGTCGCGATCGAGATCGAGGCGACCGAGATCAGCACCGTCAGCCAGGTGCCGCCGACGATGAATGGACCCCACTCGCTGATGAAGCCCGTGTCGATGTTCCCGGTGGCGCCGAGGCCAATGAGGATCAGGCCGATGAGCACGACCCACGTGGCCGCGAACTTCAGTCGCCACGCGGTTCGTGCGCGTTCCTGCGCGGCTTCGACCTGAGCGACGACCGAGCGCGGCTCGGGAGTGCCAACTGCAACGGTCATGGCAAGCCCCTACAACTACGAGGGGCGGAGACGCTCGGCGTCCCCGCCCCGGGGTGTTGGTACAGGTCCGAGCTCAGCCGCCCGGATCCTGCGTCAGGTCCTCGTCGAACCACTTCATGCTCAGCTCGGTCAGTGTGCCGTCGGCGTGCATTTCGCCGATGGCCTGATCGATCTCATATAGCAGCGCATCGTGATCGGGTCCGGCCTTGTCAATCGCGACGGCGAGGTTCTCCTGGTAGAGCGGATCGCTGATCCGCACCACTGGCTGACCCGCCTCGGTCGCGGCGTCAATGACCGTGCCCGAGGTGATGAAGAGGTCGAACTCGGGACGGTTGGCGGCGATGTCCTCGATGCAGTTCGCATCGGTCGGCCGCGTCACCGGCTCCGCATCGTCCGGGAGCGTGAACGGGACGTCCTCCAGGCTGGTCAGCCCGGATCGAGTGCTGGCCCCGATGTCGGCGGGGGTGAAGTAGTACGGCTGGGTGAAGCTGAACAGCTCCTTGCGGTCAGTGGTGATCGTCATCGATCCGACGCTGATGTCCCATCGCTCGGCCCAGCTGCCGGCCGTGATGATGTCCCAGTCCTGGTGCTGGAATTCGGCTTCGACCCCAAGCCGCTCGGCGATCTCGGATCCCACGTCGATGTCGAAGCCCACCCAGGAGCCATCCGGCTCGCGGAACGACTGGGGCTCGTAGTTGGCGTCGGTCGAGATGCGCAGGACGCCCCGGTCCTGGACGGTCTCGAGGAGGTCGCCCGCGGTGTCCGCCGGCTCCTCGATCGGATCCTGGACGTCGGGCTGCAGGTCGCCGTTCAGCCAGTCGAGGTACGTCGTCGCCTCACCGACGCACACGACGGTCGGGACGTCGGCGAATGGATTCTCGGTCGCGCTTGGCTCCATCTCGGAGGCCGATGGCGAGGCGGCCGGCGCGGTACAGGCCGTGATGATCAGGGCCGCCGCCGCCACCATCGGCATGGCGCGTCGAACGTGCATGGCTCCTCCTAGGATCTGCGCTCGCGCCGATCAAAGCGGCACGTGATCCGAGGGTTGTAGCACCTTCGCCCCTTCCGCGCCATCGGGAGGTCGTGAACAGCGCTGGGCACGCGAGCCATGAGTACACTCGCGCGGTGAGCGCAGAGAGGGGAGCCCCGTCCGTCTTCGGCCTCGTGGTGCTCGCCGTTGTCGTGGCCAGTCTGCTCGGCGCTCTGGCGCCGGTGACGCCGGCCGCCGCGGTCCAGATCCCACGCGAGGTGGCGCGCGAGGCGTCCGCCAAGTCGGTCGGGGTCCAGCGGGCACCGGTCCAACTCCAGCGGTCGGCCGTCGAGCGGGCGACCGTGGTGGCGCGGAAGCGATGCCCGGCCAGTCGCTTCACGTGCATCACGCTGCGCGTGCCGCGCGACCATTTCGCCTCATCTGGCGCCGGCGCCGCCACGTTCGACGTCACCTTCGCCCTGCAGCGCGCCACCCGCGGCCCGCGCCAGGGCGTCTTCGTGACGATCACTGGCGGCCCGGGCACCAGCGGCATCTCGGTGGCCGACAGCTACACCGATGCCCTCGACCCGCGGATCGCGGCGCGCTACGACATCGTCTTCCTGGATCAGCGCGGGATCGGCCTGACGGAGCCGATCCAGTGCCCGGACGCGACCCTGGACTGGTACACCAGCGACGCGCTGCCGACGGTCTCCCGCGCCCAGGCCGAGGCCTACGCTGCCGATGCCCGCCGCTACGCCCGCCGCTGCGTCACCGAATCCGGGATCGACTCGGGTCTCCTGCCCTTCTTCTCGACCCGCCAGGCGGTCGAGGACCTCGAGGCCGTGCGCAGGTGGTTGCGGGCGCCTCAGATCGACCTCTATGGCGAGAGCTACGGGACGCAGTACGTCCAGACCTACGCCGCCGCGCATCCGGCTCGGGTCCATGCCCTCTTCGTCGACGGCCCGGTGGACCTGACCCTCACCGCGACGGATTACTACGCCGAGCAGGTCCGCGCCTTCGACGAGACGCTGCAGATGACCACGCGCACCTGCACCGCGGTGCGGTCCTGCCGCCTGGACGTGGCTGGCCGCGACCCGCTGGCCGTCTATGACCGCCTGGCGAAGCGGCTGCAGGCCGGACCACGGCGCTTCGACTTCGTCGATGCCTCCGGCACCGTCAGCCGCCGCTCGTTCTCGCTCAGCGACCTGGAGAGCGCGGCGGCCGGCTACCTCTACGAGAACTTCGACCAGATGCTGCTGCAGCGAGCGATGGCCTGGGCCTCGCGTGGCGAGCTGCTGCCGCTGGCGCGGCTCACCTACATCGCGCTCGGCCAGGACCCCGAGTCGCTGGCCGCCATCCCGGACCCGACCTACTCGGATGCGATGTTCTACGCCGTCGAATGCATGGACTACGCGTACGGCAATGGCAGCGCCGCCGAGCGGGTGGACCATTACCTGGACGCCGGCCGAGCCGCCCGCGTGAGCAGGGTCCGGATGGGCAGCATCTTCTACGGTGACCTGCCCTGCGCTCACTGGCCGGTGCACCCGGCGGACGAGTCACGTCCGCCGTATCTGACCAACCCGCCCTTCCCGGTCTTCGTGCTGGCCTCGACCGAGGATCCGGCGACGCCGTATGCCGGGGCGCGGCGCATCTTCAACCAGCTCGACGACGCGTACCTGATCGTCCAGCCGGCTGGTCCGCACATCATCTTCGGACGTGGATCGCCATGCCCGGACGACCTCATCACCGCCTACCTGCTGCGCGGGGCGCGGCCGGCGCATCGGCGGACCTTCTGTGACGAGGTCGGGCCTGACCCGTACGTGCGACTGCCGGCGGCCCGCATCGGGCAATACACCGGCGCCATGCGGGCCATGCGGGCCATGGACCGCGAGATCAACTTCAACGCCGACTACTGGTCATGGGACGGCGCCGGACGCCTGGGCGTGGGCTGCCTGCACGGCGGCGTGATCACCTACCGTCCGTACGCCAACGGCTATCGTGCCGCCCTGGAGGCCTGCGCCTTCACCCGCTGGCTGCCGCTCACCGGGAACGCCACCATCAATGACGTGGCCGGCACCTTCGCGCTGGATGTGCGCGCGCCCGCGGGCACGCGGCTGCGCTATCTGAACGACGCGGACGCGCATCGGTCCGTGTGGGGCACCTACCGTGGGCGGCCGGTCGATATCGGGCGCAAGGCGGCCTGACGGTACACTCGGGGGGCATGGTCACCCTCAAGGCACCGCCGCTGTCCCGCGCCTCGACCATCCCGTCGCGCTTCTACCTGGACCCCGCCATCCTGGAGGCGGAGAAGGAGCAGGTCTTCGGGCGAACCTGGCAGCTGGTCGCCCGCGCCGAGGAGCTGTCGCGGATCGGCGACTTCGTGCCCGTCACGGTGCTGGACGAGCCGGTGGTCATCACCCACGGGCTCGACGACGAGCTGAAGGCCTTCTACAACGTCTGCCGCCATCGGGCAGGCCAGGTCGCGCTGACGAGAGGGAATCGGAAGTCCCTGCAGTGCCGATACCACGGCTGGACCTACGGCCTGGATGGCTGCCTGCGCGCGGCCCCCGAGATGGAGGAGACCGAGGGGTTCGACAAGGACGACTTCGGCCTGGTGCCGGTGCGGGTGGACCGATGGGGGCCGTTCATCTTCGTGAACCTCGCCGACGATGCGCCGCCGCTCTCAGAGTTCCTGGGCGGGATCCCGGGCGAAGTGGCCGCCTCCGGCTACGACGTGGACGCGATGCGGCTGATCGAGCGGCGCGACTACATCGTCGAGTGCAACTGGAAGGTGTACGTCGACAACTACCTGGAGGGCTACCACCTCCCGATCGCGCATCCGCAGCTGTTCAAGGAGCTCGACTACGACAGCTACCGGGTCGAGGAGTTCCGCTACTACTCCAAGCAGCACGCCCCGATTCGCGAGCTGAAGGCCGGTGAGGAGCTGGGGCGGGATCGGCGCTACATGCGCACCGCCGAGGGCGAGGAGGACGCGCTCTACTACTGGCTCTTCCCGAACACCATGTTCAACGTGTACCAGGACAACATGTCGTCCAACGTCATCCTGCCGCTGGGCGTCGACCGCACGCTGACCATCTTCGAGTGGTTCTTCGCCGATCCGGGCACCGGCGAGGGATGGGAGAGCATGCAGCAGGCGATCGCCTTCAGCGACGAGATCCAGCAGGAGGACATCGTCATCTGCGAGCAGGTGCAGCGCGGCCTCCGATCACGCGCCTACGACACCGGTCGCTTCTCCGCGAAGCGCGAGAACGGCGTCTACCACTTCCAGAACCTCGTCCGCGAGTTCCTGGAGGTCTAGCCCGTGACATACCAGGAATTGCTGCAAATCGCCCGCGCGGCGAACGGCAGAACGCTCGAAACGGTCACCGGACGCCAGTTCACGGTCGGCATAAGCAGCCGCGACGAGCTCTTCTTCACCCCGGCGTCCAGCGGGTGGGGCCAGACGGAAGGTCGTAAGGCGCATCAGCGCTTCGTGGATCGCTTCAACGAGACCGGCAGCCTGCGTCCACGCGACTACAGCGACGTGAGTCGGAATGCCACGTACCTGATCGGTCTCCTGCGCTGGCACCAATCCCATCCCAAGCCGGCTGGCCCGTCGCGGGGAGCCAGGCCATGAGGCAGGCACCTCCCCGGCATGCTCCGCATCGTCCATTCGCCCGCTCAACCTGTGCTAATGCACGCGTGGTGAGCAGTACAGGCCCGAAACCGGTGTGGAACCGTCCAGATTCACGCCAGGTGAGAATCCGGACGCTTCCTTGACCTCTGCGCGTCGATAAAGCGCACACCACGTGCATTAGCCGCGTTGACGAACCAGAGCAGGCCGCGTGGGGGCGGGACGCGAGGTCGCCGAAGCCAGGCCGAGGCTGCTCGTCCGCGCAGCGGGAAGCCGTGCAGCAGTGCGAGGTGCGCATCCACGATTCGCCTCGCGGCGCGCGAGTCGCCGATGACGAGCGCCACCACGGCGGAAGAAGCATCGGCCCACCCGGCCTGTCGGGCGAGCACCGGCGCGAGCCGTGCCTTGATGTCCAGGCGACCGAGGGTCTCCTGCAAGTCGCCGATCCCCGACTTGATCTCCACGACCAACACGATCCTCAACGCGAAGTGATAGGCGAGGAGGTCGACACGTCCACGGTCTCCGTAGTGATTGAAGCTGACCTCCGCCCGCACGGTCCAACCGGCGTGGCTGAGCATGTCGGCAACATGGTTCTGCAGGCTGGCGTGGCGGGCGTCGACCAGCCGATCAAGCTCGGCCCCTCGCCACCGCAGCTGCAGGTCGGCAGACGCGCCGAGTGCGCCAGCCAGGCGGGCAACATTCCCGATCAGCACGCCGTCGAGCTGGCCGCGCTCGATGCGTGAAATGGCCGAGCGGGATAGGCCGGCCCGCGCTGCCAGGTCTGCCTGGCGCCAGCCGCGTCGTAGGCGCAAGGCGCGGACGGCGCGGGGCAGGTTGGTGCGCATGGACCGATGGTGGCGGGCCGCCTGTTACTGGCCGCTTAGTCCGCGTACTCTTGCCGCATGACGGATGCGGCGCCGGCGCGGCAGGACGGGCGGCTCACCGTGGCGCTCGTCTCCGAGGTCTTCTGGGAGCCGGACGGGCGCGGCCGGCTGCGCGATCGCCTGGCCGAGGCGGCGGATCGCGGCGCCGACCTCGCCGTGCTGCCCGAGATCCCGCTCAACCCGTGGAGCCCCGCCACGCAGGAGCCGCGCGACGACGATGCGGAACCGATGGGTGGCCCCCGCATGACCATCCAGCAGGAGGTGGCGGCCGAGGCGCGCATCGGCCTGGTGGGCGGCATCATCCACCGCGATGCGACCATCGGGCGCCGGACGCAGCGCACCCTGGTCTTCGACCGAGCCGGCGAGTTGGTGGCCACCTACGAGAAGCTGCACCTGCCTGACGAGCCGGGCTTCTGGGAGCCGGCGCACTACGACGCGGGGACGGAGCCGCCACGACGCATCGACGCCTTCGGCCTGCCGATCGGCGTGCAGGTCTGCTCCGACACGAACCGGCCGCAGGGGACCCAGCTGCTCGCCGCCCAGGGCGCGGCCGCCGTGCTGATCCCGCGCTCGACGGAGGAGAAGACGTACCAGCGCTGGAAGGTCGTGTTCCGCGCAGGCGCGCTGACCAATGCCTGTTACGTGCTGTCGGTGAATCGTCCGGCGCCCGAGCAGGGTGTGCTCATCGGCGGTCCGTCCATCGCGGTGGACCCGAGCGCCAACGTCATGCTCGAAACCACCGACACGCTGGCGCTCGTCACGCTCGATGCGGACACGATCCGGAAGGCGAAGGTCGCCTACCCCGGCTACCTGCCGACGCGCGCGGCGCTCTATGCGGATGCGTGGCGCGAGATCGCCACCCAGGATGGCGAAGCGCCCACGAGTGACGCCTAGTCCAGCGAGCGACGCCTAGGCCGTCGCCTAGTCCGTCAGCCGGAAGCGGCCCTGGGCCAGCAGCTCGAGCCCGTCGCCCTGGCGGTAGGCCCGCAGCAGAAACCGGCCCGTGCCCCAGCCGTCGCTGCCACCGAAGCCGAAGATCAGGACGTCGGTGGGGTTGCACCAACCGACGATCGAGGAGCCGGAGTCCACCGGCAGCGTCCCCTCAACGCGGCGCTGGACGACCGTCAGGTCCCCGCTGCCCCTGATCTTGAGCACCTCCTCCTGGTACTGGTCGACGCCGAAGGGCTCCGGCAGCGAGATGGAGTGGCAGAAGGTGCCGCCGCTGGCGAAGGTGTCCGCCTGGTCGATCACCTCCTGCGTCGACCGATTCAACCCGCGCCCGAAGGTCACCCGCCCGATCAGCTCTGGCGTGGGCCTCGGGCTGGGCTCGGCACTGGCCGATGCGGGGACCTCCGAACCGGACGGCGCGATGCTCTGTGACGGCGTGGGGGAGGCCGATGCGGCCACGGCTGGCGCCTCGGGCAGCATGCCCGACAGGACGATGCCGAAGATGATGGCCGCACCGATGGTGGCCAGCGCCGCGCCGATCGACAGGAGCGAGTCGCGGTCAGTGGGGATCCGGCCGGAGGGGGGAGCTGAGCCGGCGCCGCCCGGCCGCATCGGGACGCCGCACGATCTGCAGATCTGGGCCCAGGAGGGGTTTGCGCGCCCGCAGTTGAAGCAGTCGACGCTCTCGCCCGTCATCGGGGCGCAGCCTAGCATGGGCGTCCCCGTTGGAAGCTCTCCGCGCGGCACGGCCCTTGCAATCACCTCTTGGCGAGCAACCGACTGCTGACTGGAGGGCCCGCATGGGCAGGATTCTGTTGGGGGTGATCATCGGGGTCATCCTGGTGATCTGGCTGCTGGTGGCCTGCGTCAGCGCGCTGTTCTAGGCCGCCCAGCGGGATCGGCGCTAGCGCTTCTTCGGCTTCTTCGCCTTCGAGGTGCCAGTGGCCAGGAGCGCGGCGATGGCATCGGTCGCCTCGGACAGGGAGGCATACGGGCCATGCAGGGCCGGCTGCCCCAGCTCGTCGGTCTGCTCGGTGTCCATCACCCACCACGGGCCGGACTGCTGCTGCACCACGTACCGCCCGTCCTCGCTGCGATAGCGACCGGCGGACTCGCGCTTCAGCTTCGGCTTGTCGCGTTCGGGAGACATCGGTCCATCACTCTATCCGGATCGGCATGTCTGATGCTTGCTCGCCCACTAGCGTCTCGAACACGAACGAACCGGCGATTCCGCTGGTCGGTGTTCCAGTTCGGCGCCGGCTCATCCGTTCCCCCCACAGCAACATCGCTTGCACCTCGCGTGCCATCGGCCTGGCGGAGGGATGGGTAAAGCCCTGGAAGGCGCGGCTGCCCTGCCGGTCTGGACCGGCAACGCGCGTCCCAGGGCTTGGATGGAACCGTATGGCCGGTGGGGACCAGGGGCTGTCGGCCACCCGACACACTCCGGTCCAATTTCGGGTCAGCCGGTGACCGGCCCTCGACGTTCGCGGAGCCGATGGCTCAGGTTGCGCAGCGCCTGCTCGGCGAAGAGGCCTGACCCGCTCAGGTAATCGTCGAACTCGGGTCCCTGCGACAGTGCGACCCAGATGTTCTCGAACCGATAGAGCCCGGTCAGCTCCCATCCATGCGGCAGCGAGGCTTCGACACTGGTCCATGCCAAGGAGAGTGCGCCGAGGGGTGCCATGATCCACCGCCGGTGCGAGTTGACAACGCTACTCGACCGGCGATCGGAGGTCTGTGGCAGAGGTGACTGACGCGGTCGGGCGCGGAGTCTTAATGTAACGAATGAGCCGGCGGTCGGCTGCTTCTCCCCCCGGCAGCTGACCCCGGCCCGTTCGACCCCCCAATTTCCCCTCGTTCGGGCGGTGAGCCCGTGACCGAATGCTAGGTCAGTGGTGCCGCGCGGCACATCCGGGAAATCCCGGAGGCGGATACGGAATCTCGCCTCCGGGAGGCGTGGACCCCGTGGGTGACCTCCTGCTCGCGGCGCGTCCAGACCTGGAGGACCGCGCCTCCTATCCTCCGTTTGACAGCAGTGCTCGGCGCCCGGACCATGGAGCCGATGTCCCTGAAGCGCTCGGCTTCATCGCTCCTGCTGGCTTCGGTGCTGTTGACGCTGTGGCCGGCCGCCGTGTCAGCCTCGCATCGCGGCAACCTGGGCGTCGGCTCGTTCATCCCCTGCAACCGCCCGGTCGTGCCGCCCCGCTGCACCAGCGTGGGCAACGACTCCATCCACCGCGTCTACATCGATCCCGCCGTCCCGAACGGCCTTGCCTGGGCCGTGCGCCGCACCATGCATCGGGACTATGGCCCGACGCACCTGGTGATGATCGAGCAGTCGCGGATCACGCGAAAGACCGATGTCATCGTGCGCGCGGCGAACTATGGCCAGAACGGCGCCGCCGGCTGGGTCTGGTGCCCACCCTCCAGCCCGCAGGGCCGCAACGAGCACGGCGACCGGTGGTGCCGCCGCCAGCGGGTGTACTTCAACCTCAACCCCACCTATCGGGCATTCTTCACCGGTCGCGGCAGCCTCGACTACATCGCCTGCCACGAGCTCGGCCACACCATCGGCCTGCACCACTGGGGCAACCCGCCGATCACCGACGGACCGGCGCGCGCCACGTGCATGCAGGCGGACGTCCCGAACGGCCCCACCGACCTGCACCGATGGGACAAAGAGGACATCGACATGTACTACCCGAGGCCGTCAGCCACCGCCCGGCAGGTTGTCAGCCACGGTTGGCTCAGCCACGGCTACCTCGCGGATCCTGCCGGCCACAGGTGTTCTGCGTCCGGATTCGGCCATCACGCCCTTTGACGACCAGCTCGCCTCCGCCCATCTTCTGAATCGCCTGCTTGCCGGCAGCGATCGCGTCCCGCTGGGACCGCGCCGGGCGGCGGCTCTTGACGCGGTGCGTAAAGTCAACAACGAGCCGACGGCTTGACTGCCACTCCCCCCGGCAGTCGAACCGTCGGCTTATCGCTTCCCCCGGAGAGGCCCGAAGTCGCTATCCAAACTTCGGGCCTCGCGGCCCCGAATGTTGCACGGGCCGTGCCAGCCATTCCGCTCCCCACCGGCTATACAGGTGCCAGCGCGAAGGTCGGCCGCCAGGCGCGGCGCCAATCTGGCTGCGATCCCTCTTAGGCACGACCCGGCCACCGGGACCACGGCTGCAAGGCCCCGCGGCTAACCAGACGCATCGCGGAACCTAGAGCCGCCGGTACCAACCCCGCGGCCTAACCGTTGTTCGGCCACTCAACGTGTCACCGTTCCGCCCGAACTTCCTCCACTCGGAGCCCGACGATCTGGCGCACGAGGTCCGTCGGGATCGGCTCGTCGGCTGGGAACCGAATCGTTCCCTTGCCATGCATGTACGGCTTCAATGCATCTCCCAACCGTGCGGCCATGTGGTCCGACCACGGAAACAGGCTGTAGTGGTTCTTGAACGCCTGGTAGGACACCAAGAATTTGCCGCTTAGTCGCAGAGCCGGCATGTCGTAGGCGATCGTTTCGGTCGCTGCCGGCGCAGCTTCCGTCACCGCCCGGCGCAGATCCTCCATGACCGCCCTGCGATCCTCGGGAAGATCGGCCAGGTAGTCGGCGACGTTGACGTACTTAGCCACGGCACTCATGTCCGGATTGATCGGTACCGCGATGCAGGCAGCATGCCGAGGCCGGTGATGTCAGTCGCTCACTGTGCTCGTGGATAGCTCTCGCTGCCACGGAGAGCCGCAGCTACTCCAGCAGCCGGACGAGATCCGGCGGGGCACTGTGGACGAGATCCATCTTGATGCCTTCGAAGGGCTCGAGCGCCTCGACGAGAGCCGAGAGCGCGGTGCGGCCCCAGGCTAGCGTTGGACCGTCCGGCGTATCTACCGATGCGATCCAGCGCCCGTTGTGCCGCGACACGCGCACGTCCACCCAGAAGAACTCGCTGTGCAAGCGGCCGTGCCAGCGCTCAGTGTGTCCCATCGTGCCCTCAGCAGCGCCATCCAGCGCCGAAGGGCATGCCGGCGAGCGTTCAGGGTACTGTCCGAGGTCAACTGGTTGGCTTTGCGTCCTCGCCCGAGCCGCATACCGGAGGCCTATCGGCTTACGGGGCTGGGTCTGGGCCGCGGGTAGTTCCGTCCGGCACGCCTTCGGACACGGTCGTACAGCCGTTGCCAGCGTCATTCACGCGTTCAGGTGAGGGCAGAGCACGAAAGGACGTGGTGCCGGAGGTGGGAGTCGAACCCACACGAGCTTGCGCTCATCGGTGTTTGAGACCGACGCGTCTGCCGATTCCGCCACTCCGGCACGTGGCTGGGTCCGCGGGGGATGTGATTATAGGAACGGATGCCCGCCACGGACCCGAGCAGCTCCGGCACGAGAACCGCGCCGCTCCCTGACGAGCCGGCCGTGGTGGCGCGGGCGATGGCCGGGGATCGAACCGCCTTCACCCAGCTGATCGAGCACTACCAGTCGGCCTGCTACGGCCTGGCCTGGCGCCTCATCGGCGATGCGGACCAGGCAGCTGACGCCACGCAGGACGCGTTCGTGCACGCCTACGACGCGATCGGCGGGTTCCGGGGCGGCGTCTTTCGCTCGTGGCTGCTGCGCATCACCGCCAATGCCAGCTACGACATCGTGCGGCGGGCCCAGCGGCGACCCACCACCGAGCTGCCGGATCCCGATGAGGGCGAGGCCGAGCTGCGCGACGAGGCCGCTCCCAATCCGATCGTGGAGGCCACCCGGGCAGAGCTGTACCGCCACCTGGATGCCGCGCTCCGACTGCTGCCGCCCGAGCAGCGGTCCGCGGTGGTGCTGTGCGACGTGTACGGCATGGACTACGGGGAGGTGGCGGAGGCGACCGCATCGGCCCTGGGGACGGTGAAATCGCGCATCCATCGCGGCCGCCTGCGGCTGCGAGAGCTGATGGCCGAGCACCGGGAACTGTTCGAGCGCTGAGGGCGTCTGGACCGATGACGATGCAGCATCCAGTCCATCCTGACGACGAGCGCCTGGCGGCGCTGGCCGGCGACGACTCCGAGGTCGCGGCCGATGCCGCGCTGCGCGCGCACGTCGATGCCTGCGACCGATGCACCGACGTGGTGCGCGACCTGGCATCGCTGCGCAGCGCCCTGAGCGAGCTGCCGGACCTGGTTCCATCACGACCGCTGCAGCTCCTTCCACCCGTGCCCGAGGCGAAGGCGCCCGCCCGCAGCGGCTGGTTGCGACGCCTGGCCGCCCCCGCGATGGCAGCGGGCTTCGTGCTGGTCGTGGTCGGGGCGGTTGGCAGCTCCGGGCTCAGCGTCGGCCAGCCGGCAAGCGCCGAGGCCCCGGGTGAGCTCACCGGCGACGTAGAGAGGGAGGACTCAACGTCTCCTGTTCCGGGAGTCGTTGCGCCAACCACCCGGTCGGCGAGCGGGGCGTCCGGAGGCCCGCTGCTCGGCGGAGAGAGTTCAGGCCTGGATGGTGCATCGCCCCGCGCAAATCGCTCTTCCGACCAGGAGACTGCCTCATCTCCCAGCGCAGAGGCGGCGCCGCCCGCCAATGGCGGCGAGAGCGAGGGCGACGGCCTGTTCGCCCCCACCGATCCGCGACTGCCGTGGCTGGTCGTGCTCGCTCTTGGCGTCGGGCTCCTGCTGGCGGGGATCTACCTTCGCTTCGTGCAGCAGCCGCGCGCGGGCTGAGGCGGCCGACGGACCTCGTATGCGAGCGAAGGCGCCGCATATGACGGCCGCGTCATAGGAATGACGTGATCGCCGGGTTTCGGGTCGGGTCTATGACCGCCTGTCATGAACGCAGTGGAATCCGGCAAGAATTGGTCACTCTCATAACCGCGCCGTCATAAGCGCCTGGCCGCCGGATCGCGCGGCCGTCGAGGCGCCGCGTTTTAGCCAGGCGCCCGACGACGATCCCGCGTTTAGGTCAGCCGCCCGGCCACGATCGCCGCAATCAGCAGCAGCAGCATCACCACCCCGGCCAGCACGGCAGCCCAGCCGCTGTCACGGAACGTCCGCTCCGCGGGAGCCATCGGCGGCGGGCGCCGCGTGGTCACGACAGGTCCCTCTTCGGCAACGCGACGCGTGCGCGGCGCGGCCCGCACCTCGTCGGCGCTGGTGCGCCAGGTGGCCCAGGTGCGGGTCGTGGTCGGCTGGCGTGGCCGGAACTCGGGGCGCGAGGCGGCCCAGTGCCCGGAGTGCGGCGTACCGGCGCTCGGATGGGCGCGGTCGTACTCGGCGCGCCGCACCGCCGACGAGAGGATGAACCACGCCTCGTTCACGCGGCGCATCGACTCGGAGACCTCCTGGCCCGGGTGGAGGTCGGGGTGAAACTGCTTCGCCAGGCGTCGTCGGGCACGCGCGACCTGCAGGGGTGAGGCGTCGCGCGCGACGCCCAGGACCGCGTACGGATCCAGCGCCGTGCGGTAGGGCATGGGGCGATTCTACCGGCCGCTCGCGGGGATTCATCGGTCTAGACTGGATTCGCCGATGGCCGACCGACGACCGATCCTGATGCTGATCGACGGGCCCAGCCTCGTCTATCGCGGCTTCTTCGCCCTGCCGCCGCTGACCATGTCGGACGGGACCCTGGTGAACGCCGTGTTCGGCTTCCTGCAGATCGTGCTGCGCGGCATGCAGGACCTCAAGCCGGACTTCGCGATGCTCAGCTTCGATGTCGGGCGGCCGCAGTTCCGCTTCGACGCGTACCCGGAGTACAAGGCTGGGCGGCCGTCGATGCCGGACGACCTGCGCGCCCAGTTCCCGATCGTGCGCGAGATCGCGCAGATGATGAACATCCCGATCCGGGAGCTGGAGGGCTACGAGGCCGATGACGTGATCGGCAGCCTGGTCCAGCACGCCAGGCACGCCGGCGTGGATACCTACATCGTCTCCGGCGACCTGGACGGCCTGCAGCTGGTCAACGACCAGGTTCGGCTGCTGACGACCCGCATGGGCGTCGCGGCCACGGTCATCTACGACGAGGCCAAGGTCATGGACCGATATGGCCTGCGCCCGGACCAGATGCTCGACTACAAGGCGCTGAAGGGCGACACATCCGACAACATCCCCGGCGTGCCCGGGGTGGGGGAGAAGACCGCCATCCAGCTGCTGCAGCAGTTCGAGACGCTGGACGGCATCTACGAGCGCCTGGACGAGGTCAAGGGCAAGCTGCGCGATCGCCTGGCGGAGCATCGCGAGTCGGCCTTCATGTCGCGCGAGGTCGGGCGCATCGTCACCGACCTGCCGGTCGAGCTGAACCTGGACGAGGGGCGGACCGGCCGCTACGACCGCCGGGCGGTGGCGCAGCGCTTCCGCGAGCTCGAGTTCCGGACGCTGATCGACCGGCTGCCGCCGTCGAGCATCGCGCCCACCGGCTACGGGCCGGCCGAACAGGAGACCGATGGTGGCGGCCTGCAGCTGTCGCTGGACCTGCTGGGTGGCGCACGGGCGCCGGCGGAGGGCGCGGCCGATGGGGACGGAACCGCAGCTCCGGCCGAGGCGGTCCGCAGCCGGCCGGATGCGGTCAGCGACCCCGGCGGGGCGATCGAGCACGTGGACCCACGGATCGTGCGCAGCGACGCCGACCTGGCGGACCTGGACGCGTGGCTCACCGCCCATGGCGAGGCGGTGGGGCTGAGCTGGGCGGCCGGTGCCGGCCGTCCGCTGGAGCGGCCGCTGCTGGGGATCGCGATGGCCGGCGAGGACGGCTCCACCTGGTACCTGCCGTGGAGCGACGACCGGCCGCTGCCGGCCTGGTTCGGCCGTGACGATCGTCCGCTGATCGGCCACGACCTGAAGCAGCTGCTCACCATGCTCGCGCGGCGGGGCGTGGTGATGGAGGGACCCGCCGTCGACACGCTGGTGGCCAGCTACATGACCAATCCGTCGTTGCGCGCCCAGACGCTGGACGATCTGGCCGCCAACCGCTACGGCGCCTCGCTGCCCGAGCGGCCGGTGAGCGCCGAGAGCGGGGCCGAGGAGGCAGCGACCGCCCGCCGGGCCGCCGCCGAGGCGCTGACCAGCCTGCTGGTCCGCCCGGCGCTGGAGGCGGAGCTCACCGAGGGCGGCATGCGCGACCTGTTCGACGAGGTCGAGATGCCGTTGCTGCCCGTGCTGGCGCGCATGGAGCTGGCCGGCGTGACCATCGACCGCGACCAGCTGGCGGCCATGAGCGTCGAGTTCGGCGCCACCCTGGCCGATCTCGAGCAGCGGATCTATGGCCTGGTCGGGCACGAGTTCAACATCGGGTCGCCGAAGCAGCTTGAGCAGGTCCTCTTCACCGAGCTGGCCCTGCCGGCCACGAAGCGCACGCGGACCGGGTACTCGACGGATGCATCGGTCCTGGAGGAGCTGCGCGACAAGCACGAGGTGGCGGGCCTGATCCTGGAGCACCGCCAGGTCTCGAAGCTCAAGGGCACCTACGTCGACGCGTTGCCCGGGCTGGTGGGCAGCGACGGCCGGCTGCATACCACCTACCAGCAGGCGGTGGCGGCCACCGGGCGGCTGTCGAGCATCGACCCCAACCTGCAGAACATCCCGATCCGCTCTGCGCTGGGGCGGCGGATCCGCCGCGCCTTCGTGGCGCCACCGGGCAAGCTCCTGCTCGGCGCCGACTACTCGCAGCAGGAGCTGCGTATCCTGGCCCATGTCTCCGGCGACCCGGGCCTGAAGGCGGACTTCGCCGCGCACTCGGATATCCACCTGGCGGCCGCCGCCCGCGTGCTGGGCGTGAAGGCGGAGGACGTGACCCCGCACATCCGCAGCGTGGCCAAGATGATCAACTACGGCATCGCCTACGGGCTCTCCGACTTCGGCCTGGCCGATCGGCTCAAGATCCCGCGCGAGGAGGCGCAGCGCTTCATCGCCGACTACTTCACCGCCTACCCGGGAATCCGCCGCTACACCGTCGAGATCCGGATGCTGGCGCGGGACCAGGGCTTCGTCACCACCCTGCTGGGCCGCCGTCGCTACCTGCCGGAGCTCACGGCGCGCAACGGCGCATTGCGCTCCGCCGGCGAGCGGATGGCCATCAACATGCCGATCCAGGGCACCGCCGCCGATGGCATGAAGATCGCCATGGTCCGGCTGGACGCCGCCATCCGGGAGCGCGGCCTGCGCTCGCAGATGCTGCTGCAGGTCCACGACGAGCTCGTCTTCGAGACCGATGAGGAGGAGCTGCCCGCCCTGGCCGCCCTTGCCAGCGAGGTGATGGAGGGCGCCCTGCCGCTGGACCCGCCGCTGGAGGTGGCGCTCAAGGTCGGGACGGACTGGGAGACGATGGACCGATACGTCCGCGAGGACGACGCCTGGCGGCGCATCCCCAAGACCGCGGTCGACGTCGCCCGCGAGGAGGCGGAAGAGGCGATCGCCGAGCCCCTGTCCGCGTAGGCCCTTCTCCACGCGGGTCGCCCGCTTATCACTGGTTGGTAATACCAATGACGCGATCGGCCGAAAACCGGTGGTGGACATTACTCCTAGTCATGAAACGCGCGCGTCTACACCGATTACCGCCGTTTTGATTACGCCCTGGTGATGTTGGGGCGGGCGCGGGTGCGTGGCACACTGAGCCGATGCCTGAGTTGCCGGAGGTCGAGACCGTCGCGCGCGACCTGCAGCGCTGGGTGGCGGGCGCGCAGATCACCGATGCCGAGGTCCGCTGGGGTCGGACCATCCGCCATCCAGAGCCGCCCGAGCGCTTCGTGGCGGAGGTCCGTGGCGCGCGGATCAGCCGGGTCGGCCGCCGCGCCAAGAGCGTCCTCATCCACCTGGCCGATGGGCGGGTCATGACCGTGGCGCTGCGCATGACCGGGGCGCTGATCGTGGCCCCGCCCGGCACGCCGGATGATCCCTACGCGCGGGTGGTGTTCCAGCTCGCCGACGGGCGCGAGCTGCGGTACCGCGACGTGCGCAAGTTCGGGCGCATCGGGCTGTGGGAGGGCGGGGGACTGCAGGTCCGGCGGAAACGGGCCCGGCGCGGGAAGCGCGTGGCCGAGCCAAAGGCGCCGTACCGGGTCGGCGACGTGTTCGGCCGCCACGGACCGGAGCCGCTGGCCTCCACCTTCACCGCCGCGCGCCTGGCCGAACGGCTGCGCGGGCGATCGGCGCGGCTGAAAACGCTGCTGCTGGACCAGTCGTTCATCGCCGGGGTGGGCAATATCTACGCCGACGAAGCGCTGTGGCGGGCGCGCCTCCATCCCCTGCGCCGCGCCGACTCGCTGACCGCGGATGAGGTGGCGCGGCTGCATCGGGCCATCCGCTCCGTCCTGCGCCAGGGAATCACCAACCGCGGCACCAGCTTCGGCGACTACGTGGGGGCCGATGACCAGCCGGGCGCCAACGCCGAGCGGCTGGGCGTCTACCGACGGACCGGCGAGCCCTGCTTCCGGTGCGGCCGCCCGATCCAGCGGATCGTGGTCGGCCAGCGGAGCACGCACTTCTGCCCGCGCTGCCAGAAGGAGCCGGAGCCGGCGGGCGCGGCCGGAGACGCCGCATGAAGGTGATCGGCCTGACCGGCAACATCGGCTGCGGCAAGTCGACGGTCGCCGGCTGGCTGCGCGAGATGGGCGTGGCGGTGATCGACCTGGACGCGGTCGCGCGCCAGATCCGCAACAACGACGCCGAGGCGCGGCGCCGGATCGAGGCCCGCTTCGGGACGATCGAGGCCGGCAAGCTGGCGCCCATCGTCTTCAGCGACGTGGCCGCGCTGCGCGACCTCGAGGCGATCCTGCATCCGCTGGTCCGCAACGAGACGCGCGCGCGGCTGGCCGAGCTGGAAGCGGCCGGGGCCGAGGCGGCCTGCATCGAGGCCATCAAGCTGCTGGAGTCGCCGCTGCACGATGCGTGCGACAGCACCTGGGTGGTGCGCTGCGACGAGGCCGATGCGGTGGCCCGCGTGGCCGGCTCGCGCGGCCTGACCGAGGAGGATGCGCGCGCACGGCTGGCCAACCAGTCGCCGCAGGAGGAGAAGGTCGCGGCCGCGGACGTGGTCATCGACGGCTCGGCACCGATCGATGAGACCCGCCGCCAGGTGGACGAGGCCTACTCCGGTGTCATGGCCGCCGGGTATGCGGCTACAGACTGATAGGACGAAGGAGCCGCTCCGAGTGTCAGCTCCCTGCCGAGGTATGCGGTCACGGACTGATACGACTATCGAGCCCGAGCTAGGCGGCTCTCCGTGGTCGGATCAGTCAGCCGGCGCATACCTGGCCAAGGACCGCCCGCGCGCATCGGTTTCCTGGTCGGATGAATCTGGCACCGCATAGCTGAGCGTGGCGATCATTGCTGCGGATACCGAAACGCCGGCCCCTCGCGGGCCGGCGTCATCGGTGCCGTCGTGGAACCGGCGTCAATCAGCGCTCCGCGCTGCGGTCCTCGAAGACCGGGGGCTTGGGGACCGGGAACCCGTACTCATCGATCAGGGTGTCGATGGTCGAGCCCTCGGTGACGGCCACGCGGTCATCCACGTCCGGGCGCAGCACGAACGTGAACTGGCCGCCGGCCGCCGTCAGCTCCGCGACCTTCTCGGCCGTGGCCAGATCGGTGCGCAGGATGTACAGGCCGCCGTTGCGGGCCAGGATGGTCAGCGACTGCAAAGTGACCTTGGTCGACGGCCCGGGGATGATCTCGGACTGCGTCTGCTCGGCCTCCTCCGGGGTCTGGCCGATCTCCGGGTTGATGGCCATGGTGACGATCAGGTCGACCAGCTGGCCGGGTGCCAGCGTGCCGGCCACCGCTCGGTCGTCCGGCACGGAGACGCTCACGGCACGAAGGTCCGGGCCGTCGGGGTCGAACTCCTGGCCGGGTTCCAGGATCGAGTAGGCCTGCCCCTGGGTGCTCGAGGCGAGCATGTTCTGGGTGACCATCTGGCCGGTCATGATCGTCACGCCCGAGACGCGGCCCAGCACCTGGTCGATGCGGGTCATGGCCGTCTCGTTGGTGGCGTCCGCGACGACCGCGCGCATCACCAGGTCGCCCTCCTCGATCGGCTTACGACCGGGAATGTCACGGGCCGCCACCACGACCTCGCGCAGGACCACATCGTCCTGCTTCAGGAGGCTGCTGGCCTGGAGAGCGACGAAGACGATCCCCGCCACCATGGCAGCCATCAGCAGGCCGACAGCCAGGTACAACTTCGACCGCTTGCTGTTCTTGTCCGAATACTCGAGTTCCACGACGCTGCTCTCCTAGGGGGTTACCAGGGTTGAAGCCGCGCACGCTGGGCGCGGCGCAGGTTCTGATCGCTGGGATCGGGGTAGATGCCGCTCACGGCCTGACCGCTGATGGCGTTGGAGTTGATGTCGGTGATCTGGAAGACGCCGAAGCCGATGACGTCCACGTAGCTGCCCGAGCTCGCCGAGGTGGCCACCGTGAAGGTGATCGGCTGGATGTGGACCACCGGCTGCCCGTCGCCGTTGGTGCCATGGGCACGGACGTTGAACCGATAGCAGCCGGGCGCCAGGCCGACGCTGTTGATGGTCAGCGTCGAGAGCGCACCGCTGCCCGACGACGACGGGGTCACGCTCGAGGTCGAGAAGGTCAGCTGGCCGGCGCCGATGGTAGCCGGGTTGAGCGAGCAATCGGTGAACGAGCCCGCGTCGACGCCGAGCGTCACCGCGCTGCCGGTGGCGCCCCACTTGGTGCTGTTGGAGGTCGTGGTCGAGACGTAGACCGGGATGGCGGCCGTGCCGCCCATGGCCGCGATGGTGGCGCTCACCGTCGAGTTGCCCAGGCTGAAGTCACGCACCGCGCCGCCGACCTTGACCGGCACCGCGTAGCGCCGGGTCTGGAAGTACGGATTGCCGGAGTGGCCCTCCAGCCAGACGGTGTAGATCCCGGCCGGCACGGCATTAGTGCGGATGCCGCTGGTGCTGACGGTCGTGCCGTTCTTGGCCGGGATGAAGACGTCGGTTGACCAGGTCGGCTGGTTCATGTCCCCGGCTGCCGGTGGGGAGACCGGCGGGTCGGGCAGGATGTCCCAGGCCGGGTAGCCAATGGCGCTGGCGGCGGCGTCGCCGTGCATGTGCAGCGTCACGGTGCTGCTGAACGCGTCGTTGCGGGTGACGCTGAAGTTCGGCCCGTTCACCGGCCCGGCGGTGGAGGCCAGCGTGAAGGCCACCGGCGGCGTGATGGCGAAGTCCGGGATCTGCATCACCGTGCCGCTGTAGACGGCCAGCAGGACGCGGTCGCCGACGGCATACACGTCGTCGAAGTTGTGGACCACCATGCTGGTGTCGTTGCCGTTGAAGATGGCGACCTGGTCGTCGGGGTCCGCCGGACTGGTCACCGGCGGGAAGCCGGGTCCGGGATAGCCGTCGACGATGTAATCGCCGTGCCTGTTCTTCAGCGTCTGAACGTTGGTGCCGGCGGTCACGCCGTTGTAGTAGACGCGTGACGTGGTGGATTCGAAGTTGCGGACGTCCAGCGCCACGAAGCCGCGGAACGAGCTGTCGTTGGCCGCCTTGGCGCCGGGGCCGTAGAGATCGAAGAGAGGACCGGGCGCGGCCTCGCTGGCCGGCGTCCGTCCGCCGTAGCCCCATGGGTAGGTGGTGTCGACGGCGCCGGTCGTGCTGGTCGCCTCGGTGGCCAGGAAGTCGGTGAAGCCGCCGCCGGGCCCCGGGGCGCCGTCGTAGCGGCGCGCCACGATCGGCACCGCCGGCCCGCCCTGCAGGGTGCAGCGCGCCCGCGCACTGCTGTCGAGGGTGGGAATGCCGACCACCCGGGCCAGCGCCGTCTCGACGGTCGACGAGATGGCGACCCGCACCGATGTGCCGCTGACGATGATGCCACTGGTCAGGTACGACGGATCACCGGCGTGCCCGTCCTCGTAGACCCTGGCGAGGTCCGCCGCAATGACCGCGCTGGCGCCGGCCGGGGATCGTTCGAGGTTGATGCCGGCCACCGTTCGCGCCTCGGTAGCGGCTGCGCCGTCCGAGGCGCCGTCGATCAGCGCCCGA
>DATBME010000067.1:0-6912 GCA_036555005.1 Candidatus Limnocylindria bacterium | reverse complement strand
CATGACCAGCACGCGGTCGCAGCGCTGACCGACCACCCCGAGGTCGTGGGTGACCATGATGGTCGCCATCCCGAGCTCGCTCGACAGCCCGGCGAGCAGCTCCAGGATCTGGGCCTGGATCATCACGTCCAGCGCGGTGGTTGGCTCGTCGGCCACGATCACGTCCGGGTCGCAGGCCAGGGCCAGGGCGATCATGGCGCGCTGGCGCATGCCGCCCGAGAAGGTGTGCGGGTAGTCACGCGCCCGGTGCCGGGTGATGCCCACCCGCTCCAGCACCTCTTCGGCGCGCCGCATGGCACCGCTGCGTCCGACTGACGGCTCGTGGAGGCGGACCGCCTCGGCGACCTGGTCGCCCACCCTACGGACCGGGTTGAGCGAGTTCATGGCGCCCTGGAACACGATCGCCAGCCGGGCCCAGCGCACCGCCCGCATCTCGCGGGTGTCGAGCGTCATCAGGTCCTCGCCATCGAAGACGACCTGCCCGTGCACCACCCGGCCGCCAGGCGGCAGGAGCCGCAGCATGGCCAGCGCGGTCGTCGTCTTGCCCGAACCGGACTCGCCGACGAGGCCGATCGTCTCGCCGCGTCGCAGGTCGAAGGAGACGTCGCTGACCGCGCGCAGTGGTCCGCTGGGCGAGTCGAACTCGACCGTCAGGTTGCGAACGCTGAGCAGCGGCGAAGCAGCGGTCGCTGGGCGAGCAGGCAGCGGCACCACCGACGGCGGTGCGGTCGGAGGACGGCCGCGGTCGCGCTCCAGGTGGTGGCGCCGCAGGCGCGGGTTGAGGGTGTCCTCCAGAGCCGTGCCGAGCAGGGTGGTGCCGAGCACGACCCACACGATCGCCAGCCCGGGCGGAATCAGCGCCCACCACGCCCCCGCCGAGATCGCGCCGCGGTTGAAGGCGAAGTTCAGCATCTGGCCCCAGCTGATGAGGGTCGGGTCGCCGAGGCCGATGAAGGACAGCGTCGATTCCTCCAGGATCGCCAGGCTGATGATCAGGACCGTGTTTGCGATCATCAGCGGCAGCACGGCGGGCACCACGTGCCGCCGCAGGATGTGCGCGTCGCCTGCGCCGATGGCCTTCGCCCGCAGCACGAACTTGCGCTCGCGCACGGACAGCGTCTGGGACCGCACCAGGCGGGCGGTGGTCGACCAGCCGAGCAGGCCGATGACCAGGATGATGTTCAACAGCGACTGGCCCAGGATGGCCACGATCACGATCTGCAGGGCGATGCCGGGGATCACCAGGAAGATGTCGGTGATGCCCATCAGCACGCCGCCGGTCCGCCCGCCAAGGTAGCCGGCCGTGATGCCCACCAGGCCGCCGACGATGGTGGTGATCGCCGCCGCCGTGAACCCCACCAGCAAGGAGACGCGAGACCCGTAGATCAGCGACGACAGGACGTCCTTGCCGCCGTCATCGGTGCCCAGCGGGTGGGCGGCCGAGGGCGGTTGGTAGATGTCGAACACGGTGACCCGCACGGGCTCGTACGGGTCGTAGGGGGCGAGCAGTGGCGCGGCGATCGCCATCAGGATCGCGCTCAGCAGCATGAACCCGCCGATGAAGCCCATCGGCCCCCGCACGAAGCGACGCCACGACGTGCGGGCCAGCGGCGCGGTGGTCGGCGCGCTGACCTCGACCACGACGGTCATGCGCTGGTCACCCGCGGGTCGAGCCAACCGTAGACCATGTCAGCCACCAGGTTGGCGATCACCACTGCCACCGCGATCAGCAGGAAGGCACCCTGCAGCACGGGATAGTCGCGCTCACTGATGGCTTCCACCGTGACGAAGCCGATCCCCGGCCAGCTGAACACCTCCTCGATCTGGATCGCCCCGGAGACGGTGAAGGCCAGGTTGATGGCGATCAGGGCGACCATCGGCAGCATGGCGTTGCGCAGCGCGTGGTCGCGGATGATGCGATAGGTCGACAGGCCCTTGGCCTTGGCGGTGAGGATGTAGTCCTCGCTGAAGACGTCCAGGACGCTGCTGCGCATGATCAGCATGTACTCGCCCAGCAGGACCAGGGTAAAGGTCAGGGTGGGCATGGCCATGTGGCGAAGGATGTCGGCCAGCTCCTCCCACCAGGAGGTGTACGTGGCGCCGGTGTCCTGCTTTCCGAACGTCGGCAGGTCGAGGTAGTTCGCCCCGAAGACGAGCAGCAGGATCGCCAGGAAGAAGGTCGGCAACGACCACATGAACAGGCTGAAGGTCAGCGAGAGCACGTCCAGCGAGGTGCCGCGCCGCCACGCGGCGATCAGGCCCAGGGCGATGCCGAAGACGATGGCCAGGATCTGCGCAGGCAGGATCAGCCACAGGGTATTGACGAGCGCCTCAGCCAGCATGCTGGCGACCGACTCGTCGCGGAAGGCGTAGCTCACTCCCAGATCGCCGCGGGCCAGCGCCCCGAGGTAGGTGAAGTACTGCGAGTCGAGCGGGTTGGCACCTGGCTCGAGATTGATGAAGACGGGCTTGTCCAGCCCGAAGCGCTCGGTCAGGGCGACGATTGACTCGGGGCTGAGCCGTGGGTCATGCGACCCGGCCTTGGCCGGGTCGCCCGGCAGCACGCGGAAGAGGAAGAAGTTGAAGGTGATGACCACGAACACGATCACCACCGCCCACAGCGTCCTGCCGAGCAGGTAGCGCCCGCGACCGCTCATTGGCGCAGCCGGCCTCTCTGCTGGGTGGCCGGCATGAGGAGGGCCACGGGTCGATCAGCAGGGATGGCCAGGGCTTACTGCGTGGGACGCAGGATCGTCAGCGTCTCCGGCGCTTCCAGGCCGAAGGTGGGGTTGTCCTCCAGCCAGCCGGTGAAGTTGTCCGTCCGCCATGCCTCGCGCGTCTGCGCGTAGTACGGGACGATGTAGGGCACGTCGTCCACCAGCTGCTGCTGCATCTCGTGCACGATCGCCACCCGCGCGGCGCGGTCCTGCTCCGTGCCCTGCTGGGCGTAGAGGTCGTCGTATGCCTCATCGCAGTAGCCCGTCTCGCTGTAGCCGGTCGGGATCTCCTGGCAGGTGGTCACCCCGAGCAGGAAGCCCGGATCGGGATCCGACCCCCAGCCCCACAGGATGACGTCGTAGTCGAAGGTCGGGCAGCAGACGCTGGTCAGCGTATCGGAGTCGAGGGCGGCGATCTGGATCCGCACCCCGATCTGCTCCCACATGTCGCTGATCAGCTCCGCCTCGCGCGGCGCGGTGTCGATGTCATCGGCGTAGTTGAAGCGGAAGGTCAGGTCGCCGGTCGGGCACTCCTGGCCGCTCTTGCAGTCGCGGATGCCGTCGCCGTCGGTGTCGGTGTAGCCCGCCTGGTCGAGGAGGGCATTCGCGCCGGCGACGTCATAGGGAACGCTCGCCTCGGTGCCGATGAAGTAGTCGCCCAGTCCGGGCGGCACGAAGCCGACCCCGATGCTGCCGAGGCCCAGCAGAGCCACGTCGATGATGTTCTGCTTGTCCATGGCCATGGCCAGCGCCTGTCGGACCTCGACCTCCTGGAGCGCCGGATGGCCCGTGCACTCGCCACCTTCCTCGGTCGGGCAGTCCTCGGGGCTGGTCATGTTGAACAGGATGTCGCGGATGTCGCCGCCGGCCGCCACATCGGCCACGTGCACCGTCACGCCCTCGGCGTTGTCCAGTGCCGCGAACGCGGTTGGCGGGAACTCGCTGATGGCGTCCACCTCGCCGTTGGTCAGTGCCTGGACGCGGGCGTCGGCGTTGCGGATGGTCTGGAAGATGACCTCATCGATGTGGGGGCTGCCCTTGAAGTAATCGGGGTTCGCCGCCAGGCGGCTGAACTGGCGGCGCTCGTACTCGGCCAGCATGAACGGACCCGAACCGATCATCTCCAGGTTTTGGAAGTCGATCGGGTCTTCGACGTCCTCCCAGATGTGCTTTGGAAGCACGTACATGAAGACGATCTGCGCCTCGAAAGCCCCCAGCGGCTCGGCGGTGGTCAGTGTCACCGTGGTCGCGTCCGTGGCCTCGATCGTCTCGAAATACGACGCGTACGAGGGCAGGTACGGGAAGTCGGGCGTGTCCTTGTATAGCTGGATCGAGAAGGCCACGTCCTCCGCCGTCAGCGGCGTGCCGTCGTGGAAGACCGCGTCGTCGCGGATGGTCATGGTCCAGGTCAGCCCGTCATCCGACACTGACCAGTCGGTCGCCAGCTCCGGCACGAACTCACCGGCCTGGTTGATGGCGATGGGGGTGTCGTAGACGAGCTCGTACAAGACGTACGCCTCGGCAAGGAGACCATTGCCCGGATTGAGGCTGTCCGGCGAGCCTCCTGTGCCGATCCGCACCGTTCCGCCGGTAAGGTTGCTGCTCGGCTGGGCTGACGCGCCACTCGAGCCGGACGGCTCGCCCGACTGTTGCTGGCCGCCGCAGGCCGCCATGACCAGGCCAATCGCGAGAGCCACCACGAACACCTTGGCCGACGATGAGCTGCGCATCGAATCTCCCTTCCTGGACCGATGGCGGCGGCACACTGCGGTTTCGCCGCCGAGGGGATATGCCCACCGTCGGGGCGCCGATCGGCGGAGCATGGCACAGCCCGCGGAAACGGGTCAATGATTGGCCCAACAGCCGCGGAATCCGCGCGGCGCACGGTGTTCAGGGCCGGAATCGTGAGCCGCCGGGTGCGGCATACTCCGCCGGCATGCCATCACCCACCGGGCGCGCCCTGGTCAATGCCCAGGCCGTGATCGAGTCCTTCAGCCTGTCAGCCGACGGAGAGCGGCTGGTTTACGCGCTGCGCCGGGTCCGCGCCGGTCGGTACGTCTCGCATCTCTGGTCGGTGCCATGGTCCGGGGGCCGCGCCCGCCGGCTGACGTCCGGCGCGGTACGCGACGTGAACCCGGCCATCTCGCCCGACGGACGCTTGGTCGCCTTCGCCCGCACGCCGGTGGGCCCCGACCCGGGCGAGGCACAGATCTGGATCATGCCGCTGGATGACGGCGAGCCGTGGCAGCTCACCAAGCAGCGACATGGGGCGGGCACGCCGGTCTGGAGCCCGGACGGACGCCGCATCGCGTTCCTGGGGCAGGCCGGCGACGACCGGTTCATCGTGGGTCCCGTTCGGCCCAAGCAGGCGCCCGTCGCACGCCGCATCATTCGCACCGACTTCCGGGATGACGACTCCGGACAGCTGGGGCGCCGCACGCACATGTGGACCGTGACCGCTCGTCCCGGCGCACGGCCCCGCCGCCTGACGCATGGCGACTTCGACGTGGAGGAGCCGGCCTGGGCGCCGGACGGATCGTGGATCGCCTTCACCGCCGACATGGGCGAGGACTGGAACCTCATGCCGCGCACCAGCCTGTATCGGGTCCCGAGTGGTGGCGGCGCCTACTCGCTGCTGGCGGAGTTGGCGGGCGACGCCTGGAAGGCGGCCATCTCACCCGACGGCCGGAACGTTGCCTTCCTGGGCTCCGACGTCGCCGATCCCCCCGAGTACGCGCTGACCCACGCCTGGGTCGCGCCGGTGGACGGCGGGCCCCCGCGCTGCCTGACCCCGCGGCTGGATCGGTCCATCGGCAACGGCGGTTGGGCGGACCTGGTGATGGCCGACGACCAGCCCGGCCCTGCCTGGCTGGATGCGCAGACCCTGGTGGTGATCGTTGGCGACCGGGGCCGGAACGTGCCGCATCGGCTGAGCCTGGATGGGCAGCTGGCACCGCTCGTCACGCCGGGACGCGTGGTGGGCTGCGCCGTGGCCACGGCCGCCGGGCGGGTGGCGCTCAGCGCCGGCGTGGATCGGCACGCCGCCGAGCTCTACGCGCTGGATGAGGGTCGTGGCGGAACCGCCCGGATGCGGCGGCTGACGACGAATGGCTCCGGCTGGCAGGACCGCTTCCCGCTGCCGGCCTGGGAGGAGGCGTGGATCGAAGGGCCGGGCGGTCCCATCCAGACCTGGATCGTCTCTCCGCCGCGCGCCGGAAGGCGGCGGCTTCCCACCATCGTCGTCATCCACGGCGGGCCGACCGGCAGCCACGCGCCGGGCGGCACCATGGACAGCATCATGCTGGCGGGCCATGGCTACCGACTGGCGCTGGCCAACATCCGTGGCTCGGACACCCACGGGGCGGCCTGGATCAGGGCCCTCGACGGCCGCTGGGGCCAGGTCGACGCGGGGGACATCATGGCCGTGGTGGACGCGCTGGTCGAGCGCGGCCTGGCCGATCCGGATCGGCTGGGCGTGATGGGCCTCTCCTATGGGGGCTACCTGACGCAGTGGCTGGTCGGGCACACCGATCGGTTCCGGGCCGCGGTGGCCGAGAACGGGGTCGCGAACCAGGTCTCGGCCTGGGGCAACTCGTACTTCGGCGTGCACTACAACCGCCGGCACAACCTCGGGGACCCCCTGACAGAGCGCGGCATGCGACGCCTGTGGCGCACTTCGCCGATCAGCGCGGCGGCCGATATTCACACGCCGCTGCTGATGCTCCAGGCAGAGGAAGACCGGAACTGCCCCGCCTCCGACAACGAGCAGCTCTTCACGGCGCTGAGGGTGCTCGGCCGCGAGGTCGAGTACATCCTCTATCCGGAGGAGCACCACGAGATGAAGAACTACGGCCGGCCCGATCGGCGCATCGACCGGATGGGCCGCGTCCTGGCCTGGTTCGACCGGCTCCTCGGCCCGCCCTCAGGCCGCCGGTGACTTGCGGCTCAGCCGCTCAGCCAGACCGCCGACCGTCAGCACCAGCCCCAGGCCGATGATGCCGATCGCCGCCACCAGCCGGAACGCCTCGCCCCCGAAGGCGGTGGCAAAGGCCAGGTAGGCCACCACCCCGCCGGCCGCCACGGCCGAGCCGATCCACTTGAAGGCCGGCGCATCGGCGATCCAGCCGGCGGCGTACATCCCCAGCCCCAGGCTGAACGGGAGAATGCTCCACAGGTAGGTCCAGGCGCTCCATCG
>DATBME010000034.1:0-7784 GCA_036555005.1 Candidatus Limnocylindria bacterium | reverse complement strand
TGAAGTTCAGCGCGGATGCGCAGCTGCCGGACGGGAAGACGGTCGACCACGTCCAGTTCTGGACGAACAGCTTCTGGAACTTCGGCTGGCAGTGGGACGGCCGGCTGAACGCCTGGCGCCGAAACGACGCCGGCGCCGAGCACGTCGACACCGGGACCGGCCGCGTGCTGAGCGCCACCAGCGTGCTGGTGCAGTACGTCAAGGAGGACATCGTCTACGCCGGCTCGGATCCGGGCGGCTACCCGCGCCGCTACCACCACCTGGTGGGCGCCGGCCGCGCAGTGCTGTACGTGGACGGCAGGGCGATCCCGGTGCGCTGGTCGCGGCCGACGGCCCGGGACCACACCCGGTACACCTACCTGCGCGGCGGCGGCCGGGTGATCCTGCCGCCGGGCGTGGTCTGGTGGGAGATCCTGCCGACCTACACCACCGTCCGCGAACGCTGAGCCCGGTCGCCCGGGGTGGTCCGGGTTGCTGCCGTCCGGCCTAGTTGCTGCCGTTGTCGTTCGGCCGCGACGGCGAGAGGAAGGCGTCCATCGCCCGCCGGATCTGGTGGTCGGGGTCGAGGTTGCGGCGGGCGGTGGCGATGTGCCGGCGCACCTCGGTCGGATCGGCCTCGTCGTCCTCCAGGGTCTCGTGCGCGGGCTCCCTGGTCATGACCGGCACGGCCTCGTCGTCCGGCTCGACCGCGATCGCCGCGGCGGGCTGCGCCGGCGCCGCGGCAGCCTCCGGGACAGCGGCCGGCCCCGGCGCCGCGGCAGGCGGTGGCACCTCGATCACCGGCGGCGCCGCGGCGGGCTCCGGTGCGGCCAGGATCGGGGTCGGTGCCGGCTGATCCGACGACGGCTCGGCCATGCCCAACGGCAGCCGCCGCGGCCGCGGGTTGCCGCTGACCTGGTTCTTGCCGAGCGACTTGGCCTGGTACATCGCCCGGTCGGCGGCGATCATCAGCTCCTCGGCGCTGGTCCCGTCCTCCGGGCAAGAGACCAGCCCGATGCTGACGCTGGTCAGCAGCTCGCCGCCCCCGGCCGCCAGGCCCACCTCCTCGGCGCCGGCGCGGACCTTCTCGGCCACGACGAACGCGCCGCCAAAATCGGTCTCCGGCAGGAGCACCAGGAACTCGTCGCCGCCGTAGCGATAAGCGGTGTCGACCAGGCGGATCGAGCGACGGATCACGCCGCCCAGCAGGCGCAGCACCTCGTCGCCGCGGTGGTGGCCGAAGGAGTCGTTGACGGCCTTCAGGCCGTCAAGGTCGATCATCAGCAGGCAGAAGCCCCGCGCGCTGCGCCTGGTGCGCTGGACCTCCTCCTCCAGGGTCGGGAAGAGCTGGCTGCGGTTGTAGAGCCCGGTCAGCGCATCGGTCCGCGACAGCTGCAGGACGCTGTTGCGCATGCGCCGCTCGCCCGAGGCGAAGACGCCGGCCACGTAGGCCAGCAGCCAGATGGAGCCGATCTGGAGGCCGAAGCGCAGCAGGTCGGCGGTGGTGTAGCTGGCCAGCTGTGGGTCGAGGGCCAGGACGCCGAGGAAGGCGAAGGTGGTCGCCATGGCCACCACCATGGCGAGCGGGCCGCCGAGCTGCAGGGCCACCGCCACCGCGATCAGCAAGTAGACGAAGACGAAGGGCGAGCTCGCGTAATCGGTCAGCACCAGCAGGACGGTGGTCAGCATGATGGCCAGCACGACCTCGAAGGCGACCACCGCCGGCGTGCGCCGGCGCGCCGGCAGCACGTCGTGCAGGCCGATCGCGGCCACCACCGCGACCGCCCCCAGGGCGTAGATCGCCGCCTGGCTGTCGTCGTAGGCGTCGGACAGGCCGACGCCGATCAGCACCGCCGCGATGGAGACCCACCACAGCACGCGCACCGCCGTGCCGTAGCCACGCCCACGCGGCTCGAGCCCCGCCGGGTCGACCTCGTACTTGTCCGCCTGGCCCGGGTCGGCGGGCTCGATGGCGGCCGTCTGGGTGGTGGTCAGCTCGGATCGATTCCGGAGCGCGGCTATCACCGCGCCGGCCCCCAGCAGGACGGCTACAGCGGTGCTGACGAGGAGGAAGATGGACTCTGGTGGCACGTCGTCCTGCGGTACTGGGGCATGTCGGCGGGCAGCTGACCACGTCCGAGTGCCAGGTAGTCTAGGGTCCCATCCGCGGCTGGCGCAAAGGTACCAGTTGCACCGCACCCAACCGTAGTACCCACGGCGTCGCGCAGGCGCACCACAATCGGTCACTGGCCACGCTCACTGGCCGAGCGAGCGTCTTTGCTAGAATGCGAGCCCCGCCCAGCGAGCAATGGGCCGAACGTGCCCGACTTCAGGTGGACATGATCGACCCTTCCAGCAGACCGCGGCGACACCCGGCCATCGCTGCCTTCCTCTCGTTCCTCTTCCCGGGACTGGGGCAGCTCTACGTGGGTCAGCGCCGGCTGGCGCTGATCCTGGCGGCGCCGATGGCGCTCCTGCTGCTGACGGCCCTGGCCGCGTTCGCCTTCGGCGGCACCGCGGTGCTCAACAGCGCCCTGTCGGCAACCTTCCTGACCGTGCTGGTCGGCCTGGACCTGGCTGTCATGGCCTGGCGCCTGTTCGCCATCGGGCAGGTCGGCTTCGTGTGGCCCGAGCCTGCACCGGCCCGCGTGGCGGCGACCGTCGGCGGCCCGGGCGCATCGGTGCGCCAGCCGCTCACGCCGGAGCGAATGGCGACGATCGCCTTCGTCGTCTTCCTGATGCTGCTCACCGTCGGCATGCACGCCTGGGGCGGCATGCTGGTCGGACGGGTCAACTCCACCCTGGGTGACGTCTTCTCCGGCGTGGGAAGCGGCGGGGCGCCCGGTGGCGCGGGCGGGAATCCTGGACCCCTCAACCGGCCCGACTACGCCTGGGACGGGAACGAACGCATCAACTTCCTGCTGCTCGGCATCGATTCCGGCTCCGGACGCGTGCACGAGGCGCGGACGGACACCATCCTGGCGGTCAGCGTCGACCCGGAAACCAACAGCGCGATCATGATCTCGATCCCCCGCGACACTGGGTTTCTGCCGCTGCCGGATCGCAGCGTCTACCCCGACGGGGTCTACCCTCGCAAGATCAATGAGCTGGCAACCGAGGCCGGCGAGGACCCGGAGCGGTGGTGTCCCGACCTGCCGCCGGACAGCGGCGAAGCCTGCGGCCTGCGCACGCTGGAGCGGACGATCGGCCTGTACCTGGGCATCCCGATCCAGTACTACGCCACCATCGACCTCGAGGGCTTCACCCGACTGGTCGACGCGGTCGGCCCGCTGAGGCTCTGCCTCCCGGGCAAGCTGGTGGACGACACCTACAACGGCCGCGGCGACATCTGGCCCGGGCGGCGCGGCGTGGAGCTCCCGGCGGGCTGCAACGACTACGGCGGTCGCCTGGCCCTGGCCTACGCGCGGGCACGCCAGGGCTACCTCGAGATGCCCGATGGCACCCGCCAGCAGCTGGACGACTTCCAGCGCTCCGAACGACAGCAGCGCGTCCTGCTGGAGCTGCGCCGCGAGTTCGCCCAGATGGATCTCTTCTTCGACCTCCCCGACACCCTGGACGCGATCGGCTCCACCGTGCAGACCGACTTCCCGCGTGACAAGGCCGGCGACCTGGCCTCTTTGCTGCCGCTGATCACCGGGGAGGAGATCCGGCGCCTCGTGCTCGACCTGCCGCGCTTCGTCGATCCGCCGCTCGACCCGCTGACGAACTACATGCTCATTCCGCGGCGCGACGACCTGCGCGCCGCGATGCGGCGCCTCTTCGGACGCGAGAACCTGGAAGGCTGGTACCTCGCCACGCGCGATGCTGGGCCTGACGCCTAGGAGGGTGATGGTCGGGGCGGCCCGATTCGAACGGGCGACCTCCTGCTCCCAAAGCAGGTGCGCTACCAGGCTGCGCTACGCCCCGCCGAGCACTGCCGAACTGTAGCATCGTTGCCCCGAACTCCTTGACGCCGCGACTGAGCGAGCGGTAGCCTCACACGCACCACCTCGTCGACGTCGCGAGCCTCCAAGACTGCCATCGGCGGCCGATCCCAGGCCCGTGTCGCCTGCCAGGCGTTCCCGTCAGCCATGTGCCCGTCGGATCGCCGCCGAGCACACGTGACCCCGCTCGTATCGAGTAGGGAAGGAGGACGCGTCGCCATGATCCCTGGGGAGTTCGACTACACCCGGCCCGGTGACATTGGTGCCGTGTTGCGGGTGCTCAAGGAGCGCGAGGGGGAAGCCAAGGTCCTCGCGGGCGGCCACAGCCTGCTGCCGATGATGAAGTTGCGCCTCTCGATGCCGACGGTGCTCGTTGACCTGCGCGGCCTGTCGGGTTTCGACGAGATCAACGAGACCGATGACGGGCTGAGCATCGGTGCGCTGGCCACCCATCGGCAGATCCTCGTGCACCCGGTCATCGCGAGCTACCCGATGCTGACCGATACGGCTGGGGGGATCGGCGACCCGCAGGTCCGCAACTGGGGCACGATCGGCGGCTCGTGCGCGCATGCCGATCCCTATTCGGACTGGCCGGCGGTACTGCTCGCGACCAACGCCTCGCTGGTCTGCCGCAGCGAGGAGGGCGAGCGGGTGATCGGCGCGCGCGACTTCTTCATCGACAGCTTCGCGACGGCCATCGAACCGACCGAGCTGCTGACCGAGATCCGCTTCCCGAAGCGCCCGAGTGGGGCGGGCGGCGCCTACCGCAAGCTCGAGCGGCGCGCCGGCGACTTCGCGTCGGTCGGGGTGGCGGCGCGGCTGCGGCTCGACGGCGGCAAGATCGCCGACGCCGGGATCGGCCTGGCCGCGGTGGCCGAGATGCCGATCGCCGCGACCGACGCCGAGGCCGTGCTCACCGGCGCGACACCGGACGAGGTGACCTTCCGCGCGGCGGCTGACGCCGCGGCGGCGCAGAGCCGCCCGGTCACCGACGGCCACGGTCCGGCCGAGTACAAGCGCGCCATGGTGGCCGAGATGACCATGCGGGCGCTCCGCCTCGCGCACGAGCGCGCGGCTGCCTTCTCCTGAGCGTGAGGGAGATCCATGGGTACCCACCACATCACCGTCAGTGTCAACGGCGAGTCGCGCGAGGCCGAGGTCGAGTCGCGCCTGTTGCTCGTTCACTTCCTGCGTGACAACCTCGGCCTGACCGGCACCCACATCGGCTGCGACACGAGCAACTGCGGCGCGTGCACGGTCCTCGTGGATGGCCGCAGCACGAAATCGTGCACCATGCTCGCCGCATCGGCCGACGGGGCGGAGGTCAGGACCATCGAGGGCATGGCCGACGGGGCCGAGCTCCACCCGCTGCAGCAGGCCTTCTGGGACCAGCACGGCCTGCAATGCGGCTTCTGCACGCCGGGCATGATCATGCAGGCGGCCTGGCTGCTCGACCAGAACTCGAAGCCGTCCGAGGCGGAGATCCGCGAGGGGATTGCCGGGAACCTGTGCCGCTGCACCGGCTACGTGAACATCGTGAAGGCGATCCAGCAGGCCTCCGGCCAGCTCGAGACGGGCGAGGCTGCGCCGGTGGTCGCCGAGGAGACGACCGAGCCCAACGAGCCGGTCGCCGCGGGAGGTAGCTGAGATGGTCGACATCCAGCCCCAGACGACCCCCGAGGTCGGTGGCATGGGCCACTCGATCAAGCGCAAGGAGGACCCACGCTTCATCCGCGGCCAGGGGACGTACATCGACGACCTCGTCCTGCCTGGCATGCTCTGGATGGACATCGTGCGCAGCCCGTACGCGCACGCGAAGATCACCAACATCGACACGTCGGCGGCGCTCGCCATCCCCGGCGTGCTGGCCGTCGTGACCGGGGCCGACCTCGAGAAGGCCGGCTTGCACTGGATGCCGACGCTCATGAGCGACACCCAGATGGTGCTGCCCACCGACCACGTCGTGTACCAGTCGCAGGAGGTCGCCGCGGTCGTCGCCACCAGCCGCTACCTCGCGGCCGACGGCGTGGCCGCGGTCGACGTCGACTACGAGCCGCTCCCAGTGGTCATCGACCCGTTCAAGGCCATGGATCCCGGATCGGAGCTCGTTCGGCCCGACAAGGCAGAGAAGTCGAACCACGTCTGGCATTGGGAGTCCGGTGATCGCGAGGCGACAGATGCCGCCCTTGCCGCCTCGGATGTGCGCATCACCGAGGACATCTACATCCCGCGAATCCACGTCGCCTCGATCGAGACCTGCGGCTGCATCGCCGACTGGGACCCGGTGGCCGGCCACCTGACCGTGCACATGACGTCGCAGGCGCCCCACGCCATCAGGACCGTCTTCAGCATGGTCAGCAAGATCCCAGAGCACAAGATCCGGATCAAGACCCACGACATCGGCGGCGGGTTTGGCGGCAAGGTGCCGGTCTACCCAGGCTACGTGCTGGCCGTCGTGGCCTCGCTGACCACCGGCAAGCCGGTGAAGTGGATCGAGGACCGATCCGAGAACCTTCAGGCCGACTCGTTCGCCCGCGACTACCACATCAGCGCCGAGCTCGGGGCTACCAAGGATGGCAAGCTCACCGCGCTGAAGGTCAAGACGCTGGCCGACAACGGCGCCGCCGATGCGGCCGCCAACCCGTCGAAGTTCCCGGCCGGCCTCTTCAACGTCGTGACCGGCTCGTACGACATGGCCAATGCCTTCGTCGAGGTCGATGGCGTGTACACCAACAAGCCGCCGGGCGGCGTCGCCTATCGGTGTAGCTTCCGGGTGACCGAGGCGGTCCATGCCATCGAGCGCATGGCCGACATCGCTGCCCACCAGCTCGACATCGACCCGGCCGAGCTCCGCCTGCGGAACTTCATCAAGCCCGAGCAGTTCCCGTACAGGTCGGCCACCGGCTGGGAGTACGACTCGGGTGACTACCACACTGCGCTGCGCACGGCGATGGACCTCATCGGCTACCCCGAGCTTCGCCGCGAGCAGGCCGAGAAGCGCGAGCGCGGGGAGCTGATGGGCATCGGCATCTCCTCGTTCACCGAGATCGTCGGCGCCGGCCCGTCGCACACCTTCGACATCCTGGGCATCAAGATGTTCGACAGCTGCGAGATCCGGGTTCATCCCACCGGGTCGGCGACGGCGCGGATCGGCGTCCAGACCCAGGGCCAGGGCCACGAGACGACCTTCGCCCAGATCATCGCCGAGGAGCTCGGGATCCCGATGGAGCAGGTGACGATCGAGTACGGCGACACCGATACGGCGCCGTACGGGCTCGGCACCTACGCCTCGCGCTCCACGCCTGTAGCCGGCGCGGCGACTGCCATGGCGTCGCGCAAGATCCGCGACAAGGCCAAGAAGATCGCCGCCCACCTGCTCGAGGCCAACGAGGACGACCTCGAGTGGACGAACGGCAGGTTCAGCGTGCGCGGCTCGCCGGAGCAGGCGAAGACGATCGGCGAGATCGCCTTCGCGGCGTACACGAATCACCCGCAGGGCATGGAGGCCGGGCTGGAAGCGGTCAACTACTACGACCCGCCGAACCTGACCTTCCCGTTCGGGTCGTACATCTGCGTCGTCGACATCGACCCGGGCACCGGCGAGGTCAAGGTCCGCCGCTTCGTGGCCGTCGACGACTGCGGCAACATCATCAACCCGATGGTCGTGGACGGCCAACTCCACGGCGGGCTGACGATGGGCCTCGCGCCAGCGCTCTACGAGGAGATCCGGTACGACGAGAACGGCAGCAACATGACCGGCACGTTCATGGACTACCTGCTGCCGACGGCGCTCGAGACGCCGGCGTGGGAGACGGCCAAGACAGTGACCCCGTCGCCGCACCACCCGCTCGGCGCCAAGGG
>DATBME010000007.1:0-48660 GCA_036555005.1 Candidatus Limnocylindria bacterium | reverse complement strand
CACCCCCGAGACGGCGATCTCGTTCTTGTCCGCGGGTGTGGCGTTCGTGGCGGTGGGCCTCATCTTCGGGACGATGTGGCTTCGCGGGCGGCTGTCGGCATGGACTCTGCTGATCGGTGGCCCGTTGTACCTCGTGTACGTCTACCTGGCCCTGCTCACCCCGCTCGGAGTGGTCAGCAATGGGCACTAGCCCACGGATTCCGCAACCTTCCCGGGGGTCAGGCCGTCTGGGCTTGAGGCACGCGTATACTTGGCCCGCCGGCGCTGCCGGCAGCGAACGCGGCGCGCAGGCGCCCTGAGGAGAAATTCGTGCTGAAGCAGGGAACTCCGGTCGCAACGACAGCCGACGACCGCACGTCGGAGCTGTGGGCTTTCTTCCGGGGCGAGATCGTGCCGTTGCGCGATGCCCGCATCAGCGTCATGACCCATGCCTTCAACTATGGCACCGCCGTTTTTGAAGGAATCCGTGCCTATTGGAACGGCGAGCAGGGGCAGCTCTGGGGGTTGGACCTGATACCGCATTACGAGCGCATCAAGGCGTCCGCACGGCTCCTGATGATGGATGTGCCGTACAGCGCCGAACGGCTCGCCAGCCTGACGGTCGAGATCCTCCGCCGCGACGAGCTGCGCGAGGACGTCTACGTACGTCCGATCATCTACAAGTCCAGCGAGACCATCGGCGTCCGGCTGCACAACCTGGACGCCGACATCGTGATCTTCGGTGTGCCGTTCGGCCAGTACATCGACACCGAGGGCGGCATCCGGGCCCAGGTCTCGACCTGGCGCCGGACCGATGACAACGCCATCCCGGCACGCGGCAAGATCACCGGCGCCTACGTCAACGGGGCACTGGCCAAGTCGGAGGCCCAGCTGAACGGCTACGACGAGGCAATCGTCCTGACCCAGGACGGCCATGTGTCGGAGGGCAGCGCCGAGAACCTGTTCATCGTCAAGGGCGGCAAGCTGATCACGCCGCCGGTGACGGATAACATCCTGGAGGGCATCACGCGCCGCCGGCTGATGGCGGTCGCCCGCGAGCGCCTGGAGGTGCCGGTCGAGGAGCGACAGATCGACCGCACCGAGCTGTACAACGCCGACGAGGTGTTCCTGTGCGGCACCGGCGCCCAGCTGTCCCCGGTGGTCGAGATCGACCGGCGGGCGATCGGCGGCGGACGGCCGGGACCCATCACCCGCCAGCTGCACGACATCTACTTCGACTCGGTGCGTGGCCGGGTCGACGAATACCGAGACTGGCTGACACCGGTCTACTGAACCCGTCGCTGGAGGGCCGCTCGCTTGGCGGTGGCTCCGACGACCCGGACGAGGGCACATGTCCGAGCCGCAGGATCCAGATCGCCATCGGCTGCTCCAGCGTCTCCTGGAGATGGTGCCCGGCTTCGTCAGCTGGGCGATCATCGTCGGGCCGATCTGGCTGAGCTTCAACTACCCGTCGCTGGTCGCCTACTTCGTCCTGAGCTTTGACTTCTACTGGCTGTGCCGCGCGCTGTGGTTCGCCGGAGCGGTGATCGTCGCCTTCCGCAAGATCCGCCGCGTGCAGGGCCAGGACTGGTGGGCGCGCCTGGCGACGCTCGACGATCCGGCCGCCCGGCGCGAGGTCGTGCTGCGGCAGCTGACCGGGCTGGGCGGCCCCGCCAGCGCGCTCGGCATCACGGCCGGCCTGGGCCCGCGGCTGGGCGGCGAGCGCAGGGCGCTGGAGGCCGAGCTGGCCGAGCTGGACGCGCTGATGGGGCTGCCGGAGGCGCCGCCCGATCGGCACGAGTACACGCACCTGGCCCTGATCCCGACCTACACCGAGCCGCTGCACAAGCTGCGGGAGACGGTCCGCGCCCTGGCCCTGGCCGAGTGGCCAAGGGAGCGGAAGATCTGCGCCATCATCACCCGCGAGACCGACACCGACGGGATCGAGAACGTCGGCATCCTGCGCGAGGAGTTCGGCAGCGAGTTCGCCGACTTCATCCACATCCTGGACCCGCTGGAGCCGGGGATCGTGGTCGGCAAGAGCAGCGCCATGGCCTGGGGCGGCCGCTACCTGTACCGGCTGCTGGTGCGCGAGCGGGGGATGGATCCGCGGCGCATCCTGGTCACCGACCTGGATGCCGACTACCGGGTCCACCCGCAGTACTTCAGCTACCTGACCTGGATGCACCTGACCGATCCGAACCGCGAGACCCAGCTCTACCAGCCGGTGCCCTACCTGCACAACAACATCTGGGAGGCGCCGCTGATGGTCCGCCTCTTCGCGGCGGTGCTGACCCAGCTGCAGATGTGGCGCAGCGTGCTGCCGGAGAAGCTGCAGAGCTTCGGCTCGTACTCGACCACGCTCCACCTGGTGCACGACGTCGGCTACTGGGCCACCGACGCGATCCCGGAGGACAGCCGCTTCTACTGGAAGAGCTACTTCACCTACGGCGACCGCTTCCGCGCGGTGCCGCTCTTCATCCCGATCTACGGCGACGCGGTGCGAGCCAGGACCTACTGGCGTTCGATGACCAGCCAGTACCTGCAGGCTCGGCGCTGGGCGTGGGGCGTGACCGACATCCCGTTCGTGATCCAGAACGCGATGCGCCACCACGAGATCCCGATCTGGTCGCGGATCTGGCGCATCCTCAACCTGTTCGGCGAGCACATCAACTGGGCGATCGCCCCGTTCGTGATCATGTTCGGCGCCACCATCCCGCTGCTGCTGAACCCCGCCTTCGCCCAGACCACCCTCGGGCAGAACCTGCAGCTGTACGCCACGGTCATGCTGTCGATCGGCCTGGTCGGGCTGTTCGTCCTGATCTGGGTCGAGCACTCGATCGTGCCGCCGCGGCCGACGAGCTGGGGCCCGTGGGTGCGCTTCGTGTCCTACGTGCAATGGCTCGGCCTTCCGTTCGTGGGCATCTTCTTCAGCAACCTGCCCGCGCTCGACGCGCAGACGCGCATGCTCACCGGGCGCTACCTGGAGTACCGGGTTACCGAGAAGGCCTGAGCCGATGACCGAGCGCACGATCGCCATCGCCCCGATTCCGCTGGCGCGCTCGACCGGCCGGCTGCTGGCGGTCCCGCTGCTGCTGCTGATCGCCGGGGCGGTGGCCGCCGCCGCCGGTGCCTTCCTGGGCGGCCTGGTCGGCATCGGGCTGGTGGCGGCCGGCATCGTGGTGGCGGTCCTCAGCCTGTACCTGGCCGCGCGACTGCTCACCGTCCGCCTGGACGTGGAGGTCGCCACGCTGCGCCTGCGCTGGCTGGGGGGCGAGCGGCGGTACACGCTGGTGCGTGGGCCGGTGACGCGGGTCGCGCTGCGCGGCGAGGGCGCCGCCCGGGTGCGGCCGCGCTTCGGCGCGCTGGGCTGGGCTCTGGGCCGCGCCAGGCTGCGACGCGAGGAGGAGATCGACATCGTCCGGCTGTCGCCGACGGCGACGATGATCCTGGTTCCCACCGATCGCGGTCGCTTCGGGATCGCGCCGGCCTCGGAGGAGCACCTGCTCTCCGCCCTGACCGCCGCGGCCCGCATCCAGCAGCGCCTGGACGAGGTCGCGGAGCGGGCACGCGCCTTCGTGACCCCGTCAGCGACCCATGCGGCCGCGCAGCCATCGATGGAGCGATCGCCGGATGGGCGCCGGATGCTGACCGGCATCGAGCGCCAGCTGCTGGAGGAGCGACTCGCCGCCGAGAGGGCAGCCGCCCTGGAGCGAGCCGAGGCGGAGCGGCAAGCGGCCATCGTCGCGGCGGCCGCCGCGGCAGCGGCCGTGCCCGCACCGGCGGAGCCAGCCGCCAGCGTCGAAACGGTCGTGCGCGAGCGGTGGTGGGCCCGCTGGCGGCGTCCGGCGTGGCTGGCCGGCCGGCGTGCGGCACGAGCCGAGGCGGTTGGAGATGTGGCGCCGGCTACGGCGGAGGCGCCGGTGACCGCGCCGGTGGCCGCGGAGGCGCCGGTGGCCGCGGAGGCGCCGGTGACCGCGCCGGTGGCCGCGCGGCCGAGGGTCAGCGCGGACCTGCTGCTGGCCATCGGCCTGGCACTCACGCCCGTCGTCGGCGCCGGCGCGATCTGGCTGCTCGCCTGGACGCGCGGGGAGCTGGCGCTCCCGATCGAGGAGCTGCGGCCCATCGCACTGGCCCTGCTGGCCATCGGGCCGGCCGGGGCACTGGCGGCGCTGGCCGCACGGGTCTGGTATCCGCGCCTGCAGGGACTAGTCACCCTCACCGCCGTGGCCGCCCTGGTGCTGGTGGGTCGCGCGCTGCTCGGTTGACGGCGCACCGCACCGGCTGCGACCATCGGCCCACAACAGAAGACACGGCGATGACGGAGCCAGCGCTCGCGTCGGACGCGATTCCTCAAGCGAGCCCGGACGGTGGAAGCGGGCGGAGATCGGACGACGAGCGATCCCTCCCGAGCCGGAGGCGCCAAGCGGCATGCCTGCCGTGGGTAACGCCTCCCGGGTGCGCCACCCGATAGCGGACGGCGGCGCCATCGGTCCACGACGCCGACCCGTGGCGCATGAGTGGGCCGACGCCGCCCTGCCGTGGGCGTCATCGGTCAAGCGCGGGTGGTACCGCGGGAGCCATCAAGCCCCGTCCCGGATGTCCGGGGCGGGTTTGTCGTTGTTGGAGCGCACGTGTTCAGAGCGGTTTCGAGCAAGCTGGAGTTGCCGGCGCTGGAGCAGGAGATGATCGAGCTCTGGCGCGAGCGGGGGACCATGGCCCGCTACCTGGCCCGCAACGAGGCCAGCGAACGGCGCTGGAGCTTCCTGGACGGGCCGATCACGGCCAACAACCCGATGGGCGTGCACCACGCCTGGGGCCGCACCTACAAGGACCTCTTCCAGCGCTACCACACCATGCTCGGTGAGCGGCAGCGCTACCAGAACGGGTATGACTGCCAGGGCCTGTGGATCGAGGTCGAGGCCGAGAAGGAGCTGGGCTTCAAGAACAAGCGCGACATCGAGTCGTACGGCATCGACCGCTTCGTCGAGTACTGCAAGGCGCGCACGCAGCGCTTCGCCGATCGGATCACCGAGCAGTCCATCCGCCTGGGCATGTGGATGAATTGGGACGACAGCTACTACACCAACTCGGACGAGAACAACTACGCCATCTGGGCCTTCCTGGCCGAGTGCCACCGGCGGGGGCTCATCTACCGGGGCCATGACGTCATGCCCTGGTGTCCGCGCTGCGGCACCGGCCTGTCGAACATGGAGCTGGCCACCGAGGGCTACCGCGAGCTGAGCCACCTGTCGCTGACCGTCCGCCTGCCGATCACCGCGCCCGGTCACGAGGACGAGGACCTGCTGATCTGGACCACCACGCCGTGGACCCTCTCCTCGAACGTGGCTGCCGCCGTCCACCCGGACCTCACCTACGTCCTGGTGGAGGGCACCAATGGACGTCGCTGGTGGCTGAGCCACGGCTCGCAGCCGCGCGTCGCGCCCGAGGCGGCGACGATCCGCCAGGCCAAGGGCGCCCAGCTGGTTGACCTCACCTACCAGGGACCCTTCGACGAGCTGCCGGCCGCGGCGGGCGTCGCGCACCGGGTCATTCCGTGGGACGAGGTCTCCGACGAGGAAGGCACCGGGATCGTGCACATCGCGCCGGGCTGCGGACAGGAGGACTTTGCGCTCTCGAAGGCGTACGACCTGACCGTCATCGACCCGATCGACGAGTTCGGGCGCTTCCGGGAGGGGTTCGGCTGGCAGTCCGGCCGCTACGCCGGGGCCGATGACCCCGACGGTGCCGACCTGGCGCGCGAGGTGGCCGAGGACCTGGAGGGCAAGGGCCTGCTGGTTGGTCGCGAGCAGTACCGCCACTCCTACCCGGTCTGCTGGCGCTGCGGCACCCAGGTCGTGTTCCGGCTGGTGGACGAGTGGTTCATCGCCATGGACCCGCTGCGCGCCGAGCTGGCCGGCTCGACCCGACGCGCCACCTGGCTGCCGCCGGGGATCGGCCTGGAGGAGCGCGAGCTCGACTGGCTCCGGAACATGTCCGACTGGATGATCAGCAAGAAGCGCTACTACGGCCTCGCGCTGCCGATCTGGACCTGCACCGAGTGCGATGCCTGGGAGGTGATCGAGTCGCGCGAGGCGCTGCGCGAGCGGGCGGTCGCCGGCTGGGACGCGTTCGAGGGGCACACGCCGCATCGGCCCTGGGTGGACGAGGTGGAGATCGAGTGCCGCTCCTGTGGAGGCCGCAGCCGCCGCATCGCGGACGTCGGCAATCCGTGGCTGGATGCCGGGATCGTGGGCATCTCCACCCTCAAGTGGACGAGCGATCGCGACTACTGGCGGGAGTGGTACCCGGCCGATTTCGTGACCGAGTCGTTCCCGGGTCAGTTCCGCAACTGGTTCTACGCCCTCATCACCGAGAGCACGGTGATGACCGGCCAGGCCCCGTTCACGGCGCTGTTCGGCTACGCCCTGCTGCGCGACGAGCACGGCGAGGAGATGCACAAGAGCAAGGGCAACGCCATCTGGTTCGACGACGCGGCCGAGCAGATCGGCGCGGACGTGATGCGCTGGATGTTCTGCGCCACCAACCCGGCGGTGAACATGAACTTCGGCTATCACCTGGCCCACGATGAAGTGCGCCGCTTCTTCCTGCCGGTCTGGAACACGTACGGCTTCTTCGTCACCTACGCGCGGCTCGACGGCTGGACGCCGGCGCAGGGGACCGATGGATCGGCCGCGGCCCGAACGCTGCTCGATCGCTGGATCCTGTCGCGGCTGGAGGCGGTGATCGCAGAAGTGCGCGGCGCGCTGGACGCCTACGACGCGATGCGGGCCACGCGCGCCGTCGAGGCGTTCGTCGACGAGCTGTCGAACTGGTACGTGCGCCGCAATCGGCGCCGCTTCTGGAAGGGGGAGCTGGACGACGACAAGCGCGCCGCCTACGCCACCCTGCACCGCGTGCTGGTCGACCTGACCCGGCTGCTCGCCCCGTTCGTGCCGCACCTGGCCGAGGCGATGTGGCAGAACCTGGTCACCGCCGTGCAGCCGGAGGCGCCCGACTCGGTCCACCTGGCCGACTTCCCGCAGCCGCGCGACGATGTCAGCGACGAGGCGCTGGAGGCCGCGGTGGCGGTCGCGCGCCAGGTGGTGGCGCTGGGTCGCACGGCGCGGGCCGCGTCGGGCGTCCGCACCCGGCAGCCGCTGGCCACGGCGCGGGTGAAGCTGCCCGGCGGCGCCGGTGGCTCGCTGAGCGCGGATGCGGGGGTGGCCGCAGCGCTGGCCGCCGAGGTGCTCGACGAGCTCAACGTGAAGGCGCTGGACGTCCTGACCGACGAGTCGGGCATGGTCGAGCGCACGCTCTACCCGCTGCTGCCGGTGGTCGGGCCGCGGCACGGCAAGGCAGTCGGGGCGATCATGGCCGGCGCCCGTTCCGGCGACTGGCAGCTGCTGGACGACGGCCGCGTGACAGTCGGTGGCGTGACCATGGAGCCGGACGAGTTCCAGCTCACCGCGCGGGCGCGGCCTGGCCACGAGGTGGCCGAGGAGGGCGACCTGCTGGTCGCGCTGGACACGGAGCTCACGCCGGAGCTGGAGGCGGAGGGGCTGGCCCGTGAGGTGGCGCATCGCCTGCAGACCATGCGCAAGGCCGCCGGCTACGAGATCAGCGACCGGGTCGAGGTGAGCATCGGCGGCGACCAGGCGGCGGTCGCGCGACTGGAGGGCTTCCGCGAGTGGCTCGCGGCCGAGGTGCTGGCCGTCAACCTCCGCCTGGGCGCGGCCGATGGATCGGTCCCCGAGCCGGACCTGGCGGAGTCGTTGGAGGCCGAGGGACAGCAGCTGGACCTGGCCATTCGCCGCGCCTGACGAGCGCCATCGCGTACCATCGGCCCATGAGCAGCCAGGCGGCTTCCCCGAGCCAGACGCGGTCGGAGCTGCTGGCCATGGGCCTGACCGCGACGGTCGTGCTGCTCGCCGACCAGGCGACCAAGGCGGCGATCGCCTCGGCCCTGGCGCTGGGGGAGCGGGTGCCCGTGGTCGGGGAGCTGGTGGTGCTGTGGCACGTCCGCAACGAGGGTGCTGCCTTCAGCCTGTTCCAGGGCGGTCAGGTCTTCTTCCTGATCGTGACCGTGCTCGCCTTCGCCATGCTGATCTACTTCCAGCGCGCCTTCCGCGGCCGTGGCGTGGCGCTGTACGTGGTGCTGGGGCTGATCCTGGGCGGGACGCTCGGCAACCTGCTCGACCGCATCCGGCTCGGCTATGTGACCGACTTCATCTCGGTCGGCATCGGCGACCTGCGCTGGCCGACCTGGAACGTGGCCGACGCCTCGATCGTGGTGGGGATCCTGGCGCTGGTCGCCTACCTGATGCTGCTCGACCCGCGGCGGGGCGAGGCACGCGCGTGAGCGACGTCGCCGCGCCGCCGCGGACCGTGGACGGCGTGGCGGTGGCAGGCCGCTTCGACCTGGCGGTCAGCAGCGTTGCCGGCATCAGCCGTGCCCATGCGCAGCGGCTCATCTCTGACGGGCGCGCCCTGGTCGATGGACGGCGGGGCCGCGCGTCCGACCGGCTGCGCGGCGGCGAACGGATCGAGGTCGAGCTGTCGGCGCCACCCGACGAGGACCTGCGCCCCGAGCGGATCCCGCTGCGCGTCGCCTACGAGGACGCCGCCATGCTGATCGTCGACAAACCGGCCGGACTGGTCGTCCATCCCAGCGCCGGCCACGCCTCGGGCACGCTGGTGAACGCCCTGCTCGGCCGCGCCGAGGCGATGGGGGAGCCGCTGGGCGGCATCGCCGGGGTGGGCCGGCCGGGGATCGTGCACCGGCTGGACAAGGACACATCGGGCCTGCTGGTGGTGGCCAAGACGGACGACGCCCAGGCCAGCCTGATGCGCCAGTTCGGCGATCGGACCATCGACAAGGAGTACGTGGCCCTGGTGCGCGGTGCGGCGCCCGCCCCGCGTGGCCGGATCGAGGCGCCGGTGGGCCGCCATCCGAAGGACCGGCAGCGGATGGCGGTGGTGGCGGACGGCCGCGAGGCGGTGACCGAGTACGAGGGGCTGGGGGCGGCGGGCGGTTACACCCTGCTGTGGCTGCGGCCGAAGACGGGGCGTACCCACCAGCTGCGGGCGCACCTCGCCTACCTGGGCCTGCCGATCGCCGGCGACCTGCGCTACGGCGGGGGGCCGGGGCCTGGAGATCTGCAGCGTCAGTTCCTGCACGCGGCCCGCCTGACGCTCGACCGTCCGTCGGACGGGCGGCGCCTGACCGCCTGGAGCGAGCTGCCGGCCGACCTGGCGGGGTCGCTCGACGAGGCCGGCATTCGGAGTTCGGCACTCCCAACTGGCGTCGGCGCCAGCCTGGTGGACACGGATGGCTGACCGGGTGGTGGAGCCGATGGCCTCCGAGCTGCCCATGACGCAGCCGGAGCGCGACCCCGAGCCGGACAAGCGGATGACCTTCCCCAACCCGATGCTGGTCGTGGTGTCGGGGCCATCCGGGGTGGGCAAGAGCACCATCGTGGCGGAGCTGGCCGAGCGACGGCCCCAGGTCGTCCCGATCGTGACCGCCACAACCCGGGAACGGCGCCCGGGCGAGATCGACAAGGTGCACTACCACTTCCTGTCGCTCGACGAGTTCGCCCGCATGCGCGACACGAGCGGCCTGCTCGAGTTCGCGCAGGTGCACGACAACTGGTACGGGACGCCGCTCGAGCAGGTGCGCGGCATCCTGGCGGCCGGCCGGGACGCGATCCTGACCATCGACCCGCAGGGCGCCCGCTCGGTCCGGCAGCGGGTGCCGGACGCGCTGCTGATCTTCGTCATGCCGCCGTCGATCGAGGACCTGGATGCGCGGCTGGCGGAGCGCGGCTCGGAGGACGCCGACTCGCTGGCGGTCCGGCGCCGGAATGCGGAGGAGGAGATGGCGTCCAGCGGTGACTACGACTACGTGATCGTCAACGAGACGGGGCATCCCGACGACGCCGCCGATCGCATCTGGGAGATCATCCAGGCCGAGGCCCGTCGCGACCCGCCGCGCCAGGTGCGCGTCTGACGGCTCGCCCGGTGGAGATTGCCACCGACGTCGTCCGCGTGGCGGTCGACGCCGTCGCCGACCGGCCGGAGCGCACCTTCAGCTACCGGCTGCCCGCGGCAGTCGGCCCTGCCGAGCCCGGCGCGCTGGTGCTGGTGCCATACGGTCACCGGCTGGCATTGGGATACCTGATGGCGGGCGCGCCGGAGGCGCCGGAAGCGGGGCAGGAGCTGCGTGCCGTCGAGGCCGTCTTATCGGCGCCGATGCTGACGCCCGAGCTGCTGACCCTGGCGGAGGAGATTGCCGCCTATTACCGGGCGCCGGTGGGCACGACCATCGCCGCCATGCTGCCGCCCGGGCTGGAGTCGCGGCTGGACCGCCGCTGGCAGGTGAACGCCGACTCGGACCTGCCCGATGGCGTGGCCGGCCTGGCGACGGACGACGGTGTCGTGACCGATGCGGCCCTGATGCGCCTGGCGCCCAAGCGCGGCCGCGAGTCCTGGCTGGAGCGGCTGCGCCGCAGCGGCGCGATCCAGCCGCGTTGGGAGCTGCGACCACCGGACGTGACGGCTCGGCGCGTGCGCGTGCTGCGCCCGGTGCCGGGCGGCCCGCCGCCGCGTAGGGGAGCCCCGGTGCAGCATGCCCTGCTGGCCGCGGTGGCCGGTGGCGAGCGCACGCTGCCGGAGCTGGCGGAGGAGCTCGGCGTCGAGGCCGGCTCGCTGCTGGCGCCTGCCCGCCGGCTGGTGGCGATCGGCGCGGCCGAGCTCGACTGGCGGGACGTGGATCGCGATCCGCTGGGGCATCGTCAACCCGTTGCCGCGCCGGCGCACGACCTGGCTGACGAGCAGCGGGACGCGCTGACGGCGATCGAGGCCCTGCCGCCCGGCGGGGAGCTGCTGCTGGAGGGCGTGGCCGCCGCCGGCAAGACGGACGTCTACCTGGCGGCGATCGACGCGGCCCTGCAGGCCGGGCAGGGCGCGATCGTGCTGGTGCCGGAGGTCTCGCTCATCCCGCAGCTGGCCGATCGGCTGCATGGCCTGGTGGGCGACGCCCTGGCGGTGCTGCACTCGGGCCTGTCGGCCGGGGAGCGCCACGACGAGTGGTGGCGCATCCTGCGGGGCGAGGCGCGGGTGGTGGTCGGCACCCGGACCGCCGTCTTCGCGCCGCTGTCCGGCCCGCTGCTGGTCGTCGTCGACGAGGCGCACGACGCTGGCTTCAAGTCGGATCGCACGCCGCGCTACGACGCGCGCTGGGCAGCTCGTCGGCGAGCCGCGCTCAGCGGTGGCCGCGCGGTGTTCGGTACCGCCACGCCGGATGTCGTCACCCTGGCGCGGGTCAGTGGCGGCCTGGTGGAGCGCAGCGTGCTGCACGAGCGGCGGGTCGGACGCGCGCCGCGGATCGAGCTGGTCGACCTGCGCGACGAGCTGTCGGAGGGCAACCGCTCCATCTTCTCGCGCCTGCTGCACGCCGCCCTGCGCGACCTGCGGCCGGGAGTCGAGCAGGCGATCCTGCTCATGAACCGGCGCGGCGCCTCCACCTTCATCCTGTGCCGCGACTGCGGCGAGAGCCTGCGCTGCCCTGACTGCGACCTGCCGTTCGTGTACCACTCGTCGGGCGAGCAGCTGCGCTGCCACCATTGCGGCCGCACTGCGCCGCCACCGGAGCGCTGCCCACAGTGCGGCTCGAGCCGGATCCGCTACTTCGGGGCGGGCACGCAGCGGGTCGAGGCGGAGCTGCGCAGCGCCTTCCCGCACCTTCGTGTGGCGCGCCTCGACTCCGACGCGCTCGCCGCCCGGCGCGGCTTCGAGGCGATCTACGACGAGCTGCGCGAGGGGCGCATCGACGTGCTGGTCGGCACCCAGCTGGCGGCCAAGGGGCTCGACCTGCCGACCGTGACGCTGGCCGCGGTGATCGCCGCCGACGTGACCCTGAACCTGCCCGACTACCTGGCGCCGGAGCGCACGTTCCAGCTGCTGGCCCAGGTCGCCGGGCGGGCCGGGCGTGGACCGATGCCGGGGCGGGTCATCATCCAGACCTACGCCGCCGACCACTACGCGGTGCGGGCCGCCGCTCGGCTGGACGTCGACGGCTTTGCCGCCGAGGAGCTGGTGCGTCGCCGGCTGCTCGGCTATCCGCCGGCCACGGTGCTGGCGCGGCTGCTGATCGCCGACCCGGACCGCGAGCGCGCCGAGTCGCGGGGACGGGCCGCCGCCGAGGCGGTGCGGGTGCCGGGGGTCGAGGTGCACGGGCCGCTGCCGTCGTACGTGGCGCGCCGCGCCGGCCGCTGGCGGTTCCAGGTGGTGCTGCGCGCCGCCGGTGCCGAGGCGCGGTCCGCGGCTCTGGAGCGGGTGCCGGCCGGCGTGGCAATCGACGTGGACCCCGAGTCGCTGCTGTAACGCGCGTGGAGGTGCCGTCGGCCGGCCGGTCGGGGATGCATCGGTAGAATGGCGGCCATGGTCATCCGCCGCATCCTGACCGCCGAGGAGCCGATCCTCCGCGAGCGCGCCAGGAAGGTCACGCAGTTCGACGCCTCGCTCCATCGCCTGCTCGACGACATGCTGGAGACGATGCGTGACGCCCCCGGCATCGGGCTGGCGGCCAACCAGATCGGCGTGCCGCTGCAGGTGGCGGTGATCGAGCTCGAGGAGGAGATCACCGAGCTCATCAACCCGCAGGTCGTCAGGTCCTCGGGCGAGATCGTGGACTGGGAGGGCTGCCTCTCGATCCCGGGGTTCGTGGCCGAGGTGACCCGATCCGCCAAGGTGACGGTCAAGGCGAAGGACCGCCGCGGCAAGGAGTTCCGGGTCAAGGCCCAGGATCTCTTCGCCCGAGCCCTGCAGCACGAGATCGACCACCTCAACGGCGTGCTCTACATCGACTACCTCGAGTCGCTGGAGGAACTGGTGCGGGTCAGCGAGCACGCCGAGATCGAGGAAGAGACGACCGCGGGTATCTAGTGACGAGCGTCCGCCGGTGAGCGGCCTGGGCCGGGTCGCCTTCCTGGGCACCGGCCCGTTCGGCGTCCCCTTGCTCGCCCGGGTGGCGGACATGACCGATGCGCTGCTGGTGATGAGCCAGCCGGACCGGCCCGCCGGGCGCGGCCTCCAGTCGCGGCCGTCGGCGATTGCCGGCTGGGCGCGCGAGCACGGCCTGCCGGTCGAGACACCGCGTCGCCTGCGATCGGACGAGGGGCGCGCGGCCCTGGAGCGCTTCGCCCCGGACGGCCTGCTGCTGGTGGCGTACGGCCAGCTCGTCCCGGACGACGTGCTGGCGATGGGGAGGCGGCCGCCGCTGAACGTCCATCCCTCGCTGCTGCCGCGCCACCGCGGCGCGGCGCCGGTGGCCTCGACCATCCTGGCCGGCGACCAGGCCGGCGGCGTCAGCCTGATGGTGATGATCCCCGAGCTGGACGCCGGGCCGATCGTCGCCCAGTGGCCGGTGCCGCTCAATGGCCGCGAGACGACGCCGGAGCTCGAGGCGCGGCTGTCAGAGCTGGCGGCCGAGGTCGTCCCGCCGGAACTGGAACGTTGGGCGAGCGGCCCGCTGCCGACCGAACCGCAGGACCCGAGGCAGGCGACCCTGATCCGGCCGTTTCATCGGAAGGATGGCTGGCTCGACTGGCGCAAGCCGGCGGAGGTGCTGGATCGGCAGGTCCGTGCGCTCCAGCCCTGGCCGGGGGCGTGGACCACCGTCGACGGGCGGCGCCTGCACGTCCGCGCGGCGCACCCGACCCCGGGCGTCGACGGCGTGCCGCTGGGTGCGCTGCTGCCCGGCGCCTGGCCGGAGGTCGCCACCGGACGCGGGGCCCTGGCGCTGGATGTCGTGCAGCCGGAGGGACGGCCGTCCATGCCCGCCGACGCCTGGCGGCGCGGACTGGGCCGCGACCACGTGCTGCTGGGTGCGGGAGCCGGACCGGACAAGGGCGGCCAGCCCTAGCGGTGCGTGGGGGCCGGCTCGCCGGGGAGGTGCAGCAGGTTCTCGACGGACCACACGCCGTCGATCTTGCCGGCGCGCTCCGCCAGCCGGCCGCGCATGGCCTCGTCCGGAACCTCGCCGCGCAGCACCACGGTGCCCTGCTCGGCATTGATGTTGATCGAGCCCTTCGGGACGCCCGGATCGCCGAGCAGCTCGCTCTCGACGCGCTCCTTGAGGGTCGCGTCGTTCACCCACTCGTGGGGCTCGCCGAGCGCGCGGATGGCGCTCGCCTTGCCGGCGGCCCATGAGGTGCCGAATCGGAGCTCGCGCTCGCCGAGGCGCAGGGCGCGGCGTGCCAGCGCGGCGCCGCGGTCGATGAGCTGCGCCCGGCGGGCACGTCCGCGGGCCGGATCGAGCAGGAGGGCGGCGGCTGCGCCCAGCGCGGCGCCGAGGCCGGCGCTCAGAAGTCGTGACATCGGTCCAATCGTTTCCTCGTGCGGATCGTCTCCCGGAGCTCACCGCATGACCCGTGCCGGATATGGGGTCTTCATCAGGCCCGAACCGGGCCTTCACCAAGGCTGGGATATACTCGATTCGCTCCCAAGGAGGTAGCAAGACAAAGCGATGGAAGGGTTCCTTCCGTACATCCTGTTGGTGTTCCTTCCGAGCATCGCGATCACCGGCTGGGCCGCGTGGCGCGTGCGCTCGACCTATGCCAAGTGGTCGAAGGTCGACTCGGGCATCCCTCTCAACGCATTCGACTTCGCCCGACGGCTCCTGGACCGCCAGGGCCTGACGGACGTTCGCATCGAGCCGGTCCCCGGTCAGCTGACCGACCACTACGACCCGCGCGGCAAGGTGCGGCGCGTGAGCAGCACGGTGGCGGGCAAGCCGGAGCTCGGCAGCTCCGACCCCACCAATCAGATGCTGGGCGTGCCGGCATCGACCGGCCTGTCGGTGGCTGCCGCCGCCGTGATCGCACACGAGGTGGGGCACGCGCTGCAGGATCGCGAGCGCGATCCGTGGATGAGCGTGCGCCAGGCGATTGTGCCGGCGGTGCAGATCGGCTCCGGCATCGGGCCGTGGCTGATCATCGGCGGCCTGATCTTCAACATGCTCGGCCTGGCGTGGATCGGCCTCATCGCCTTCGGCGCGGCCGTGATCTTCACCTTCGTGACGCTGCCGGTCGAGATCGGGGCGTCGGGCAAGGCGCTCGCCTTCGTCGGCAGCCTGGGAATCCAGGGCGAGCAGCAGACCGGCGCGCGCGACGTGCTCAAGGCCGCGGCCTGGACGTACGTGGCGGCAGCGCTGACCGCCCTGCTCACCTTCCTGTACGACCTGATGCTGATCGCCGGACGTCGTGACTGACCTGCCGCTCGCCGGCCCGCTGCCGGCGATCAGCGAGGTTCCCGTATCGTCGCTCGCCGCGTGGCTCGAGGCCCGCGGCGAGCCTGTGTACCGGGCCGCCCAGGTGGTGGCCGGCGTGCACCGGCCGGAGGTGACCGCCTTCGACGAGATCTCCGACCTGCCGGCCGGGCTGCGCCGGGACCTGGACCGATCCTTCCGCTTCGGCACCATCCGCGGCAGCCACGTGCTGGAGGCCGATGGCGGCCTGACCGCCAAGGCCGTGCACGAGCTGGCGGACGGGCAACGGGTCGAGTCGGTCCTGATGCGCTACCCGGGCCGCCGGGGCTCGGCGTCGCGGACGACCATCTGCATCTCCAGCCAGGCGGGCTGCGCCGTCAACTGCCCGTTCTGCGCGACCGGGCAGGCCGGATTCGGCCGCCAGCTGACGCCCGGCGAGATCGTCGACCAGGTGCTGCACTGGCACCGCGATCCCTGGCTGGCGCTGGGCGCCGACTGGCGGCAGGGTGCGGGGAGCGGGCACTACAACGTCGTCTTCATGGGCATGGGCGAGCCGCTGAACAACACCGATCGGGTCTTCGAGGCCGTCCGGCTGCTGAATGATCCCCAGCGGCTGGGGATCGGTGCGCGCCACATCACGGTCAGCACCTCGGGCGTGGTGCCGGGCATCGACCGCATGATCGCCGAGCTGCCACAGGTCAACCTGGCCATCAGCCTGCATGCCGCCGACGACGCGCTGCGCGACGAGCTGGTTCCGCTGAACCGGAAGTGGCCGCTGGAGGTGCTGCTCGCCGCGGGACGTCGCTTCGCCGCGCGGACCGGCCGCCGGGTGAGCCTGGAGTACGTGATGATCGACGGCGTGAACGACAGCCTGCAGCAGGCCGAGCGGCTGGCCGTCCGGGCCGCCGGCTGGCGCAGCCATGTCAACCTGATCCCGCTGAACCCGACGCCCGGATCGCGGTGGAGCGGCACGCCGCCGCCCCGCGTGTCCGCCTTCGCCGGCGTGCTGCGGGCGTGGCGCGTCCCGGTCACCGTGCGCGACACCCGCGGCCGCGAGATCGAGGCAGCCTGCGGCCAGCTGCACGCCCAGCTGGCCGGCCACGACCTGCCCGCCTCGACGGCGCGCCGCGGGGAGCCGCAGGGCGTGGCGTAATGACGGACCGCCCCCCGCAGATCAGCGCCAGCATCCTGAACGCCGACTTCGGCCGGCTGGGGGAGGAGGTGCGCCGCGCCGACGCCGGCGGCGTGGACTCGATCCACCTGGACGTGATGGACGGCCACTTCGTGCGCAACATCACCATGGGCCCAGTGGTGGTCGAGGCGGTGCGGCCGCACTCTGAGTTGCCGTTTCACAGCCACCTGATGATCAGCCGGCCGCTGCAGTACGTGGAAGCGTTCGCCGAAGCGGGCAGCGACGTCGTCATCTTCCACCTCGAGGCCGATGACGACCCGCTGGCCACCATCGACGCCATCCGCGCCGCCGGCCGCCAGGCGGGCCTGGCGCTCAATCCCGAGACGCCGGCCGAGGCCGCGCACCCGTTCCTGGACCGGATCGACATGCTGCTGGTGATGACCGTCAACCCGGGGTGGGGCGGCCAGCCGTTCATGACCGAGGTGCTGCCGAAGCTCGCCGCGCTCCGACGCGAGGCTGAGGCGCGCGGCCTGGACCTGCCGATCGGCGTCGACGGCGGTGTCAACCTGGAGAGCATCGGTCCGGCGCATGCCGCCGGCGGCGATGTGCTGGTCACCGGCAAGGCCCTCTACGCGAACGAGGACGACCTGCAGCCGGTGGTCGACGCCCTGCGCGCTGCCGCGCTGGCGCCCGACACCTCGATGCCCATCGGCTGAGCCGAATCGGGCATCATGTGCGCCACCCGCTTCGGAGCCGAGCCCTGACCCGCGCCGCGTCCCGACCGATCGCTGCCCTCATGGTCCTCGTCACGCTGTTGGCGGCCTGCGGCGAAACCGGCCCGCTCCCGTTCGTCCCGACCACCGAGCCCACGGCGCAGCCGCCGCGGGAGCTGACCGTGATCACGCTGGAGCAGGGCTCGTCCCAGCCGATCCCGGGCGTGACCCTGACGGTGGGCGAGGACACCGCCACGACCGGCGCCAACGGCACCGCCGTGCTCAGCGCGCCGCGCGGCGCGGAGGTGGCGGCCGCGGCCGACGGCTACGACCCCGCCTCGGGGGCCGTGCCCGACGATGGCGACCTGACCCTCACCCTGCGCTCCAACGTGGTGACCGGCACGATCAGCGACCAGGGCGGCGACCCGGTGGCCGGCGCACGCGTCTTCGTGGATGGCCAGACCACCTGGGTGCGCAGCGACGAGCGCGGCCTGTACGCGCTCCCCGGCGTGCCGGCGAACGGCACGTTGATCGTGAAGCGGGCCGGCTACCGCCTGGCCGAGATCCCAATGGACGGTGGCGCCACCGCGGACGTGGCGCTGGAGCCGTTCGAAGTCCGCGCGCTGTACGCGCCCGGAGCGGTGTTCGAGGGTGCCGGCCGGCTGGACGACATGCTTCGCCTGATCGATCGGAGCGAGGCCAACGCCATGGTCATCGACGTGAAGGAGACGGGCGGCTACCTCTACTACGAGACGGACCTGCCCGAGGCGCGGCGCTCCGGCGCCGATCGGCGCCCCATCTTCGAGCTGGAGCAGCTGCTGCCACGCCTCAAGGAGCGCGGCATCTACACCATCGCCCGCATGGTGGTCATGAAGGACAACACGGTGGGCGAGTCGCGGCCGGAGCTGGCGGTGCGCAACTCCGCCACCGGCCGGCCGTGGCACGACTTCGGCGGCGGGATCTGGCTCGACCCCTACAACCCGGGCGTGGCCGAGTACATCGCCGCCATTGCCGGCGACCTGGCCGCCAGGGGCTTCGACGAGGTCCAGCTCGACTACGTGCGTTTCCTGAGCGATGGCGACTACTCGGTCGTGGACATGAACCTGCCGAATACGCAGTCCTTCCGCCTGCCGGCCATCGGGCGCCTCTTCCGGATCGTCAGCGAGCGGCTGGCCACCACCCGCGCCTTCTTCGCGGCTGACGTCTTCCCGATCAGCTTCATCGCTTCGGACGACCAGGGGATCGGCCAGCGGCCGGAGGTGATCATGCCGTACGTCGACTACTTCTGCCCCATGGTCTATCCCAGCCATTACGGGCCGTTCACCTTCGGCTTTGCGGTGCCGAATGAGCACCCGTACGACGTCATCGACCAGACGCTCGAGATCATGAACGAGCAGTCGAAAGGGCTGCCGATGCGGATCCGGCCGTGGATCCAGGACTTCGGCTACGGCGAGTTCCGCGCTTACACCGCCTCGGACATCCGGGCCGAGATGCGGGCGCTGTCCGACAACGACGCCCTGGGCTGGATGATCTGGAACGCGCGAGCCTTCTTCACCGAGAGCGCGCTGGGCCCGCCGCGCCAGGGAGAGGACGCCGGCATCACCACCGCGGGGCGCTGATGCGGCTCGTCGTCCAGCGGGTCAGCCGCGCTGCGGTCCGCGTGGACGGCCAGGTGGTCGGCGAGATCGGCCGCGGAGCGGTGGTCCTGCTGGGGATCGGTGCCGGGGACGACGACGAGCTGGCCGATCGCATGGCCGACAAGCTGGCCGGGCTCCGTTACTTCCCGGACGCCGACGGCCGCACCAACCTGACGCTGGCCGATGCCGGCGGCAGCTTCATGGTGATCAGCCAGTTCACGCTGTACGCCGATCTGCGCCGCGGCCGGCGGCCGGGCTTCACCGATGCCGCCCTACCGGACGCGGCCGAACCGCTGGTCGACCGCTTCGTGGCGCGCCTGCGCGCCGCGGGCCACGAAGTGGCGACCGGCCGCTTCGGAGCGATGATGAGCGTGGAGCTCGTCAACGACGGCCCGTTCACCCTGGTCCTTGACTCCGCACACGACCTGGGCCCGAACCAGTGAAGGGACGGTCCTAGTTGGCGGGCTGCTCCGGCTCGCTCGCCTCTGCCACCGGCGCTGTCGCGGGGAATCGTGCGGCCAGCTGTCGCTGGTTGCGGGGGATGCGCGCGGCGGTCCCCACGAAGAGGACGGCGAAGATCAGCACGGCCCCGATGACCGCCATCCAGACGACCGCCGCCATGCCGGCGCCAAGCAGCCTGGCCACCACCGCGATCTCGACGCCGGCGACCATGGCGACGACCAGGCCCACCATCCCCAGCGAGGTGCTGAGGCCGTAGATGATTGTCGAGAGCCCGTATCCCTCGCTCGCGCCGTAGTCACGCGCGACGGTGTCGATGTCGTCATGGGTGGCTGTCGAGAAATAGGGCAGCAGCTTCGGCGCCGCCTGGAGGTAGCCGTGGCGGATACGGGCCATGCCCTGCATCGCGCGCAGGTCGTCGAAGTTGGCCCCCGCGACGCGCTCGAAGGTCGTCAGGCCGACGATGAGGTCGAAGGCCAGCACGATGGTCGCAACCGTGAGGAACTCGGTCCCGAAGGTCATCGCGTCGGCTAGCAGCGCCAGGCCGACGAACGACATCGACAGGAAGGTCAGGAACATGCCGGCGCGCACGAAGGCCTCGTTGTAGGCCAGCGACCGGGCAGTGAGCACGCTCCAGTGCTCGGTGCTCAGGATCTGGATCGCGCGCGGGTCGCGGAGCTCCGCGATCGGCACCAGGGCCGCATCGGGCTTGGTGGACGCCGGCGGGGTCTGGAAGTGCTCCGTTGACATCGGTCCATGCTCCTCGTGTGGTGGGGAAGCGGTGGACCGATTGTGCCGTCAGACGTCTAGACCTTCTCGGCGGTTCGACGGCAGCGCGAGCAGGCCTTGACGCGGACCATGTGGCCCCCGCGGCTGACCATCATCGGCTGCAGGTTGGGGATCCAGCGGCGCAGGGCGCGCTTCCGGTTCATCCCCACCGACTGCGGGTTCCAGCCGGTGATCGGCTTCTTGCCGCAGATCTCGCACTCGCGTGCCATGGAAAGACTCCAGTCATGAACGAACCGGCGCACCGTGCCTCGGCGCCGCCGGAACGGGCCGATCCTAGCACGCTACGATCGAGCGGTGCAATCGGACGCCCCGCTGCTCGTCCTGGTTTCCGGCGCCCCGGCTGGCGGCAAGACGACGCTGGCGCGCCGGCTTTCGGTAGACCTTCGGCTCCCGCTCATCGTCCGGGATGAGCTGAAGGAAGTCTTGGCCGATGCCATGGGCCACCCGGCCGACACGCCTGCGGCGAATCGCCTGGGTGCCGCAGCCTATGGCGTGCTGGTCTCGATCGCCCGCGCGATGCTCATGAGCGGTCACGGAGTGATCCTCGAGAGCAACTTCCGGCGCGGTGTCTCCGAGGTCGACCTGCGTCCGTTGCTCGCCCACAGCGACGCGTGCCTTATCCACTGCACGGCGGCTCGCGAGGTGTTGAGAGCGCGCTACGCGGCCCGTGCTGCGCGCGGCGAACGACACCCGGCCCACCTGGACGGAGCCCGACTCGAGGCACTCGACCATGATCTGGAGGCCGGTCGCTTCGATCCGCTCGAGTTGTCAGTCCCCACGCTGGTGGTTGACACCAATGATGGCCTTCGACCGACGTACGAAGAGATCCGTGACTTCGCGGCGTTCCCGCGCGCCGCTGCGCTCGCGTGACCATCTCGACCCCGGTACGTGCGATGTCCGCGCAGGATCTGGACGATCCGCTCCGTGTGGCGATGCCGGAGCTGGCGCGCGGCGCATCGGCGCTGGCGCGCCTGGGCGTCACGACCCCGCGTGACGCGCTCTTCTACCTGCCGTTCCGCTACGACGACTTCAGCGAGCTCCGTCCGTTGCGTGACCTGGTGCCGGACGAGAAGCAATCCGCCCGCGCGCGGGTGACCGACGTGAAGATCGAGAAGGGCTTCGGGCGGCGGCCGCAACGCGTGATTGCCCAGCTGAGCGACGAGACGGGCACGGCCGAGGCGATCTGGTTCGGGCGGCGCTTCGTCGAGAACCGGCTGCGGCCGGGTGCCGAGCTGCTGGTCAGCGGCAAGGTCCAGCTGCGCGGCTGGCGGCCGCAGTTCGTGTCGCCCGAGTTCTCGGCCGCCGACCACGAATCCCTGCACACCGGCCGGGTGGTGCCGGTCTACCGCCTGTCGGCCGGCGTCACGCAGAAGCGGGTGCGGGAGCTGCTGGCCCGGGTGCTCGAGCGGGCGCTGCCCGGCCTGCAGGACCCGCTGACCGAGGCCGAGCGCGGGGGCCTGCCGGGCCTGGCCGATGCCCTGCACACGGCGCACTTCCCGGAAGAGGCGACGGACGTGCCGTCGGCGCTCGACCGCCTGGCCTTCGACGAGCTGCTCGCGCTGCAGCTGACCCTGGCCCAGGCGCGCGAAGCGCGCGCCGCGCTGACGGCGGCCCGGATCGTGGTCTCGGCGGAGGAGCGGGAGCGGCTGGTCGACGCCCTGCCATTCAGCCTGACCGATGACCAGCGCGTGGCGGTCGACGAGGTGGTGGCCGACCTGGCCGCCGATCGGCCGATGCGCCGGCTGCTGCAGGGCGACGTGGGAAGCGGCAAGACCGCGGTCGCCGCCGTGGCCCTGGCCGGGACGGTGCGGGCCGGCTGGCAGGCGGCGCTGATGGCACCCACCGAGATCCTGGCGCGGCAGCACCACCACGGCCTCGCGCCACTGCTCGAGGCGATGGGCGTGCGGGCCGAATTCCTGTCGGGTTCGCTCACCGTTGCCCGCAAGCGCGAGATCCAGGCGGCCATTACGGCGGGCGAGGCCGAGGTGGTGATCGGCACGCACGCGGTGATCAGCGCAGCCGTGGAGTTCCAGAAGCTGGGGCTGGCGGTGGTCGACGAGCAGCATCGCTTCGGCGTTGCGCAGCGGGCGGCGCTGCAGGCCAAGGGCGGCGACCTGGAGCCGCACGTGCTGGCGCTTACCGCCACGCCGATCCCGCGCACGCTGGCGCTGACCTTCTACGGCGACCTGTCGATCTCGACCCTGCGCCACCTGCCGCCGGGCCGGCAGCCGATCCGCACCGAGCTGCGCGACCGGTCCGCCCTGCCGCGGATCCAGGCCTTCATCGCCGGCGAAGCGGCGGAGGGGCGGCAGAGCTTCGTGGTGGTGCCGCTGGTGTCGGAGAGCGAGGCGCTGACCGTGGCCAGCGCCGAGGCCGAGGTGGAGCGCCTCCGGGAGGCCCTGCCGCAGCTGCGGATCGGCCTGGTGCACGGCCAGCAGCGGGCCGACGACCGTGACGTCACGATGCAGGCCTTCGCCGCCGGCGAGCTGGACGTGCTGGTGGCCACCACGGTCATCGAGGTGGGCATCGACGTGCCGAACGCCAACGTGATGCTGGTCGAGGACGCGGAGCGCTTCGGCCTCGCGCAGCTGCACCAGCTGCGCGGGCGGGTGGGCCGCGGGCCGCATCGGTCCTTCTGCATCCTGCTCTCGGACGCCACCGATGACCTGTCGCGGCGGCGGCTGGAGGTCCTGCGCGACTCATCGGATGGCTTTGCGATCGCCGAGGAAGACCTGCGGCTGCGTGGCGCCGGCAACCTGCTCGGCACGCGGCAGTCGGGGCTGCCGCCGCTGCGGGTGGCGTCCCTCTTCGAGCCGCGCCACCTGGTCCTGGCCGAGCGCGCGCGGGAGCTGGCCGATGGGCTGGTGGCCACCGATCCGGCGCTCGCCGGCAGGCCGGAGCTGGTTCGCATGCGGGAGGAATTCGCGGCCCTGGAGCAGGAGGGCGACGCGGCATGAGCCGGCGCGCCCGGCGAGCGCGATGCGCGTGATCGCCGGCGCGGCACGTGGCATCCAGCTGGCGGCACCCCGCGACCGGGCCACCCGGCCGATCACCGACCGCGTCAAGGAGACGCTGTTCGGGATCCTCGGCGAGCGAGTGGTCGAGGTGCGGGTGCTGGACCTGTACGCCGGCAGCGGGGCGGTGGGCATCGAGGCGCTCTCGCGCGGCGCGACGCATGCGACGTTCGTCGACAAGAGGAGAGTGGCGCTGGCCGCGATCAACGAGAACCTGCGTCGCACCGGGCTGGCCGAGGCGGCGACGGTGCGCGGCGAGGACGTCGGTCGCTTCCTGAAGGCAGGTGCCGCAGCAGGCGATCGCTATGGGCTGGTCGTACTCGATCCGCCCTATGACGAGCGTGCTATCCTCCCGCCGCTCGAAGGCGTGGTCGCCCTGCTCGCTCGGTCGGCGACGGTGGTGGTCAAGCACTTCTGGCGGACGCCGATTCCGGTGCCGGACGGACTGCGGACGTGGCGCGACCGGCGGTTCGGCGAGACCACGCTCACCTTCCTGGAGGTGCCATGAGCCGCGTGGCGGTCTTCCCCGGTTCGTTCGACCCGATGACCATGGCGCACCTGGACGTCGCGCGCCGCGCAGCGGCGCTGTTCGACCGGTTGGTGATCGGCGTGCTGCACAACCCGAAGAAGGCGCCGCTCTTCAGCGTGGAGGAGCGGGTGGCCATGATCAGTGAGTCGGTGGCCGAGTTCGGCGACAACGTCGCGGTCGAGGCGTTCGACGGCCTGACGGTGGAGTTCGCGCGCCGGCAGGAGGCGGCGTTCATCGTGCGCGGCCTGCGGGCGGTGAGCGACTTCGAGGCGGAGCTGCAGATGGCGCACACCAATCGTCGCCTGCAGCGCGGCGTGGACACCATCTTCCTGATGTCGGCGCTCGAGTTCGGCTACCTGTCGAGCACGCTGGCCAAGGAGGTGGCCCAGTTCGGCGGCGACGTCGCCGAGATGGTTCCGCCGCCGGTGGCGCAGGCGCTCGCCGCCCGGTTCAGCACGCAATCGTCGCCGGCGCCACCGAGCGGCTGATCGGAACGCGACCGGGCGCCTTGGGATGGCACCGAATGTGTTTCAGCACCTGTAGGGCTGGTGAGCCGCGAAGCGGTGGGCAAGCGCCGGCCGCAGCAGGGGTTCAGCGCGTCTCGCAGCACATAGGGCTGTAATGGGCTGTCTCCAGTGTCAGGCGGGATCGACCACGGGATCGACCCCGACCATGGTGACAGATTTTCGGCGGATAACCCTACCCATGCTGGCTGAACCCCGTGCTGGCCCCTCTCGGTGCTGGAAGGACCTGACTCATGCCCGACAGGAAGCGGGGGAGGGCGGGACTATAATCGCCCCGATCACGGAGGGCCTGAGCCACGGACATCATCTTCCTCGTCGAGCGGCTGGAGAGCCTGGTGGCGGCCGGCAAGAAGGTGCCGCTCACGAACAACGTGGTGCTCGACCAGGCCGCGGTGCTGGAGCTGATCGACCAGCTGCGCGCCTCTGTGCCGGACGAGGTGCGCCAGGCCAAGCGCATCACCGAGGAGGCCGGCCGTATCACCGAACGAGCCCGCGACGAGGGCAACGCGGTGATCGCCCGCGCCCAGGAGCAGGCCGCCCAGATGCTCGAGGAGCGGGAGCTGGTGCGCATGGCCCAGCAGCGCGCCGGCGAGATCCTGGACACCGCCAACTCGGAGGCGGCGGAGGTCCGCCGCGGAGCCGATGAGTACGCCGCCGGCGTGCTGATCCGGCTCGAGGGCGAGTGCATCAAGGCGCTGACCAGCATCAAGCGGGGGATCGACATGCTCGACGAGCGCCATCAGATCCCGCGCCCGCCGACCGATGGCACGGGGCAGCTCAGCGTGGAGCCGGAGGCGACCGAAGCCGCGTCCACGACATGACCGTCCTCAACGTCGCGGGCCTGCTCCGAGAGGCGCCCGGTGCGGTCCGCGAGCTGCGCCTGCGCGACCGCTACTTGTCGCTGGGTCCCGATGTCGAGCTGGCGGGTCCGCTCAACGGCACGCTCACGTTCCAGCGCACGAACCGCGGCATCCTGGTCCGTGGCGAGATCGAGGCTCCGGTGCGCCGCACCTGCGCGCGATGCCTCGAGGCCTTCGTGGAGCCGACCGGCATCCGCATCTCCGAAGAGTTCCTGCCCAGCATCGACCCGGAGACTGGCATGGCGGTGGAGCGCGATGGCGAGGATCAAGCCACGCTGCTGATCGACGACCACCACGAGATCGACCTGACCCCGGTGATTCGCGAGGAGTTCGCGCTGACCGAGCCCATGCATCCGCTCTGCCGGCCGGACTGCCCGGGCCTCTGCGCGGAGTGCGGCGCTCGCCTGGACGGGGACCACGTGCCGCACGCCACCGACGAGATCGACCCGCGCCTGGCCGGACTGGCCCGCTTTCTCGACCGGGACAGCTGAGCGGGTATACTGCGGCGTCCCCACTGAAGGAAGCACCAGGAGTCACGCGTGGGCGTCCCCAAGCGAAAAGTATCGAAGGCGCGCCAGGGTGAGCGGCGCGCGCACCTGGCGATCAGCGCGCCGCCACTCGTCGAATGCAGCCACTGCCACGAGCTGAAGCGCGCCCACCACGTCTGCCCGACCTGCGGCTACTACAACGGCCGCGAGGTGGTGCCGGTGGAGGCGAACGCCCCGGCCGAGGGCGGACCGCGCTGACGCGCAGCCGCTGATGCGCATCGCGATCGACGCGATGGGCGGCGATTTCGCTCCTCGCGAGATCGTGCGCGGCGCCATCAACTACGCGGCTGCCAACGCCGACGAGGTGATCCTGGTCGGCGACGTTCCCCGGCTCGAGTCCGAGATCGAGGCCTACGGCCACGGCCGTCCGGCCAGCGTCAGCTTCGCCGATGCGCCGGAGGTGATCGGCATGGGCGAGTCGCCCGCGGTCGCCCTGCGCTCGAAGCGCCGCGCCTCCATCCGCGTGGCCACCGACCTGGTGCGCGACGGCCTGGCCGATGCGGTCGTCTCCGCCGGCTCGACCGGCGCCACCATGGCCGCCGCGGTCTTCCGGCTGGGCCGCATCGAGGGCATCGACCGGCCGGCGCTTGGCGCACACCTGGTGACCGCCACCGGGCCGATCATGATCCTGGACGTCGGCGCCAACGTCGACTCCGACGCCACCAACCTCGTGCACTTCGCGGTCATGGGCTCGATCTACGCGGAGCACGTCCTGAAGGTGCCGCGCCCCCGCATCGGTCTCCTGAACATCGGGGAGGAGGTCGAGAAGGGGAACGCCCTGGCACGTGAGACCCATACGCTGATGCGCGGTGCCGACCTGAACTTCGTCGGCAACGTCGAGGGCAACGACATGATCAGCCATGTGGCCGACGTGGTGATCTGCGACGGCTTCGTCGGCAACGTGGTGATCAAGTTCTTCGAGGGCCTGACGAGCTACATCTTCCGGTCGCTGCGCACCGACCTGCAGGAGGGGCCGGTGGCCCCCATCGCGCTGCTGGCGCTCAAGCCGGGCTTCGACCGGCTGAAGCATCGCTTCGACTACGAGCGATACGGCGGCGCGCCGCTGCTCGGCGTGCGCGGGGTGAGCATCGTGACCCACGGTCGCGCCCGCGAGCGGATGATCGAGCACGCCATGCGCGTCGCCTCGGAGGCGGCCGAAGCGCGCATCCCCGAACTCATCGCGGAGTGGAGTCGCCGGCACCCGGCGCTGGCCCGCACCGATGGCGGTCGGACCATCGAGGGCGCGCCGGTCGCGGCGGATACCCAGACGATCGCCACGGGGCCGGGAGCCGACGGCTGAGCCCGGTGGCCGCCGCCCCGCGCCGTCGCACCCGGGCCCGCACCGGGACCGGCTTCCAGGCGCGCCGGCTGGCGATGCTGTCGCTGTTCGAGGACGAGTTCCGGCCCGACCAGGCGAGCGCGGCGCTCGACCGACTGGCGGCCGAGAAGGGCGTGCCGGCGGCGGTCCGTGAGCACGCGCGGCGGATCGTGGAGGGCGTGCTCGAGCATCGGGCCGCGCTGGACGCCGAGATCGCGCGTCACGCGCCGGCGATCCCGGTCAGTGAGCTCGGAATCGTGGAGCGGACGATCCTCCGGAGCGCGATCTTCGAGGTGCTATACTCCGCCGCGCCGAGCGGGGAGACGATTCACGATGCGGTGTCTCTCGCCCGGACATACGCCGGAGACGCAGCCCGCCGCCTCGTGAACGGCGTGCTCGGGAGCGTGTCCCGGCCATCGGGGAGCGTAAGAGGAGCCAGAGACGGGTGACCGACGGAACCACCTTCGAACGACTCAAGAAGATCATCGTCGAGCAGCTCGGCGTTGACGAGGAGGAGGTCACGCCGCAGGCGTCGTTCGTCGAAGACCTCAACGCCGATTCGCTGGATCTGGTCGAGCTCATCATGAGCCTCGAGGAAGAGTTCGGCATGGAGATCTCGGACGAGGATGCCGAGAAGATCCAGAAGGTCTCCGACGCCGTCGAGTTCATCGAGGAGCACCAGCAGTAGCGAGCGCCCATGGCCGTTCCGCTTCTGGACGACCTGGGTGAGCGCCTCGGCATCGTCCTGAAGGACCCGGAGGCCATCCGCCAGGCCTTCGTCCACAGCTCTTACTTCAACGAGAACCCGCACACCGTCTCGGGGCACAACGAGCGCCTCGAGTTCCTCGGTGACGCCGTCATCGGCCTCGTCGTCAGCCGCCTCCTGTTCGAGCGCTTTCCCGACGACGACGAAGGCCTGCTGACCGCTCGTCGGGCGGCACTCGTCAACCGCGACGCCCTGGCCATGCTCGGCCTCCGGATCGGCCTGGACCGATACCTCCTGCTCGGCCGGGGAGAGTCGGAGGCCGGCGGGGCCACCCGCCCATCGGTCCTGGCCGGCGCCTTCGAGGCCCTGGCCGGCGCGATCTTCCTGTCGGAGGGCATGGATGTCAGCCGCGAATGGCTGATCCGCCTGTTCGACTCGCCGATGCCCGGAGCCGACGAGCCCGAGCCGCCGAAGTCGGCCAAGAGCCGGCTGCAGGAATGGTCACAGCGGGAGCACCGGATCAAGCCACACTATGAGGTGGTGAGCACCATCGGTCCGGACCACGACCAGACCTTCACGGTGGCGGCGGTGCTGCGCGGCGAACGGATCGCCATCGGCGAGGGATCCAGCCGCCAGCGCGCCGAGGAGCGGGCCGCCAGCGCCGCGCTGGACAGCCTGGGCCGCTCGGGGATCGAGGTGTGAGCCGGCTCCGCGAGCTGCGGCTGCACGGATTCAAGACCTTCGCCGACCCCACCCGCTTCGTCTTCGAGCCCGGCGTCAACGCCGTCATCGGCCCCAACGGCTCGGGCAAGAGCAACATGGCCGATGCGGTGCGCTGGGTGCTGGGCGAGCAGTCGAACCGGTCGCTGCGCACCCGCCGCGCCGATGACGTGATCTTCGCCGGCTCGCAGCAGCGCAAGCCGCAGGGCATGGCCGAGGCGATCCTGACCCTGGACAACGCCGACGGCTGGCTGCCGATCGAGTTCAACGAGGTGTCGATCGGGCGTCGGGCCTACCGCTCCGGCGAGAGCGAGTACCTGATCAACGGCGCGCGAGCCCGGCTGCGCGACGTGGTCGAGCTGCTGGGCGAGGGGCGGCTGGGTGCCAACGAGCTGGTGGTGGTGGGGCAGGGGACCGTCGACTCGGCACTCTCCCTGCGTCCCGAGGAACGACGGCAGCTGTTCGAGGAGGCCGCCGGCGTCAAGAACCTGCAGGTGCGCAAGAACGAGGCGCTGGCGCGGCTCGCCAAGGCACGCGACAACCTGACCCGCGTGACCGACCTGATCGCCGAGCTGAAGCCGCAGGTGCGGCGGCTGGGACTCCAGGCGCAGCACGCCCAGGAGCATGACTCGCTGGTGGCGCGGGCGCGGGCCGGGGTGCTGGAGGCGCATCGCCGTCGCGAGTCCACCGAGCGGCAGGCGCTGGGCGAGGCCCGCCGCCGGGCCGCCGCGGCGGAGGCCGCGCTCGAGGAGCACCGATCGGCCGCCGATGCCAACCGCCGCTCGATTGCCGCGGCCGAAGAGGCCTACTGGCGAGCCGATGCGGCCGCCCGCGAGGCGGCGCAGCGCCACGGCGTGACGCGCGAGGCGCTGGTCCGCGCCGAATCCGCCCTGGACGGTGTCGGTCGCCGGCTGGAGGAGGCCGCCCACGCGTTGCGCAGCGCGGAGGGAGAGCTGGCCGCCGCGCCGACCGATGGGATGCCGACGAAGGCGGGGGCCGATGACGACCCGCTGACGCGGGCCGTGGCTACGGCCGCGACGGCGGAGGCCGGCTGGCAGGCGGCATCGGCGGCGCTGGCCGACCTCGACCTGTCGCTGCTGGCGGGCGAGGAGCGCCTGGCCGAGGCTCGTCACCGAGCCGGGCTGCGCATCGCCGACGCGGCGCGCCGCGAGGAGCAGTCGGCCCGCGTTCGCGCGCGTCGCGAGCAGCTCGAGCAGGAGCTGGATGAGACCCGCCGCCAGGCAGCGGACGCGATCGATCAGCTACCCGCCTTGCGCGCCACGGCGTCATCGACGGCCGAGGCGGCTGCCGCCACGCAGGCAACGCACGAGGCGGCGCTGGCGGCGATCGTCGAGGCCCAGCCGCTGGCCGACGCGGCTCGGCAGCGCGCGTCCGAGCTGGCCGAGAAGGCCGGCGCGATGCGCGGCGAGCTCGAAGCGCTGCAGGAACGCGCCGAGGGGCGTGGCCGGCTGGGCTCGATCCTGAGCGCGGCCGGCTGGCGCGCCTTGCTGGACGGGATCGATGCGCCGGATGAGGCATGGCCGGCGGTCGAGGCGATCGTCGGCGGAGAGTTGGAGCAGGCCCTGCTGTGGCAGGACGGTGAGCTGGCCGGCCGGCTGCTGGAGGCGCGCGGCTCGGCGCGTCTGCTGGCCAATGGCAGCGCGGCCGGAGCTGCGCCGACCGATGCCGACCGTGCGGAGGCGCTGGCGGCGGTCGGCGCCACGCAGACGCTGGCCGAGTGGATCGGCGGCGAGCGGTTGCCGGTCCTGTTCCGCTGGACCGCCCTGCTGCCCGACGTCGAGACGCTGCTGGGCGCCTGGCGGCGGCTGCCGGCCGGCTGGCTGGCGGTGACGCCGGCGGGCGACATGGCCGATGCGCGCGGCCTGCTGGTGCTGCACGGCCGCGCCGAGTCGAACGGATCCGCTGCCGCCCGTCGCCATGGACGTCGCCGCGAGCTGGCGCAGGCGCTGGAGGCGATCGACGCCGAGCAGGCAACGGCGGCGGCGGAGGCGGCCCGCGCGATGGCGGCGGTCACCGAGGCTGGGCGGCGGCTGGAGGACGCACGGCGCGGCCACGAAGCCGCCCAACGCGACGAGCGGACGGCGGCCGGTGCGCTGGCGGCGGCCGAGCTGGTCGCTGAGCGCGCTGCCGTCGCCGAGGCCCAGCTCTCGGAGGAACTGGCCACCCAGCCGCCGGTCGAACCCTCGGGCGATGGCGCCAGTGGCCCGATCGGAGGCGCGGACCTGCCGTCGCTGGAAGCGGAGGTCGCCGCCCTGCGCGATCGTCGGGCGGCAGCGACCGTCGAGCGCGACCGCGCCCGCGTCGCCTGGACCGCCGCGCAGGCGGCAGCCCGCGAGATCGAGAACCGGCAGCTGGGAGCGGAGCGCAGCCGCGCCGTGGCGGCTGCCCGGCAGATGCAGGCCGAGGCGGCGATCGTCGCGCAGCGTGTGACCATGGAACGGTTGACCGCCGAGCGCGCGGAGCTGGAGGTGGCTCTCGCGGGCGCGCGCGACGCCGACGGGACGGCGGCCGCGGCACGGGAAGCTGGCGATGCCGAACGCGATGCAGCGCGCGCGGCGCTGGTGGCCCTGGAGCGCGAGGTGGGCGAGGCCGGCCGCCTGGGGGAGCTGGAGCGCGAGTCACAGGCCGCCGCCATCGAGGCCTCGCGGCACGAAGAGGCTTTGGCCGCCCTGGCACGCGAGCGTGAGCTGGCCCTGGATTCGCTGCCGCAGCCAGGACCGGGAGAGACGGCCGAGGGCGAGGATCTGGCCATCACGACCCCCACGCCGGCCGCGCCCAGCGAGGAGCTGGTCCCCGAGCTGGGCGCCCTCGACGACGACGCCCTGGACGGCGAGCTGCGCCGCGTGCGGCGGACCCTGTCGCAGATCGGATCGGTCAACCCGTTCGCGGTCGAGGAGCACCGGGAGCTGTCGGCGCGGCTGGACGACCTGAGCACCCAGGACGCCGACCTGGGCCGGGCGATCGCGGGCACCGAGGAGCTGATCGGGCAGCTCGACGCGGACATCACCGCCCGCTTCAACGCAGCCTTCGCGGCGATCGGGGAGCGCTTCGACGACTTCTGCCGGCTGCTGTTCGCAGGCGGCTCGGCGTCGCTGCAGCTCGGTGACAGCGAGGATGGCGAGGCGCCGGGCGGCATCGAGATCGTAGTGCGGCCGCCCGGCAAGCGGCTGCAGCGGCTGGCGATGCTCTCCGGTGGGGAGCGGGCGCTGACGGGCGTGGCCCTGCTGTTCGCCATGCTGAGCGTGAACCCGGTGCCGTTCTGCATCCTGGACGAGGTCGACGCGGCGCTGGACGAGGCCAACATCGGCCGCTTCGCCGACGCGTTGCGCCGCCTGTCGGAGGAGATCGACTTCGTCGTCATCACCCACAACCGCGCCACCATCGAGGTGGCGGACACGATCTACGGCGTGACCATGGACGACGCTGCGGTCTCGGCGCTGGTCAGCCTGCGGCTGGCCGACATCCCGGCCGAGGTGCCGATCGGATGATGCCCCGCCCCGCGCGGGAGCCGACCGGCATGGGCCTGCGCCCGCGGTCGGGCGGCCTGGGTGCGCGCCTGCGCTCGCTGCTCGGTGGGGGATCGGCCAGCGCCGAGGCGTGGGACGACGTCGAGGATGCGCTGATCGCCGCCGACATCGGCCCGGAGGCCGCCATGGCCCTGGTCGACGAGGCTCGGGCGCGCGCCGGTGCGCGTGGTGGGGACCCGCGCGCCCTCCTGGCCGACGTGCTGCGCGAGCGGCTGCAGGGCGCCGTGCAACCATTCGAGCTGGGCCCGGCCCCGTCGGTGATCCTGGTGGTCGGCGTGAATGGCACCGGCAAGACCACGACCATCGCCAAGCTCGCCTGGCGGCTGGCCCGCGACGGGCACAGCGTCATCCTGGCGGCGGCCGACACGTTCCGCGCGGCAGCCATCGAGCAGCTGCGCCTGTGGGGCGACCAGCTGGGGCTGCCGGTGGTGGCCCAGCGGGCCGGCGCCGATCCCGGCGCGGTCGCCTTCGATGCGGCAGCGGCCGCCGAGTCGCGCGGGACCGAAGTGGTGATCGTGGACACGGCCGGCCGGCTGCAGAACAAGGTCCAGCTCATGGCCGAGCTGGGCAAGATCCGCAACGTGATCGCGCGCCGTCTGCCGGAGCAGCCCCGCCACGTGCTGCTGGTGCTGGATGCGGGCACGGGGCAGAACGGCATCGCGCAGGCGGAGGCGTTCAGCCGGGAGGTGGGGGTCACCGGCATCGTGCTCACCAAGCTGGACGGCACCGCCAAGGGTGGCGTGGCGGTCACCGCGGCCGAGCGGCTGGGGGTCCCGATCCAGTTCATCGGCGTCGGCGAGGAGGTGGCGCAGCTGGCCCCGTTCGACCCCGACGCCTATGTGGAGTGGCTGCTCAGCGACTGAGACGGATCGGCGGCGCGTTGCCGCTGCGCAACCTCACGCCTAGAATGGGCAGCCGCCTCGGGGACCGCGCGGTCCCTGGCGCGCCCCGTCAACCCACCCCGCACCGACACCGCTGAATGTTCGAGTCCCTGTCTGCGCGCCTGCAGGCCATCACCAACGGCCTGCGTGGCAAGGCCAAGATCACCGAGGCCGACCTCGATGTCGCCCTGCGCGAGATCCGCCTGGCCCTGCTGGAGGCCGATGTCAACTACAAGGTCGTCAAGACCTTCGTGGCCGGCGTGCGCGAGAAGGCGATCGGCGCCGACGTCCTCAACGGAGTCCAGCCCGGGCAGCAGATCGTCAAGGTCGTGCACGACGAGCTGGTCGAGGTGCTCGGCGGTGAGCGGCACCAGCTGAAGCTGGATGCCATGCCATCGGTCGTCATGCTGGTGGGCCTGCAGGGCTCCGGCAAGACCACCACGGCCGCCAAGCTGGCGGTGCGGCTGCGCAGGGAGGGTCACCGGCCGCTGCTGGTGGCGGCCGACGTCTATCGGCCGGCCGCCGTCGACCAGCTGGTGCAGCTCGGCGACCACATCGGCATCGAGGTCCATACCCGCTCGGTCGGCACGCCCGCGCTGGAGGTGGCACGCTCCGGCGTTGAGGCGGCGCGCCAGCGCAAGCACGACCTCGTGCTGCTCGACACGGCCGGCCGGCTGCACGTGGACGAGCCGATGATGGACGAGCTGGTGCGCATCGCCGGGGCGGTCACGCCGGCCGAGACGCTGCTGGTGGTCGACGCCATGACCGGCCAGGAGTCGGTCACCGTGGCCGAGGCCTTCCACCACCGCCTGCCGATCAGCGGGCTGGTGCTGACCAAGATGGACGGCGACGCCCGGGGCGGCGCGGCGCTCAGCATCCGCAGCGTGACCGGCCTGCCGATCAGCTTCATCGGCACCGGCGAGCGCACCGACGGCCTGGAGCCGTTCCATCCCGACCGGCTGGCGCAGCGCATCCTGGGCATGGGCGACATCCTGTCGCTGGTCGAGCGCGTGCAGGAGACCGTCGACCAGGGCGAGGCGGAGCGCGCGGCGCAACGGATGCTCGAGCAGCGCTTCACGCTGGAGGACTTCCGCAGCCAGCTCAGCCAGGTCAAGAAGATGGGCCCCATCGGCCAGGTGCTGCAGATGATCCCCGGCGCCGGCCAGATGGCGGGAGCCGCTCAGCAGGCGGTCGACGAGGGCCAGTTCAAGCGGATCGAGGCCATCATCGACTCGATGACCCCGGACGAGCGCCGCCGGCCGGAGCTGATCAAGGCCAGCCGCCGCCGACGCATCGCGGTCGGCTCCGGCACCAGCACGGCCGACGTCAACCGGCTCCTCAAGCAGTTCGCCGAGATGCAGAAGCTGATGAAGCAGCTGGGCAGCGGCAGGATGCCGAACATCGGCGGCCTGCGCGGGATGCTCGGGCGCTAGCGGGGGTGCTGCACAGGCTCGTCATCGCCCTGACCGTCTTCATCGGCCTGGTTGGGGCAACCGTGGTCGCTGGCTACCTGACCCTGTTTGCCGCCGGCACCGATCGCGCCGCTCGAGCCGTGCCGGCCGATGCGCTCGCCTACGCGACGGTCTACCTGCAGCCGTCGACCGGGCAGAAGCTGAACTTGGCGCTGCTGCTGGGAAACGTCCCGGGCTTTTCGGACGCGGCGAACCTTGACCAGAAGATCCACGAGATCGCAGCCCGCTTCCTGGGCCAGGCCGGCATCGACTATGAGGCCGATGTCCGGCCCTGGATCGGCAACCGGCTGTCGGTGGCGATCCGGCCGGGCTCGACGGACTCCGGCCTGCCAAGCGGCATGTTGCTGATCGGCGTGAAGGACCAGGCCGCGGCGGCTGCCGGGATGGATGGCATCGCCGCGGGGCGCGGACTGACCGCCGTGGACGACGTCTATCGCGACATGCCGATCACGGTGGCCGATGGGCTCGCCTGGGCCGTGCTCGACGACCTCGTGATCGTGACCATCGATCGGGCGACGTTGGAGGCGGCCCTGGACGCGGAGGCCGATGCGCGTCCGTCCCTGGCCGAGGACGGCGGCTACACGGCGGCCATGCGACGGCTGCCGGCCGACTACCTGGCCTCTGCCTATCTGAACATGGCCGCCGCCGCCGAGCAGGCGGGGCTGGGGGAGCAGGTCGGCGGCTACTCGACCGTGAGCGCGGCCCTCCTGGCCGAGCCGGAAGGGCTGCGGCTGGACGCCATCGCTCCCTTCGACAGCGACGCGGCCACGCCCGAGGAGCGCGCCGGCTTCGCCGCCGGCAGCCGGCCCTCCACCCTGGCGGAGTGGCTCCCGGCCGACACGCAGGTCAGCGCCGCCATCTTCGACCTGCAACGCACCGCCGGTGCGGCTGAGGATCAGCTTGGCGACGAGCCAGCGACGGAGGGGATCATCGACACCCTCAACCAGCTGCGCGCGCTGGCCGCCTTCGGCCTGGGCATCGACCTGGACAACGACCTGCTGGCCCTGTTCAGCTCGGAGGCCGCCGTCGGGCTGTCCGACGTCATGACCGATGCCCCGCACGGCCAGCTGGTGCTGCGCCCACCCGCGGCCGCCGCGGCCGCCACCAGCCTTGACCGCGTTCGCGACGGGATCGGCGCGTTCGGCGGAGGGGTCAGCGAGACCGAGGCCAGCGGCCAGACGATCACGAGCGTCGAGCTGCCGCAGGTGGGGGCCGCATCGTGGGCGGCGGCGGACGGCGTCATCGTGGCCGGGCTCACACCCGCGGACGTGGCCGCCGCCCTGGCGGCGCACGCCGGCGGCCAGAGCCTGGCGGCGAGCGACCGCTATCGCGCCGCCTGGGCGCTTGCCGGCGATCGCGGCGGCAATGAGGCCTTCGTCGACATCGGTGCCATCGTGGACGCGTCGGGCGACGCTCTCGGCACGACCGGCGACGCTCGCGATATCCTGCTCACCGTCGGCGCCCTGGGGCTGACCGCTCCGGCTCGCGACGGCAACACTGAGGTGCACATCGTGCTGACCGTGCGTTGAGCGCAGGGTCGGCTAGCATCGGTCCACCAGGTAAGGAAGGAATCATTTGGCAGTACGTATCAGGCTCACCCGCGTCGGGGCCACCAAGCGGCCCAGCTACCGCGTGGTGGCTATCGACAGCCGTCGCCCGCGAGACGGCCGCTCGCTCGAGATCCTGGGCTTCTACGACCCGCTGACCGAGCCCGCCACCGTCCGGCTCGACGCCGAGCGGCTGGACGCCTGGATCGCCAAGGGCGCCAAGCCATCCGACACCGTCGGCCGGCTGATGCGCCAGGCCGGCATGGCCAGCGCGCCTCCGGCGCCCGTTCCCGCCCCGACCAGGCCGGCCAAGCCGCCGCGCAAGGCCAGGACCACGAAGGCCGAGGCCAAGGCCGCCGAGGCCGCGGCGCCGAGCGAGGCCAAGGCCGCCGAGGCCGCTGCGCCAGCTGAGGCGGCTGAGGTTACAGAGGCCGCCGAGGCCGCGGAGGCGACAGAGACCACGGAGGCCGCGGAGCCCGCCAAGGGTGCCGCCGCCAAGAAGGGGTCCGCCAAGAAGGGCGCGGCCCAAGAGGCCCAGACCGAGGAGGCCGCTCCGGAGGAAACGGAGGCTGTCGAGGCCCCTGAGCCCGAGGCGGAAGCGGCGGCCGTGGAGACGGATGCAACCGAAGCGGCAGAGGCAACCAAGGAATGAAGGAGTTCCTGGAGTACGTCGCGCGTTCCCTGGTCGACAACCCCGATGGGGTGGAGGTCGAGGTCGAGGAGGACGAGGACGAGGTCTCGCTGGTCCTGAACGTCGACCAGGCGGACATGGGCCGGGTCATCGGTCGCGACGGCCGGATCGCCAACGCCATCCGCAGCCTGCTGCGCGTCATGGGGGCGCGTGACGGCCGGCATGTCGAGCTGGAGATCGTCACCGACGAGTGACCGGCTGGCGGCCGCCCGCATTCTCGGTCCCAAGGGGCTGTCGGGCGCCATGCGGCTGGAAGTGCTCACCGATCGGGACGATCGGCTGATCGTCGGCGCCGAGCTGTACGTCGAGGGTGAGACGTCGCCGCGACGGATCGACCAGATCGAGCGTGGTGGCCGGGTGCCGGTCGTCCGCCTGGAGGGGATCAGCGGGCGCGAGGCTGTCGCGGCGCTGGTCGGGCGCTACCTGGAGGTCGAGGCCGAGCCGCTGCCGGAAGGTCATTTCTACTGGCATGAGCTTGTCGGACTGCGCGTGCGTGACGATGCGGGCCGGGAGCTCGGCACGCTGGTGGAGATTTTCCGGGCGGGCGAGAACGAGGTGTATCGCGTCGAAGCCGATGGGCGGCCGGACGTGCTGCTGCCGGCCTTGCGCGACGTGGTCCGCGAGATCGACCTGGCGAACGGCACCATGACCGTCCATTACGAGCCCGAGGAGGTTGCCTGAGCGGTGCTGCGCATCGAGGTGGTGACCCTCTTCCCGGAGCTCTTCGACCTCCCGGTGCGGACTTCGGTGATCGGGCGGGCGGTGGAGCGCGGCCTGGTCGAGGTGGTCACCCACGACCTTCGGGTGCACGGCCTGGGCCGCCACCGGTCGGTCGACGACTACCCCTACGGCGGGGGAGCGGGGATGGTCCTGCGACCCGAGCCGCTGACCGCCGCGGTTCAGCCCCTGCGCGACGCCGGCGCCCTGGTGATCCTGCTGGATCCGGCCGGCGAACGACTGACCGATGCGATGGCCAGGGAGCTGGCCACCCATGACCACCTGGCGCTGGTCTGCGGTCGCTACGAGGGGATCGACGAGCGGGCGCGGGCCCTGGCCGACCGCGAGGTGAGCATCGGCGACTACGTCCTCACCGGCGGTGAGCTGCCGGCGCTGGTCCTGATCGACGCGGTCGCGCGGCTGGTGCCGGGCGTGATCGAGGATGCGTCGTCGGCGTCGGACTCGTTCGCGACCGGCCTGCTCGAGCACCCGCAGTACACCCGGCCCGAGGAGTTCGGCGGGGAGGTGGTGCCACCGGTCCTGCTGTCGGGCAACCACGGCGAGGTGGATCGCTGGCGCCGCCGCGAGGCGCTGCGCCGCACGCTGGCCCGGCGCCCGGACCTGCTGGAGACGGCCGAGCTGGACGACGAGGATCGCCGCTGGCTGGCCGATCTAGGCGAGGGCGCCACCGACTGATCCGCGGGTCCCGGTCGCCGTGGTTGCCCGCGCCGGCCCGACTGCTATACTCCGCCGGTCGCGGCCGAGTGATCGGTCGCGTTCTTCACGCCCCGCTCCCGCCGCCGGGCGCAGCAATCGCTGATAAGGCGCGGCCAAGGCCGCGATAATGAGGTCGCCTCACCATGGATGCCATCAAGGAGCTCGAGCGCGAGCAGCTCCGCAGCGACGTTCCGGAGATCGCCCCGGGTGACACCGTGCGCGTCTCGGTCAAGGTCGTCGAGGGCAACCGCGAGCGAGTCCAGGTGTTCGAGGGAACGGTGATGCGCAAGCGTGGCGGCGGCCTGAACGAGCAGATCACGGTGCGCCGCATTGCGAGCGGCGTCGGGGTCGAGCGGACGTTCATGGTGCACGCGCCCCGCGTAGAGAAGATCGAGGTGGTTCGGCACGGCGTCGCCCGCCGCGCCCAGCTCTACTTCCTGCGCGGCCGCGTCGGCAAGTCCGCCACCCTGCGCGAGCGCCGCTGACGCGGTGACCGATCTCGTGATGGGATCGGTCGCTCGGCGCCGGACCGTGCGCCGCAAGTCCCGCCGTCCGCGGGACGCCCATATGCGCCATGAGCGGGAGCTGCGCATGGCCGGCTTCCACCGCATCGCCGGCATCGACGAGGTGGGGCGTGGCTCCCTGGCCGGACCCGTGGTCGCGGCCGCCGTGATCCTGCCGGAGCACCATCGGATCAAGGGCCTGCGCGACAGCAAAGTGCTGCCCCGCGCTCGGCGTGAAGCCCTGTACGAGCGGATCCTGGACCGCGCCGAGTCGGTGGGCGTCGGCTGCGTCGAGGTCGAGGTGATCGACCGCATCAACATCCTGCAGGCGACCAAGCTGGCCATGACCGATGCCCTCGGGCGCATGCCGGAGCAGCCCGATCACCTGGTCATCGACGCGCTCAGCCTGCGTGACGTGGACCTGCCGCAGCGCCCGATCATCGACGGCGACGCGATCAGCGCCTCGATCGCGGCCGCGAGCATCGTGGCCAAGGTGACGCGGGATCGCATCTGCACCGAGCTCGACACCCGCTACCCCGCTTACGGCTTCGCGCGCAACAAGGGCTATGGCACGCGACGCCACGTCGAGGCGCTGCTCAACGAGGGCCCGTGCGAGTGGCACCGCCGCTCGTTCGCTCCACTGCGCCTGCTGCTGGCCGGCGAGCAGCTCAGCCTGGACCTGCTGTTCGACGACGAGATGCCCACCGAGGACGACATCGATCCGGACGGCGAGCTGACCACCGACGAGCTGCGGGACGACGAGGTGCGGCTCGACGAGCCGGAGCCCGCCGAGGAGTTCGCCGCCGCGGGCTGATCACCGAGGCCATTCGCACGCCTCCCACTGGAGGTGCGCCATGCCGGCGCCGCAGCAACGGCTCGGCCGCCTGGCCGAGGACGCGGCCGCGCACTGGTTGACGAGCCGCGGTTGGCGCGTCCTGGAGCGTCGCTGGCGGTCGTCGTTCGGGGAGATCGACTTGATCTGCCTGGATCGGGGCGGCTGCCTGGTCGGCGTGGAGGTCAAGCTCCGCCGCACTGGCCGCACCGGCGGTCCTGCCGAGGCCATCGACGGTCGCCGCCTCACCCGCCTGCGGACGTCGCTGGGCAGCTACGCCGCCGAACGCCACGTGTCGGTGGCGGGCCTGCGCATCGACCTCGTGGCCCTCGTGCCGGCCGGCAGCTCCTGGCGCCTGTCGAGGACGCCGGGCATCGACCAGTGGTGAGCCACGCTCAGCCTCCGAACAGGCGCTGCAGGTGGAGGATCGAGGCGACATAGCCGCGCGACATCGGATAGATGCCGTAGCGGTCCGTCCCGGCCATGCCCTGGTAGTAGGCGGCCAGTGCCAACGGCCGGTTGCCGTAGCGGGCCAGGTAGTACTTCAGCAGGGTGATCCCGGCCCGCACATTGCTGCGCGCATCCCACGGGTTCACGTGCTGGTGCAGCATGGTGGCGCCCACCCAGTCGGCGGTCGACGGCAACAGCTGCATCACCCCGATGGCGCCGGCACTGGAGACCACGCCCGGCTGCCAGCCGGACTCCTGCCAGGCGACCGCCAGGGCGAGCGAGGCGGGGAATGACTGGCGCCTCGCCTCCCGCACGATCAGGTGCCGCACCGCGCTGCGCTGGTTGACGACGGCCGCCATCGACGGCGGCATCCCCGGGCTCGGCGGCGACGGACGGTGGCGCGGACGGTGGCGCGGGTGGGCATGGTGACCCGGCTGGACGCCGGGAATCCGCAGCTGCTGCCCGGTCAGGATGAACGAGGGGTTGCCGATCGCGTTGGCCGTCGCGATGGCGTCCATGCCGACGCGGTAGCGGACGGCGATGCCCGAGAGCGTCTCGCCGGCGCGCACGACGTGGATGATGGTCCGGGTATTCGGAGCCGGCCGCGCCGGACCGCCGGATGGGCGTGGTGGATCAACGGGGCGGCGGGCCTGGCGATGCCCCCCGGAGATGCGCAGCACGTCACCGGCATAGATGCGCGAGGGGTCGGCCAGGTCGTTGCGAACGACCAGGGCGCGGATCGTGGTGCCGTAGCGCATGGCGATGCCGGTCAGCGTCTCGCCGTAGGTGATGCGGTGCAGGACCGGCTGCGCGGGGTGGTGCGCGGGCCGTGCGGGCTCCGGTGGACGTCCACCGGCAACCGATTTCGGACGCAGGCGAAGGCGCTGGCCAACATAGATCAGGTTCGGGTCGGCAATGTCGTTCAGGGCCACCAGCCGCTGCACCGTCGTCCCATAGGCGGCGGCGATGCCGCTCAGCGTCTGCCCGGCCCGGACGACCACCATCCGATCGCTCGCCGCCGCCGGGAGTGCGTCCAGAGAGCCCGCCGCGATCGAGACTGCCACCGACAGCGCCAGGATCAGCGGCTTGGGCCGGATCGAGCGGGGGAGCGTCGAACGGAGTGACGGACGGGCCAACATCGTGCCTCCGGTGCTGTGTGCCGCGGGCGAGCCACGCCTCGCGAGCTACGCCTCACAGCCGGACCAACGTACGACCCCACCCTGATCGGTCAAGGTACGTGCGGGTGGGGATGGGGTACTTCGGTACTGTTGTGTGCGCTGCGCTGATTTGCGGTGTCGTGCGCGGCCGTGCCGGCCAGCTGACCGAAGTCCGGCGAACATCCGTGCTATAGTGGCCACCGGTTCGCGACCGGCCACCATCGGGCCAGTCATTCGAACCGGGTCATCCCATCACACACGCTCGCGGATCCCGCGATCCACGGTGCCCGATGCGCCGCACGGCGCACGGGTCGATCGCGCGGAGTCGAAGCGGGCGGAGGAACGAACCGGAGGTTCACGCTTGGCTGCCACATCCATGAAGCAGCTCCTGGAGGCGGGTGTCCACTTCGGGCATCAGACCCGCCGCTGGAATCCCAAGATGCGCCCCTACATCTTCGCGGAGCGCAACGGGATCCACATCATCGACCTGGCGCAGACCGTCTCGCGGCTGGAAGCTGCCCTGGACTTCATCGGCGCGACGATCCGCCGCGGCGACAGCATCCTGTTCGTCGGCACCAAGAAGCAGGCGCAGGAGGCGATCGCCGCCGAGGCCGAGCGCTCCGGCCAGCACTACGTCAACAACCGCTGGCTGGGCGGCATGCTGACCAACTTCACCACCATCAAGCGCCGCATCCAGCGCCTGGAGGCGCTCGAGGCGCGACGCGAGGCGGGCGAGTTCGAACGGCTGACCAAGAAGGAGGCCAGCAAGCTCGTCGAGGAGATCGACAAGCTGAACCACGCCCTGGGCGGCATTCGTCGCATGCGTCGCCTGCCGGGCGCGCTGTTCGTGGTCGATCCCCATCGCGAGTCGATCGCGGTGGCCGAGGCACGACGCCTCGAGATCCCGATCGTGGCCATGACCGACACCAACTGCGACCCGGATCTGATCGACTGGGTCATCCCCGCCAACGACGACGCCATCCGCTCCGTGCGGCTCATCTGCGAGAAGGTGGCCGATGCGGTGCTGGCCGCCTCGCAGGAGCGGCAGGCCCGGCTCGACGAGGAGTTCGAGCAGGCCGAGGCCCTGCCGCCGGTCGACGAGGCGGCGCTGGCCGAGGACACCGACTACACCGCCGCCCTGGCTTCCGGTGAGGCGCTTGTCTTCGAGCCGGAGCCTGAGGAGGACGAGGAGGAGGAGCGGCGGGCCCGAGCCCGGCGCGCGGCCGAAGCGGCGGAGGATGAGCCCGAGCCAGAGATCGACCAGGCCAGCTGACACAGGGACCAGGAAGGAATGACTCAGACAACGATGATCAAGCCCGAGGATGTCAAGCAGCTGCGCGACCAGACGGGCGCCGGGATCATGGACTGCAAGCGGGCGCTCGAGGAGAGCGACGGCGACGTCGAGAAGGCGATCGCCTGGCTGCGTGCCAAGGGTCTGTCGACCGCGGCCAAGAAGGCCGGTCGTGAGGCTCGCGAGGGCGTGGTGACCAGCTACATCCATCACGGCGGCCGTCTCGGCGTGCTGCTGGAGCTGAACTGCGAGACGGACTTCGTGGCGCGCACCGACGACTTCCAACAGCTGGCCCGCGAGCTGGCGATGCAGGTCGCCGGGCTCGGACCGCTGTACGTCAGCCGGGACGACGTGCCGGCGGAGGTGCTGGACGACAAGCGCCAGGCCTTCTCCGACGAGGCCGCCGCGGAGGGACGCCCGGCTGATCGGATCGGCGAGATCGTCGACGGCAAGCTGAGCAAGTGGCTCGAGTCGGTCGTGCTGCTCGAGCAGCCGTACCGCGACACGGACAAGAAGGTGGCCGACCTGATCACCGATAGCGTGGCGTTGCTGGGCGAGAACATTCGCGTTGCCCGCTTCGCCCGCATGGCGGTGGGCGAGACGACCGGCGAGCAGGACGGCGAGGAGGCCGCCTGAACGTGGTCGAGCGGGCCCCCCTCGCTCCGGGGCGCTATGGCCGGGTGCTGCTGAAGCTCTCAGGCGAAGCGCTGATGGGGCCGCGCCAGTACGGGATCGATCCCGAGGTGGCCCGCGACATCGCCGGCCAGGTGGCCGAGGCGGGCCAGGGAGGCGTGCAGATCGCCATCGTGGTCGGTGGCGGCAACATCTTCCGGGGCCTGTCCGCGGCCGCGACCGGCATGGACCGATCGACCGCCGACTACATGGGCATGCTGGCCACCGTCATGAACGGACTGGCCATCCAGGACGCGCTGGAGCAGACCGGCTGCCCAACCCGGGTGCTGTCGGCCATCGCCATGCCCGAGATCTGCGAGCCGTACATCCGGCGCCGGGCCATCCGTCACCTGGAGAAGGGTCGAGCGGTGGTGCTGGTGGCCGGCACCGGCAACCCCTACTTCACCACCGACACCGCGGCGACCCTGCGCGCGGTGGAGATCGGCGCGGAGGTGATCCTGAAGGCCACTCGCGTGGACGGGGTTTATGATGCCGATCCTGAGAAGGAGCCGGCCGCCCGTCGCTACGAGCAGATCACGTACACCGATCTCCTGTCGAACCGGCTGGAGGCGCTCGACGCGACCGCGGTGAGCCTGGCCATGGACAACGAGATGCCGATCGTCGTATTCGACATGACGCAACCGGGCAACATCGTCCGCGCGGTGCGCGGCGAGCCGATCGGGACGCTGATCGGCGGGGAGGTGAGTGGATGACGCACGAGGCGCTGGTGGCGGCCGAGCCGAAGATGCTCCGCGCCCTGGAGGCCATGGAGCGCGACTTCGCGGCCATCCGCACCGGACGCGCGTCGACCGCGCTGGTGGAGCGCATCCCGGTCGACTACTACGGCACCGCCACGCCGCTCAACCAGATTGCCGGCATCAGCACGCCGGACGCGCACCTGATCGTGATCCAGCCCTGGGACCGATCGGTCCTGTCGGCCATCGAGAAGGCGATCACCAAGAGCGACATCGGCCTGGTGCCGAACGTCGATGGCACGGTGGTGCGCCTGAACGTGCCGCCGCTCACCGAGGAGCGCCGCCGCGAGATGGTGAAGCAGGTGCGCCGTCGCGCCGAGGAGGCGCGGGTGGAGATCCGGAACCACCGCCGTGAGGCGGCGGACCAGCTCAAGCGCGGCCTGAAGGACGGCGACCTGTCCGAGGACGAGGAGCACCGCGAGCTGGACAACCTCCAGCGACTGACCGATCGCCATGTCGAGGCAGTGGACAGCCGGGCGGAGCGCAAGGAAGCGGAATTGATGGAGGTCTAGGCGCCCCTTGCGTGAGCGCCCGAGACACGTCGCCATCATCATGGACGGGAACCGCCGCTGGGCGGCGGCCCGTGGGCTGCCCAGCATCGCCGGCCACGTCCAGGGCGTGGAGGCGATCCGGCCCATCGTCAGGGTGGCTCCGGAACGCGGGATCGAGGTCCTCTCCCTGTATGTCTTCAGCCAGGAGAACTGGCGCCGCTCCGACGAGGAGGTGGCGGGCCTGTTCGGGCTGATCGACGGGGCCGTGCGCCAGTACACCGATGACCTGGTGACCGAGGGCGTGCGGGTCCGGGTCATCGGCCGCCTGCACGAAGCGCCGGTCGACATCCAGCGCTCCATCCGCGAGGCGGAGGAGAAGACGCGCGGCGGCAGGCGCATGGCGTTGAACATCGCCTTCAACTACTCGGGGCGGACCGAGGTGGTGGATGCGGTGCGCGCCCTGATCGCTGCCGGCGTGGCGGCCCATGACATCGACGAGGCGCGCCTGGCCGAGCACCTGTACACCGCCGGGCAGCCGGACCCCGACCTGATCATCCGGACCGGCGGGGAGCAGCGCACCAGCAACTTCCTGCTCTGGCAGGGCGCCTACGCGGAGCTGGTCTTCTGCAGCGCCTTATGGCCCGACTTCGCCGAGTCCGACCTGGATGCGGCGCTGGCCGAGTTCACGATGCGGCAGCGCCGCTACGGGGCCTGAACGTTGCTCCGCACCCGGATCCTGACAGCCGCCATCGGCGCGCCGCTGGTCCTGCTGGTGGCCTGGCTGGGCGAGCCGTGGCTGTCCCTGCTGGTCGGGCTGATCGTGTTCCTGGCGCTGGTCGAGGTGATCGGCCTGCTCGATGCCGCCGGCTTCCAGCCGCCGCAGGTGGTGCTGATGGCGGTGGGGCTGGTTGTCGCGGCCGCCACCCTGATCGCCGCGAACCAGGAGGTGGTCGGCGAGCTGCTCTCCGGCCTTTTGGCGGCGGCGGCCATCCCGGGCCTGCCGGTGGTCGCCTACGTGGCGGCGGTGCTGGTGCTGGCGGTGGCGGCCTTCACGCGAACGGATCCACGCGCCGGCTTCAGCACCTGGGCGACCTCGTCCTTCGGCGTCGCCTACATCTCGCTGCTGCTGCCGTTCGTGGCCATTGTCGGCCACCTGGGACCGGCCGATGGCAGCGCCGCGACCACGGTTGGCGGCGTCTCGCTGCGTGCCGGAACGGCCTGGCTGTTCACGCTGCTGCTGCTGGTGTGGGGCTATGACACCGGCGCCTACCTGACGGGGCGGTGGATCGGACGCCGGCGGCTGATCGATCACGTCAGCCCGTCGAAAACGATCGAAGGCCTGGCCGGAGGGCTGGTGGCGGCGACCATCGCCGCCGGTATCGGCACCTGGCTGGTCGGCATGGAGCCATGGCACGCGCTGGTGATCGGTCCGCTGATCGGCCTGGTGGCGCAGGCCGGCGACCTGGCCGAGTCGCTCCTGAAGCGCGCCGCCAACCGCAAGGACTCCGGGTTCCTGTTCCCGGGTCACGGCGGCATGCTGGATCGGATCGACTCGTTCCTGTTCGCCGCCCCGGTCCTGGCCGGCTACGCGCTGCTGGTGGTGGGCGCCGGAACGTGATCGGCGTCGCGGTCCTGGGCAGCACCGGGTCGATCGGGCGCCAGACCCTGGAGGTCATCGCCGCGCACCCGGATCGCTTCGCGGTGACGGGCCTGGCCGCCGGCGGACAGCATCCCGGCCTGGTCGAGCAGCTGGCGGCCTGGCCCGAGGCGCGCGCCTGGGCGCCGACCGCGCGACCCGACGGCGTCAGCGCTGCGCGCTGGGCCGATGGTGGCCTGGAGGAGCTGGCCACAGCCGACGGCACCGACATGGTGGTGGTGGCAACGACCGGCATGACCGCCCTGCCGGCCGTGCTGGCCGCGTTGCGCGCGGGCCACCGGGTGGCGCTGGCCAACAAGGAGACGCTGGTGGCCGGTGGCCACCTGGTGGCAGCCGCACTGGACGCGGCCGGCGGGGACACGCTCGACAAGCTGCGGCCCATCGACAGCGAGCACTCTGCGATCTGGCAATGCCTGCTCGGGGAACGGATCGCATCGGTTCAACGTCTGGTGCTCACGGCCTCGGGCGGGCCGTTCCGTGATCGTCCGCTGGTCGAGCTTGAGCACGTGACGCCCCAGGAGGCGCTGGCGCATCCGACCTGGCAGATGGGGCCGAAGATCACGATCGATTCGGCCACGCTGGTGAACAAGGCGTTCGAGGCGATGGAGGCGCGATGGCTGTACCGGCTTGCGTACAGTAGGATTGATGCAGTGATCCACCCCCGGAGCGTGGTGCACTCGCTGGTCGAGTTCACCGATGGCTCCTACAAGGCCCAGCTCGGTGTGCCCGACATGCGCCTCCCGATTCAGTACGCCCTCAGCTTCCCGGAGCGCCTGCCCTCGCCGGCGCGGCACGCCGCGCCCGAGGAATGGGGCGCCCTGGAGTTCCTGCCGCTGGATGAGGACCGCTATCCGGCGTACGCCGCGGTTCGGCGGGCGGCGGCTGCCGGCGGGAACCGCGGCGTCATCCTCAACGCGGCCGACGAGGTGGCGGTGACGGCCTTCCTGGCCGGGGACCTGCCGTTCACGCGCATCGCCGACACCATCGCGCAGGCCGTCGACCGATGGGGAACCGAGGACGAACCGTCGCTGCACGGCATCCTGGCACTCGACGCCGAGGTCCGTCACGGGCTGACCGCCCAGCTCGGGACGGGCGTGGCCTGATGGAGGTGCTCGGGACCATCGTCGCCTTCCTGGCGGTGCTGGTCGTGTTGGTGCTGGTGCACGAGCTCGGCCACTTCTTCGCCGCCAAGCGCGCCGGGATCACGGTCCAGGAGTTCGGCATCGGCTTCCCGCCGCGGATCACCTCGGTGGTCTGGCACGGGACGCGCTACTCGCTGAACTGGATCCCGCTCGGCGGTTTCGTGAAGATGCTGGGCGAGGACGGCGAGACCGAGGCGCAGAAGATGCGCGAGCGCGGGCTGTCCGAGGCGGCGGTCGACAAGGCCATGGAGGGTGCCTTCAACCGCAAGCCGATCGGCGTCCGCATGGTGGTCCTGCTGGCCGGCGTGGTCATGAACTTCCTGCTGGCCGGGATCCTCTTCTCGGTCGCCCTGGCGATGCCGATTCCGCAGGGGCGCGGCCCGCTGACGGTCACCCAGATCCAGCCCGACAGCCCGGCCGAGGAGGTCCTGCAGGTCGGCGACCAGATCGTGTCGGCCGATGGGCGGACGTTCCCGGCTTCCGCCGACCTGACCGCCTACGTCCGCTCCCAGGCGGGGGAGGAGGTCGTGCTGGGCATCGAGCGCGGCGGCTCACTGATCGACGTCACGGTGGTGCCCCGCCAGCTGACCGACCAGGATCTCGCGCAGGGCAAGGGCGCCATCGGCTTCAGCTACGAGCCGGAGCGGTTCGTGGAGGTGCCGTCCAGCGTCAGCGGGCCGGTCGACGCCGTGGTCAAGGGCTTCTCCGAGGCCGGCTACCTGGCGATTCGCATTCCCGGCGGCCTGGCCGAGGCGGTTGGCGGCCTGCTCGGGTTGAACGACAGCGCCGGCTCGGCGGTGGGGCCGATCGGGATCGCGGAGGAGACCGGACGCCAGCTGCAGGCGCCGCTGGTCAACCAGCTCATCTTCGTCGGCATCCTGTCGGTCAACCTGGCGGTGCTGAACGTGCTGCCCTTCCCACCGCTCGACGGCGGGCGGATCGCGGTGGTGCTGATCGAGGCGGTGCGGCGCCGGAAGCTCCCCGCCGAGCGCGAGGCGTTGATCTACCTGACCGGCTTCATGGTCCTGATCGCGCTCGTCATCTTGATCTCGATCCAGGACGTGCAGCGTCTGATCGAGGGCTGATTCAGGTCCTGACCGGGCCTCCGGTGTCGATCTTGCCTCTCGCCGTTCGTCGCGTAAGTGAAGGCGGGCACCTGCGTCCGCCGGGCAAGGAGCAGTCATGACCGAGTACCTCATCTACTTCAACCAGCAGTGGGTCGGCGACCACACCGAGGAGTGGTTCCGCGGGCGCGGGCAGCTCGGCAAGGCGGTCATCGACGAGATGAAGGCTGCTGGCGTCTTCGTGTTCGCCGGTGGGCTTGAGGAGGAGGTCGACACGGCCTTCAGCGCGGACGCGACGAGTGGCTCGCTGGTCATCACTGACGGGCCCTTCATCGAGACCAAGGAGTTCCTTGGCGGGTTCACGGTGGTGGACGTGGCCGATGACGAGGCCGCCAAGATGTGGGCGGGCAAGATCGCTGAGGCCTGCGGCTGGCCCCAGGAGGTTCGTCGCTTCAAGCCGCGGCCATAGCCGGCGACAGGCCCCGCGATCGGGCCACGGTCGTTGGTCGGCGAGCGACTCACTCAGTCGTCGTCGCCTGACACTCGCTACCTTTTTCCGATGTCGAGGGTCCTCGTCACGGGGATGTCAGGAACCGGCAAGTCGTCGGCTCTCGCCGAGCTTGGCCGACGCGGGTATCGCGTGGTAGACACCGGTGATCCGGGCTGGCGCGAATATCGCGCCTATGTTGAGCCCACCGACGCGCTGCACCGCGGCGAGTGGCTATGGGTCGAGGAGAGGATCACCCGGCTGCTCGATTCCGACGATGGTCTTTCGACCTTCGTCGAATGCTGCGTGACGTACCAGTCGACGTTCTACGACCGCTTCGACGCGGTCGTCCTTCTCAGCGCCCCGGCCGACGTCATCCTCGACCGG